>JAGVAS010000122.1 GCA_020060185.1 Desulfovibrio sp. | reverse complement strand
ATGTTACCATTGCTTTAAATCAGCAAGTTCTTAAATTAAAAAGCACGAGGAGCGAAGGTTAAGGCGGCCAACTGTCTGAGCGAAGCGAGTTGTTGGCCGTCTCCTTAAGCGACGAGTGCTACCATAATATGAGTTGAACTTGTCTAAAACACTTTCCGCCCATCTAGAACTTGCCCTGAACCCGGAACTCCGCCACCAGCAAACGCTGCGCTATTTTCATACTAAGTCACTGCAGCGCTTTCCAGTACTGTTGATGGAAGGCGCGAACTGCTTCGATGGTATCAGCTCCATCCCTGCTGCGGTGAAGCTCTCTATCCTCCTCCAGGGGGAGGTTCCAGCGGGAAATTACGTTGAGCACATTATAGATAATGGAAGCCTGGGCATCAACATTATAACCGCCTTCCAAGAAGAATATCATTTTACCTCCCGTGTTTTTTTCCGCACCTTTTACCAGCAACTCTGCCATCTGAGCATAGCACTGCAGGGAAAGATTCATGGAGGCCAGGGGATCTCCCCTGTAAGCATCTTGCCCCGCGGAAACGAGCAGCATTTTCGGCTTGTACTCATCCATAACAGGCAGTACTATTTTGTTAAAAAGCTTTAGATAATCTTCATCCCCGCATCCCGCAGGCATGGGAGCATTGATGGTGTAACCCACTCCATCACGCCTGCCAACCTCTCTTAGACCGCCGGTTCCGGGATAAGCAGGACTCTGATGCACGGAAAAGAAAAGTACCCCCGCTTCTTCTTCAAAGATGTGCTGTGTGCTGTTGCCGTGATGTACATCCCAATCAACAATCATAATTTTTTTTAACCCGTATTTTTTTTGCAAATACCTGGAAGCAATAGCAATATTATTAAAAATACAAAAGCCCATCCCCCTGTTTGGTTCGGCGTGATGACCCGGTGGCCTGAGAAGTGCGAAAACCCGATCCAGTTCGCCGCCCATAACCTTGTCCACCGCATCAAGCCCCCCCTGGACAGCCAGCCGGGCCACTTCGTAGGTTTCCGGAGTCAGGTATGTATCCATATCCAGCTGCCGCGAACCACTCTGGCAGGCATGCTCCACACCTTTAATATAGTCCTCCCTGTGTACTAGAGCAATGGTTTCCTCAGAGGCTTTTTCACGGGGAACAACAATCTCAAGGAGTTGCAAAACCTTTTTTTCCTTGAGTTTTTCCATGACTGCCTCCAGTCGCTCCTTGCATTCAGGGTGGTAAAAGTTGGTATGGAGAAGAAAATCATCGTGATAAACTATTCCGGTCCTGGGTTTTTCCATTTTCGAATAAAACCTCCTTTTTTGTCCTTCTTTTCAGGTTTCCTTTATTTCCAGGACTTTATCTTTCATAATTCTCCAGAAAAAAGGATTTTGCTTGCGCAGCACGACAGGTTTACCTTTCCTGTTTACAAAAGCGTGAATTGTTTCACCAATTGCTAACAAGATATCCTTTTCAATGTTAACTATTTCATAATGGAAGCCAACTTTAACCTCCTCCAGAAGGTTGAGCCTGGTAGTAACCCGCAACAGATCATCGTAACGGGCCGGGTATTTATATTTACAAAATGCTTCAATTACCGGTAAAAAAATTTCACTTTGCTCCAGATCCCTATAACTCATCCCCAACCCCCGAAAAAATTCACTCCGTCCCACCTCAAACCAAACGAAATAATTGGCATAGTAAGCCACTCCCATCTGGTCCGTATCTTTATAACGCACCCGTACAGTAGTTTCATTGTGTTTCATCAAGCACAATCCCCTCCCCAAAGTTCGGAACTACGCCACCAGCAAACGCTGCGCTATTTTCACACTAGTAAACTGTAGCGCGCCCGCGATAAATCAAACCCCTTACAGCATCAACAGTAATCAGCTGGCCGGATGATAGCTCCCTGGTGGCACCTGCCGCTCCTACGATCACAGGTTTGCCCAGGTTCAAACCTACTATAGCAGCATGAGAGGTCAGGCCTCCGACTTCGGTAATAATGGCACCGGCCTTTTCCATGGCCGGTAAAAAATTCTTGTCGGTAAAGGTGCTTACCAGTATCTGGCCCTCCTCTATTTTCAAAGCATCTTCAGGAGCCAGGGCTACGTAAACAACACCCGTTACGGCAGTTTTGCCTATTCCCTGGCCCTGGATAATCACTTCCCCCACGGTATCGATACGCATAAAATTCGTTGTTCCCGGCACCCCTACCGGCACGCCCGCCGTAAGAATTACCAGATCCCCGTTCTGGATCAGCCCTGCTTCCATCGCTACCTTTACAGCGGTATTAAATATTTCATCAGTACTTGGTGTTGGCGGGCACAGCAAGGGGTAAACCCCCCAGGTAAGGGAAAGAGCGGCGGCAACCTTTTCAGAGGGAGTAACAGCAATGATCGGAGCTTTGGGCTTGTACTTGGAAACCATCCGCGCCGTATGTCCCGACTGGGTGGCGGAGATAATGGCCGCTGCTCCCAGGTCCTGTGCCGCGCGGCAGGTAGCATAGCTGATAGCATCAGTTACAGTATTTTGGATAGCCGGTTCTAAATTTTCCAGTATTACCCTGTATTCCAGGGCCTCTTCTGTCCTCCTGGCAATTCGGGCCATAGTCTCTACGGCTTCTGCCGGAAAAGCTCCGGCAGCCGTTTCCCCGGAAAGCATTACGGCATCAGTACCGTCAAAGATAGCATTGGCCACATCGCTGGCTTCAGCCCTGGTTGGCCTGGGATGGCGTATCATGGAATCGAGCATCTGCGTCGCAGTAATAACAGGTTTTCCGGCACGGTTACAGGCGGTAATCAGGGTTTTTTGCACCAGGGGAACATCCTCGGCAGGAATTTCCACTCCCAGGTCTCCCCGGGCGACCATGATCCCGTCAGCTACCTGGAGAATTTCCTGAAAGTTTTTCACCCCTTCGTAATTCTCTATTTTAGCAATGATTTTGACGGAGGCTTTATTTTTTTCTAACAGGCACCTTATCGTAAAAATATCGGCCGCACGGCGAATGAACGAAGCAGCAATAAAGTCAATATTTTGCTGCAGTGCAAACTCAATATCCCTCTCGTCTTCTACGGAAAGAATGGGAAGGTTGATGTAAACACCGGGCACGTTTATCCCTTTATGGGAAGAAAGCCTGCCACCGTGAATCACCAGCGTCTCTATTTCCGTGGAAGTTACTTTTTCTGCTCTAAGTTCGATCAAACCGTCATCTAGCAAGATCCGCGCGCCTGGGTGTAAATCTCGGGGCAGTTCCTTATAAGTAATACTAACCCTGCGGCTGTCTCCTTCCACTTCTTCCGCCGTCAGGATAAACCGTTCCCCCTCTTTAAGCTCGACTTCCCCCTGGGCGAAAGTTTTTATTCTTATCTCCGGCCCGCGGGTATCAACCAGTATGCCTACTCTTTTACCCAGCTGCCGGCTTGCTTCATGAATTTTTTTGATCCTGCTCTCATGTTCCTGTAAAGTGCCATGAGAAAAATTTAACCTGGCAACATCCATACCTCGCTGTATAAGAACCTTGATGGTTTCCAGGTCCTCTGAGGCCGGCCCGATGGTACAGACTATTTTTGTCCGTCTCACCAATACATCTCCCCCTGTTAAATAGCCAGAATACTGGCTAACTGGTAATCATCCCATAAAAATTCTTTTTTGCTTCTAAATAGCTCATCATAAGGTACAGCCTTTATTTCACCTTTGAAGTAACCGACGGCGTGATCGCCCCGGCCCTCCAAAAGCAGGTCTATAGCCTTTGCTCCCATACGGCTGGCCAGAATGCGGTCAAAGGCAGTAGGTGTTCCACCTCTTTGCAAGTGCCCCAGGATGGTGACCCTTACCTCCAATTGCGTAAGCCTTTTTATTTCATCTCCTACATGCAAGGCACTGGCAGCTCCCTCGGCGACAAGAATGATACTATGTAGTTTACCCCTTTGCACTCCCCGCATCAGGCGGTTGCATACCTCTGCCAAATCAAAAGGAGCTTCGGGGACAATAATGGACTCGGCCCCCCCGGCAAGACCGGCTATTAAAGCGATGTGTCCCGTATTGCGCCCCATAACCTCTATAACATAAATTCTCTCATGCGAGGTAGCCGTATCCCTTAACTTGTTGATGGCATCTGTAACCGTATTAACGGCCGTATCAAAACCAATACAAAAATCCGTACAGGGAATGTCATTGTCGATTGTAGCCGGAACCCCAACAGTAGTAAAACCGGCCTCTTCAAGAACCCTTGCCCCTCTGAAAGAACCATCACCCCCGATAATAACGATCCCTTCAACGTTTTCCTCTTGCAGAAACTCTAGCGCTTTTTTCTGCCCCTCTTTCGTAAGAAACTCAGGACTCCTGGCCGTATGGAGGATAGTACCTCCCCTGTGGATAATATCAGCCACAGAACCAAGCTGCATAGGATACATTTCCCTGTTAATTAAACCGGCAAAACCACGCCGCACTCCGTGAATATCCAAACGGTGATAAATACTCTTGCGCACCACGGCCCTGATAGCGGCATTCATTCCCGGAGCATCGCCCCCGCTGGTCAAAACAGCGATTTTTTTCAAGCCTTTATCCCTCCATTATTCGAAAATGCTGGCTTCCAAGCTTACCCCTTTCAGTATTGACGAAGAAAGATATTTTAATCCAAAAATATCTCAACTGGTTTCTAATTGCTGGATCTTCAAACAATCCGGCCCAAGCAGCTTTTTGATGCGTGTATAAAGTTCATCCTCGTTATCTTTAACCCAGCATTCCTGGCCCGTAAGAAGCAGCTTGCCGTTTTTTTCAAAATAAAGGTAAACCGGAGTCCCCCCGGGATAAGAGGCCAGTATATCCCTCAGGGAAACCATTTCCCCTAAAGGTTTTTCATCTTCAATCCTGATAAAAAGCTGTCTCGGTTCCGCAGGGAAAAACATTATATCCTTACAAATAATTTTAACCTCTTCTTCCTCTTTATAATCAGTACTCCCGTAAATAAGGACAACCCTGTCTTCTTTCAGTTCTTTCTGATATTTTTCATGAATATCACTAAAAACTACTACTTCAACTTCCCCGGTCAAGTCCTCCAGCTTCAGGAAAGACATGGGACGCCCTTTTTTAGTATAGATTGCCCGCAGAGAGCTGATCATTCCGGCAATGGCAACATTGCGGCGATCACCGACTTCGCTGAGCTCACCGGCGGAAACAACCCCGCGGAGGTTTTCCAGGATGAGACGGTACTGGTTTAAAGGGTGTCCGGAAATATAAAGGCCGACCATTTCTTTCTCCAGGAGAAGCTTTTCTTTAGGGGAAAATTCCGGTATGGATGGAAGTTCATCGCCAGCGCTCGCAGGACTTGCTGTATCGCCCAGGTAAGAAAACATGGAAATTTGACCGTTTAACCTGTCTTTTTGCAGCTGGTGCCCAGTTGTCAAAGCCTCATCCATAATATTCAGATACTGGGAGCGCAGTCCACCCAGGGAATCAAAAGCACCGCTTTTAATCAAACTTTCCAGCACTTTGCGGTTGCAGGTGCGCAGGTCAACTTTACTGCAAAAGTCCTGGAGGCTGGTAAACTTGCCTTCCTTTTTCCTGGTTTCAATAATCGTTTCTATAGCCGTTCTGCCAACGTTTTTAACAGCAGCCAAACCAAAACGGATGCGGTTGGTTCCTACCACGGTAAAATTGACATCGCTTTCATTAACATCAGGCGGCAGTATTTCTATACCCTGGCGGCGGCAGTCCGCAATATAGAGGGCCACCTTTTCGCTGCTGGACATAACCCCGGTCAGCAGGGCAGCCATAAATTCCAGGGGATAATTAGCCTTTAAGTAGGCAGTCTGGTAGGCTATGAGAGCATAAGCGGCTGCATGGGACTTGTTAAAACCGTAAGAAGCAAACTTAACGATAAGGTCATAAAGATCCTCACCCAGTTTTTTAGCATATCCTTTTTTTACCACACCCTGGACAAAAATCAGCCTCTGTTCATCCAGGATTTCTTTCTTCTTTTTACCGATAGCCCGTCGTAAAAGATCAGCCTGTCCCAGGGTAAACCCAGCCATTTTTGCGGCCACTTCCATGATCTGTTCCTGGTAAACCATTACCCCGTAGGTTTCTTTAAGAACCTGCTCCAGATCAGGGTGTAAATATTTAATGGGCCTTATACCGTGCTTACTTTCGATAAATACGGGAATCTGTTCCATGGGGCCGGGGCGATATAAGGCTACCACGGCGATAATGTCTTCAAATTTACCAGGTCTTAAATCGCGCAGGACGGAGCGCATCCCGCTGCTTTCAAGCTGGAAAACACCGACCGTCTCTCCCTGTGACAACAGGGCAAAAGTACGGGCATCATCCAGAGGGATGGTATCGAGATGAAGTTTTTCATTTTCTCCCCGCCGCACATTTACCTGCCTGAGGGCTTCCCCCATAATTGTTAAAGTACGCAAACCCAGGAAATCCATCTTGAGCAGACCCAACTCTTCCAGGGTATTCATGGGAAACTGAGTAACTATAATGTTATCGGCGGTTTTCTGCAGGGGCACATGTTCAACAAGGGGATCCCCCGAAATAACCACGCCGGCAGCGTGAGTAGAAGAATGCCTGGGAAGACCCTCTACTGCCCTCGAGGTATCAAGTAAAAGGCGAAAACGCTTGTCGCTCCTGCAAAGCTCTGCGAGGTCCTTATTCATCTCCAGCGCCTTGTCTATACTCATACCCGGTTCGAAAGGGATCATTTTGGCGATACGGTCTGTTTCCCCGTAAGAAAAGTTCAAGGCTCGCCCCACATCCCGTACCGCCAGTCTTGCCGCCATGGTACCGAATGTGATGATTTGCGCTACCCTGTCTTCACCATATTTGTCCACAACATAACGAATTACTTCATCACGGCGCTCGTAACAAAAATCGATATCGATATCAGGCATAGTAACCCTTTCCGGATTCAAAAATCTTTCAAACAGCAGTCCGTAGCGCAGCGGGTCTATATTGGTTATGGAAAGGGCATAAGCAACCAGGCTGCCGGCGGCAGAGCCCCTGCCCGGCCCTACAAGAATCCCATTTTCATGGGCAAAACGCACAAAATCCCAGACAATGAGGAAATATCCGGCAAAGCCCATCTTGTTAATGACATCCAGTTCATAATCAAGACGTTCCTTTAAAGCCGTTGTTAACTGCGGGTATTTTTTAGTCAGCCCTTTATAGCAGAGCGCTCTTAAATATTCCCCTGCATCCTGATAAGAAGGGGGCAGATCATAAGAGGGCAGGTACATCCTGTCAAAAGAAAATTCCAGCTCCACCTCAGCGGCTATCTTCAGGGTATTCTCCAGAACTTCAGCGGGAAAGGTGCTGAACGTTTCCTTCATCTCTTCTGTATCCTTAAAATAAAACTCGCTTCCCTCAAACTTTAACCGGTTGGTCTCCTCCACATTTTTACCCGTCTGGATACACAGAAGAACGTCGTGGGCCGCGGCGTCACTTCGTTCCAGGTAATGCACATCATTAGTGGCCACCAGGGGAATACCTGCTTTTTCTCCCAGCTTTAAAAGCTTGAGGTTGAGTTCCTTCTGGTCGGGAAGCCCGTGTTCCTGCAGCTCAAGATAAAAATTGCCCGGCCCAAAATTGTCCCGGTACCAGAGCGCAGTCTGCAGAGCCTTCTCTTCTTCTCCTGACAGCAGCAGCTCGGGAATCTCTCCGGCCTTGCAGGCACTTAGAGCTATGAGCCCTTCATTGTATTTGCTGAGCAGCTCCTTATCCACCCGGGGCTTATAGTAGAAGCCTTCCAGGTAACCTGCCGTAACGAGTTTCATAAGGTTGCGGTATCCCTGCATATTTTTGGCAAGTAGAAGGAGATGGTACTTAAAGTCATCACGCCCCGGCTCCTTTTGGAAGCGGCTGCGGGGAGCAACGTAAACTTCACACCCTAAAAGAGGTTTAATTCCCTTCTGTTTTGCAGCCTTGTAAAATTCAAGAACCCCGTACATGCTGCCATGATCTGTAATAGCAACTGCCGGCATTCCCAGTTTCTGAGCCTTCTCTACCACCCTGCTGATGCGTGCCGCCCCGTCAAGGAGGCTGTATTCGGTATGTACATGCAAGTGAACAAACAAATGAGTTCCTCCAGCCAAATTTTTCTTTTATCTGGTATAGTATTTCGACTTTTACCGGGAAAACCCTTTACCCTTTTTCAAAAAATAGCGTAGCGTTTTGCTGGTAACGGAGTTCCGGGTTCGTATGAAAATGGGGTGGCGAAGGTTGGTGCTCGCTTTAGGGTTCGCGCAGACAGGTTTTACAGCTCTGCTCCGGCCTTCGATTGGCCTCCCCGGCAGAGCTCACCTCCATGTTCGCGCTGTCCGGCGGCGGACGTCCATGTCCGCCGGACCATCTCAAGCCGTCGTTCGCTGAACCTGTTTGCTGCGCTGCACATGTCGCTCGCCACAACCTTTCGCCACCTTTGCGGCGCATAACACGGTTCCGAAAAAAGTCCCCCATCCGGTCAGCTGGGTCGTCGGAAGCTCTCGTTTCGCAGTGAACTTGTTACCTCGCTGCATAAGTCGCTCCGCCAACAGCAAAACGCTGCGTCTGCGGAACAATGGCGGGATTTAAACCCAGTTATTTGCATTCGTTGTTGTAACCAATAGGGTCGTATCCGTATTCAGGAATTACCAGGATGGAAGTAGAATAAAATTATAAAGACCTCTTTTAAAACCCGACCATCTTGAGAGGAGTTGGCTGCCTTGTCCAGTATCCTTACAACCCTTGTTACCACTTTTTTTATCGCCCTGGGAGTTATTCTCGGTGGAAGCCTTTTGGGGTCACTGGCCAGTTTTTTGGCATCCGGGCAGCCCCCGTTTTATTCCATTGTAGAACTGGCTGAAAAGCTGAAAATCTGGGCGCTGGTTTCGGCCATGGGGGGCTCTTTCACAGCATTTCGGGTCATAGAAATAGGATTTCTAAGCGGTCAACCTGCAGAAATATTCAAGCAACTGGCTTTAATTATCAGCGCCTTTGGCGGTGCTCATTTCGGTTATGTTTTACTCAGAACCTGTTTCGGGGGGAATTAACTTGAAGTATTCCATGGCCTTCTTTATCCTGGGCATACTGGCAGGAATGATCGTCATGCATTCCTTCCAGGGAAAAGAGCTGGAAAAACTTTACTGGCAGAAAGAAAACCTGAAAGTAGAGTTATATGAAACAAGGGAGCAGATGAAGAAAATCCAGGAACAGCATAAATCGCTGCTCCCGGCAGTAATAAAAGAAATTAAATTGGAAATAGACATGGAAGAAAATTCCTTTGTAGAGCCGGCCTTAAGACGCCACATCTATGACCTGGTAAAAGAAGTTCTCGGGCAGGAGGTCCTGGCCTTACCTTACCCGTTACTTTTTAATCTCCTTAATGAACGCATTGTGGAAATGGATAATAAACGCTTTCGCCTGAAGGTGGAAGCCATTATCCTGGGGGAAACCCTGGTTTATTACTTGAAGGTCAAAAAAATGGCCACAGAAGAACTGCCTTAACGTTTTATATAGAAATTTTTCAAGAAGGCAGCGGCAACGAGTACACAAAGGGTCGTCCAGGCCGTAACAAAAATACCTTCCACCGAGTAAAAACCAATCCTTGGAAGGGTCAGCATTCCTACAGTCAAAAGAAGACAGGTTAAAAGGGAACCCAGTTCATCGATTTTCATCTCATGAACCCCTTTCATAATCCCAATGATAGTCCTAAGTGCAGTTGTTTCAGGAGCCAGTTGTCCTCCTCTTGTTAATTGCCTGAAATTAGTTTAAAATAGTATAAATACAGAATTTTTGGCAACCGAGGGGGGGAAGTATGGACGCTGAATTAAAAGCAAATATGAAACTGGTCTTATTCATCTTCTCCCTGATTTTAGGACTGTGGTTACTTAGAATAATCTTTCCGGTCATTTCCCTGGTTATTGTTGCCTTGCTGGTCGTTTACCTGATTTTACCACTGGTCGAAATATGCTGGTAAAATTTCATATCCCCCAGACGATAGCCAGTGTGATCATCTTTATTCTATTTATATTCATTATATTACTTATTTCGTACTTCATTCCCCCCTGAAGGAATTATGAAGGAATTACGGGGACACCATACTAAATTAAGAGATTTTATATTTTTTTTCTTTCCAAAGTCCTTTGGACCGGCCTTCCGGGACCGTAAATCTCTCCTAAAGTTTCCTAGAGGTTGGAGAGAAATTCTTATCACCAAACAAAACCAGTAAGGTGTTCCTATAATATTGTTCTCTGTGCATGAAAAAGGCGGAGGGACCTCCCCGCCCGTTAAATATTCAACTAAAGTATCTTTCAATTAAAAGTCTTCGTGCTCCTTGTTTTTAGCAAGCATTTTTTTCAGCATCTTCAGCTTTAAGGGAACAATGACGGCTCCCACGATGACTACAATAATTACCCAACCCCACCACGGCAGCATAGTTACTCACCTCCCTTGACGGTTAAGCGCAGTTTGCGACCGAACCGGGACACCAACACCGCCACCAATCCGAGGCTAAACAGGGCGGCTACCAGGTTTACCGGCGCCAGGGGCAGGTCCGTCCGGATAAACATCCGGTTGAAAGCCTCAAAGGACCAGTAATTGGGGAAAAGATACAGCACCCATTTTAAACGATCCGGTAAAAAGAGGGCCGCCACGGGTACACCGGAGATGGGCAGCGCGACCACTTTTACTATCCCGATGGCGGTAACCATATTGTTGCTGACCAGCCCGATCAGGAAACCGATAAATATGGCCACTCCCAGGGAAGCTGCTACCGAGATGAGCAGCAACGGGTAATTAATAGTCGCCGGTCCCAGGAGGATGGTGGCCACGGCCAGCGTTAAGGCTACCACTACAAGCAGGCCGAGCACACTTTTGCCGATCATATATTCAACAACATTGATAGGGGTGACGGCCAGAGCGCGGATTGTTCCGGACTGGCGGTCATCGATAATACTCAGGCCGATAAACAAACCCCCGATCAGGAACATGGATAAGAGAAAGAATACGGCCGTATATTCCCGCACCGGGGATCTCTCCCGGCCGAGGCTGATGGTGGATAACTCCACCAGGTCCTCCCCCTGCAGGATGCGATCCAGGATAATTCCCGGCAGTTCACGCACATAACTCTCTTCGTTACCCTCCAATAACACTATGTATTCCCCGCCGTAATAGTAAATGCCCGCCACATCGTCGAACTCCAGTACCCGTTCCCGCAGGAGATCGTAACCCGCGTAATACTCCACCTGCCCGTATGCTTCCAGTTGCCGCGCCACCTCCGGCGGCACCGACCCGTCAACGGCAAAAAAAACATCCATCTGTTCCAGGGACGGCAGGAAGAACAGCGTGCCCACAACCAGCACCAGCATGCCGATCATGGAATACACCAGGATATTTTCTCGCCTGCTGTAGATCAAGTCCTTGGCCAGCAGATTTCCAATACGCCTGAACATGTCAGTGTCCCTCCTTCATCAGTTTCCGCTCCACGACGACTCTGGATAAGACCAATATTACCAGCACTTCCGCCGCCAGGATCAACAGCATCGGCAGGTAAAATCCCGTCTTGCCCGTGGAGAAAATCAGCTCCCGAATGCCGAACATCAAAGGATAGGTCGGGATAAACGGGAAAAAGGCGGCTCTGAAGGACGGCAGAAAATAAGATACCACGGGCAGGCTGATTACAACCATTATTCCCGCCAGGATATACACGAATTCGGACAGGCTTTTAAAAAACACACCGATGGTCAGGCCGACTGTCGTCATCAGGAAGCCGGCCAGCGCCACCAGCAGCAAGACCGCCGGCAACTCGGGGCGCAAGCCTATGGTAAAGACAAACAACAGCACCCCGTATAACAAGGAAAGCAGAACGTTGCTAACGGCCTTGGACAGGATATACGGCCAGGTTCCCGCGGGACTGACCCGGAAAGCCCGGATGCTCCCTTCTTCTTTCTCCTGGAATACCAGCGCCGCGACGAAAAAAAAGCCGAGCATGGCTACTTCGAGCGCCAGAAGCATGGGTAACAGGTTTAGGTTGAAGGGAGGCTTTTCGCTTGCCGGGCGCAGCAGCTCCTGCCGGTATGTGACCGGTTGCCCCAGATTACCGGCAGTGTTCCAGAAACTGATCCCCTCTTCAAGCCTGGCCTCATCCACCGATGAAACCACCCGGGCACGTCCCAGGGAAAAGCGTGGTAATCGGGCGGCTCTGGACGATCTGGAACCGGCCGTCGCTGTAGCACCATTCTATATCCTGGGGGCAACCGAAGTGAGTCTCAATTCTCTTGCCGATGGCGGCAAGCCCTAAAATCTGATCATCGGGAAGGGTTTGGCCGCGCTGCCTTTCGGCCTCCCCCTCTTTGCGCGCCGTACCGCCGTCCGGCGCAGCAAGGATTTCAAGCTTCTGGAGGCCGATCAGGAAGTATATCAAGAAGCCGCCGATGTAAAAGCTGTCCCCATCTACACACGCTTCATTGAACTTGGCAAAGCGGAAGGAGCCATTGATCCGCGCATCCCTACCGATGCCATCCTGGCCTATATATTTCAAGTTATGCCTTTATTGCAGCACAAGGATTATCTGAAAACATCCACCGAGTATAAATGGGGGTTGTTTAAGCTGTTTCTTTACGGAATCCTGGGTAAAGAGAGGTGAAATGTATGTATAATTCTCCGAAGAAAACCGGTTGGAAAGATATAAAGGAGAGTATTCTTGCGATAACCGCACCGGGATTAGCATTATCAAATATTAATTTAGAAATTCACTCAGACACAGGCCGATGAAATACCCTATCCAGATCCAGATCCAACCCCGGAAATTCAGGATGAGTAAATTTATCTCCTGGGCCGCCCGCTACTACCAGGGTATAACTTCCATCCCTGAGCATAAAAGCTTCCAATGTGTTTTCCTCAGGATCTACGAGCCAGTAGTGAGGAATCCCTGCCTTTCGATAGATTTCCATCTTACGCAGGCGGTCTTTCCGACGATTTATTGGTGACATAATCTCTACCACCAAATCACAAGGACCGTCAATGCGCTCCTTGCGCATAATTTCCTTTCTGGCACCGGACACAAATAATATATCCGGTTGCAGCACATTGCTGGTTGTCAAAGTAACATCCAAAGGGGCAAAAAAGAGTTCGCCCTCAGGATCAAAATCATCAAAGTAAGTCATCAACTGACGTCCCAGCTCTCGGGATAGTCGTTGGTGATGCACCGAAGGCGACGGTTCTTTTACCAGAATTCCTTCCAAGATCTCAAACCGGTAGCCCGGTTCTTCCGGGATCTCCAAGTAATCCTCGTAGGTGTATCCGTCCTGCTTGGAGTATTCGGAACGCTCTTCTTTAACAGATAGCTCTCCCATGGCCAAAGCAGCCAACACTGCTTCTTTTTCATACCGGTATTGCTTTTCTCCCAATTCTACTACGGGTATCTTTTTTTGTCGTGTATACCTCCAGATAGTATCCACCGATAAGCTTAAAATTTTTGCTAATTCTTGAGCCGTCAGCAATTTTTTTTCCACGAGATCACCTCCTCTGCCATTATATAACCAAACACAGCCATAGTCAAGTAAACGCAAGAGAAATGACTAAATTTAGGAATTCCGGCATAGCTTCCAGAACATCTTGGTCGGTTTTTATATTGAGAACAGTTTCAAACTCTCCCGCAAAGGAAGCCTGCGCCGAATCTTCGCTCAAAGCGGAAGACCGAACTGCGAACAGCATCTCCGTATCGTTCTTGCGTATGCCATGCAAATGTATCTGTACCCGGCTCCACGCTTCGGGATTGAGCTTTTCATCCTGAAAAGACGATGGTAAAATGACAAAGCCTTCCGCCACGGGATACCCGCCCTGAAACAGTTTGTCCAGCATACCGCCTTTGCCGCCGGCAAATACCTGCAGCTCAGGGGTAAACTCATTAAAACTCTTAACCATACTTACCATATCAAACACCCCTTTCATCAATTGGGGACATTCCTTCAACCCTGAGTTTATATATTGGGGACATTCCTTGTCCCATACCATAGTTAAAGGTGTGTCCCCTTTCACCTAGAGAGAAGGTGTGTCCCCTGACCTTTGAATTCCATACCGGATCATGTCAAGAAAACTGTTCCTCTCATTAAGAAAGCGTTGCAAATATGTTTCATCCAATACGTTTTCATCCGTTAATCCTGCTACATACTTTTCTTCGAAATGATCCAATGCGAGCATAATTAGTTCGAATGCCTGCCCACGATCCACGCCTTCTCTGAGGGGGACCTTTTCAAACAACCGTTCCCACATCTTATCCTTGTTGGCAATCAGCGTTCCATACTTTTCTTCGATCTCCGCCTTTAATTCATCTGGTGTCGCATAAAAAGCTTCTTTCCCAACTTTGTATACGTCGGGATTTTTTTTGTAGTAGTCGAATTTGATGATACTGAATTTTTCTTTGGCTTCAAAAAAGTCCAGGTGTTCCGGCAGGGCGTCAACGAACATTTCCGTCCTTCCTTTTTCGAAGCATCGGTCCAAAACGCAGAAATACAACTCTTTCTTACTCTTGAAATGATGAAAGAGCAGCGCTTTGGATACACCGGCCGCCTCCGCCAGCATCGCGGTCGAAGTGTTATCATAGCCGTGGCGGGCGAACACGGACAGACAGGCGTCCAGGATTTTTTCTTTATCATAAAGTTGTAAAGGCAAGTGCCATACCACCTTTCCTTATGATAACCGTGCAGTCAGTATAAGCATACCACATGCTAACCACGTGGTCAATATATTTATGTTATCGGCTCAACATATTCAATAAAAAATGCCGGTGGTGAAGACAATTCTTCAACAACCGGCAGATTCTTTCATTATTCTTATTTCATAATTTTATGGGATTACAAGGTATTTAGTATTCTAAGTTCCGGCATATGACCGGCCATCGTGTCAAAATCTCGATCGTTATGCAGCAGTGCCAAATTGTTTTTTATGGCTGTCAACGCTATCAGCATGTTAGGGATTCTTTTCGGTGTACATTTCGAGGCCTGCCACCTGGGGTTGAAGGGCTTGCCCAAAGAACAACTTCCCAATACGTGGAAGGTGTTAAAGGAAGGCTGGCATTTCCTTATTCCCATTGGAGTATTAATCTTCTTCCTGGGGGTAATCCAGTATACCCCTATTCGGTCTGGTTTTTATGCCATTATTACCGCCTTTATGGTTTCATTTTTCAGAAAGGAAACGAGGCTGACCTGGGAACGTTTCCTGGATGCCGTTTCTGCGGCCGCTAGAAACACCATCACCGTGGCACTGGCCTGTGCGGCGGCGGGACTGGTCATCGGCAGCATCAACCTGACAGGTGCGGGTTTAAAACTTTCCGCCTTTATTATCGGCGTTTCCGGCGGGCATGTCTGGCTTGCCCTGCTGCTCACCGCCTTGGTTGCCCTGATCATGGGTATGGGGCTACCGACAACAGCGGCTTATATCGTGGTGGGTACCATGGCTGCACCGGCACTGGTGGAAGATCTGAAAATGGCACCTCCCCCTACTGAGGCAGAACTGAAGGCTTTAAGGGCAGCAGACCCCGCCAACCTAATCATAGGCGGCGCCGCCGAGAGGGAAAAACTTGCCGAAATCGATGCCTACGTGGATCTGACATTAAGCTACGCCAGAAGATAATCACTCTAAGATTGGAACGGGTGAAGAAAGCTCAATGCCGGCAACCTTCTATTTTCCACAATGGCTCATTATTCTTCTACTTTGTCTTATCATCGTCTTAGGAAGTATTAAAAAGGTGGAGTTGGGATTTACACTGCTGATATCTGCAGCAGTCTTATGTATGATCGGCGGTTTAGGATTCAGGGGACTCTGGCCGACTTTAAACGGCACCCTGAGATCCCCGATTACCCTTACCCTAACACTAAGCATATTATTGCTGGGGTTATTTAATAGCCTCCTGAAAGAAACGGGATTGCTGGAGAAATTTATATCGGGATTGTACGCTATTATTGAGGATAGGAGGGCTATTGCCTCTTCCCTGGCAACACTCGTGGGTTTTCTACCCATCTTAGGAGGAGCTGTCTTTTCGGCACCCCTGGTTGAAAAAGCCGCTGAGGGTATGAACCTGGAAGCAGGGCAAAAGGCGGCTATAAACGTCTTTTACCGCCACATTATCTACCTGGTTTACCCTCTATACCCGGCCATGATTATCACCGCGGAGTTTACAGGCCTTAAAATCGGCAGGCTTCTTCTAAACAACCTGCCAGCCATGATAGTAGCTGCGACCCTTTCTCTTTTTATTATGTTTAAAGGAACCGGTCCTTTCCGCGCTGTCTTCAGGGTAAGCACCAAAGCCCTGGCCGGGGTACTGCCGGTTTTTCTAACCCTGTTATTGATAATCCTGCTGGTAGTCTGGGTTAATGTCTACTTCCCCCTGGCTATCTTTGTCGGGTTGGTATCAGTCTTCCTTTTCTTTCTCTTTTATCCCGGGAGCACCCGGACCTTAAAACAAAAAGAATTCTGGTTAAATATCCTGCGTTCCGGATTGCAGTACAGGATTCTGCTGGCCGTCCTGGGAATTCTCTTCCTAAAAGATACGCTTGAGGCTACCGGGGTACTGAAATTATCATTACAGCAGCTTATGAACAGCGGTTTTCCCCTTTTCCTGCTGGCCATTCTGACCTCCCTACTGGCCAGCCTGCTTACCGAAGATAACACAGCAGCTATGGGCATCCTTTTACCGGTCTTTTTAACCCTGGAAGGTTTCAGGGGCCCTGGTATCTATGGCTTTACAGCACTAATGTACGTAAGCGCTTTCGTAGGAAACGTTATGTCACCGGTACACATCTGCCTTTCCCTTACCAAGGAATATTTTCAAGCAGATTTTAGTAAAATTTACCGCTACCTTGCCCCCCCTCTGCTCTGGTCTCTTTTGGTTACAATACTGCTTTACGTCCTCAGCCAAAAAGTGTTATAAAATTATCAACCAATTCCGGATCAAACTGCGTCCCTGCACAGCACCTGATCTCAGCAAGGGCTTTCTCATGTGAGAAAACTTCGCGGTCGGGACGCTTGCTAGTTATGGGAATGTAGGCATTTATGATTGAGAGTATAAGGCAGATAATGGGTATTTCCGTTTCCTTTAAACCATAAGGGTAACCTTATCCACTCCACCATTCGTCATGCGGAAGAATATAATCCGCCACTGGATGAATTACGGGGACATTATATTAAATTTTTGAAGTTTAATTTAGTAAGATGTCCCCGTAATTTCGTAAATCCCGCCCTAAAGTTTCCTAAATTTAGTAAGGTGTCCCTATAATGAGAGAAAATTCTTATCACCAAGCAAAAATTTAGTAAGGTGTCCCTGTAATTTTAGATCACCTCATACCCGGGAAGCCTTGCTGGCGCAGGGCTTCATAGAGAACGGCAGCAACAGCGTTGGAAAGGTTCAAGGAACGGAGTATACCCTCCATCAT
>JAGVAS010000153.1 GCA_020060185.1 Desulfovibrio sp. | reverse complement strand
GTTCGCATCCTACTCACCTCCCGGCTGCCGGCTTCCATGCCGGCAGGGCCATCTCCAACCTTCGCTTCAACGTGAGCTTTTAGCTTCGCTTCACAAGTCACTCCGCCAACAGCAAAACGCTGAAAGTACTGGATCTAAACCACGGCCATGTTTTGAGCGCTGTCCGCAGGGCTATCTCGGGCCGCCGCTTCGCTGAACCTGTTGGAGTTCCCTTTCCCTGCAAGTGGTTAACTTTTACCTTTATTAACCGCATGGTAGGCTCTACATCTCGCCTGGTATTTATATTTCTTACAAATTTATGCTTATTGGCCCAAAAATTATAGAGGTTCAAAAACCACTTTACAGAGTAGAAATGCGTTAATAGGTTCCTATACAGAAAAATGGTGCTCTGATCTTTTTAAAGAAATAGCGGAAGTAGTTGGTGCTCATTCTGTTACAGGAGTTATTTGTGAAGAAATAGTGTTTTTTAAAACTAATAAAGGAGTCAGAAAAATAACTTATTATGAAACCACAAACATTTAACAACAGGAGAAAAAATGGGACAAAAACCAGTTCTTTCGGAACACCCGGAAGAATTAACCATGACTCTACCAGCTTTTATAACAGCAGGCTTTATGAGGGGTTAAACCAGGAGAAAAACGTAAAGTATGTAGAAAACCCTATTGATCCCGAAAACATCAATAAAATCTTTTGCCGGAGTAGTGAAGTGATGACAGAACTTCCCGATAACAGCGTGCATTTAATGGTTACTTCACCTCCTTATAATGTTGGAAAGGACTATGATGATAATTTGTCCCTTGAAGAATATAGAAATTTATTAAGAAGAGTCTTCCAGGAAACATACAGGGTTTTAGTCCCCGGTGGAAGAGTATGCATTAATGTTGCCAATCTGGGAAGAAAGCCATATATCCCGCTGCACAGCTTTATTATCGAAGATATGCATGAAGTTGGCTTTTTAATGAGGGGAGAAATACTCTGGAACAAAGGTTCCAGTGCCAGTCCTTCTACTGCCTGGGGAACATGGTTATTGGCAAACAATCCTGTTCTAAGAGATGTACATGAGTATATTTTAGTTTTTTGCAAGGATACTTTTACGCGCAAAAATCCATACAAAAGAGGAAGTACGATTTCCAGAGATGAGTTTCTGGAATTTACAAAAAGCGTCTGGACTTTTCCGGCAGAACGTGCCGGAAAAGTGGGACACCCGGCTCCTTTTCCGGTTGAACTGCCTTATCGGACTATTCAACTATATACTTTTGAAGGAGAAGTTGTGCTTGATCCCTTTGTAGGAGCAGGGACAACCTGTATTGCCGCGTTAAAAACAAAGAGGAAATATATTGCCTATGATATCGATAAACATTATTGTGATTTAGCAGAACGGAGAATAAAACAATTTTTACAGGAACAAATAAGATTAACTGACCTTTGTGACCGTAACGAGTTCTAGCTAGGGAGTCGCATCATAAACCTCTACCTCTCTAAACAACAGCTTGGGATCCTTTTCTGGTAACGGCTCACCTTTTATTACCCGATTTTTTTGAAATAAAAATGCGACAAAAGAGGTACATCTTCAATTGTCCGTCCTCATTTATCGCACAACTCCATGTCAATGCACTATGTGAATTTACTTATTGTCAGCCACTATGAGTTGTGTTAAAATGTGATCAAAGTTATTAAACTTTTCCTGTAATCGCCTTAACCGGCGTCTTTTTTTCGGTGGCCTTGAAATTAACGGCTTACTATGATAAATAGTAATTATTCAGGCATGACTTTTGACCTTGGACTTTAGACTTTAGACTGAATAATTATGTCCTGTCAAATAAAAGGAGGTTAGCATAATAAGTGTACAGGTGGGAGAAAATAGACAACAGTAAAGTCTGTCTGGAGATCGAGGTTCCCAGCGGGGAGGTCAATGATGCTCTGGATAAGGCTTACCGTAAAATGGTGAAAACACTCAGCGTTCCGGGTTTTCGTAAGGGTAAAGTCCCCAGAAAGGTACTGGAATCCCGTTATGGACCGGAAATTTTTTATAACGAAGCGCTGGAGATACTGGTGGATCCGGTTTACAGTAAAGCCGTAAAAGAATGCCAGCTTGAGCCTATTAACAGGCCCGAGATGGAGCTGGTACAGATGGAGAAAGATAAACCACTCATATTTAAAATTACAGTAGATGTAAAACCTGAAGTAGAACTGGGTGAGTACAGGGGAATTACCGTAAAACAAGTCAAAAAGGAAATAACCTCTAAAGATGTGGATAGGTATTTAAACTCCTTAAGGGAACAGCATGGCCGCCTGGTTACGGTAGAGGATGGGGAATTACAGGAAAAAGATCTTGCTGTGATTGATTTCGAAGGAGTAATTAATGGCGAGCCTTTCGAAGGAGGAAAAGCAGAAAATTATTCCCTGGAACTCGGATCAGGTACTTTGGTAAAGGGTTTTGAAGAGCAGTTATTGGGCGCCCGCAAAGATGAGCAAAGAGAAGTAAAGGTAACTTTCTCCGAAGATTATACCAAGGAGGAACTGGCAGGGAAGGAAGCCATTTTTACTGTTTTGGTTAAGGAAATTAAAAGGCCCCAGTTCCCTGAACTAAACGATGCTTTCGTCCAGGAACTTACGGAAGAATTTTCTACCTTAGAGGAGTTCAGGGCGGATGTGGAGAATAAATTAAAAGAGAGCTTGCGTAACAGGGAAAAGATGTCCCTGGAGAGTGAGATTATCGAAAAAGTCGCGGAAGAAGCCAGGGTCGATGTCCCTGAAATCCTGGTAGAAAGGGAACTGGATAATATCTTTGGCGAAATTGAATATTACCTGCGCATGCAAGGACTTTCCCTGGAACAGTATGGGCGCCTGGTAGAAGGGGGCCTGGAAAAATTAAGAGAAGAACGCCGGGAAGAGGCTTTAAAACGTGCCAAGGCAAACCTGGTCCTAGATGCCATCATCAAGAAAGAAGCTATTGATGTTTCGCCGGAAGAGGTCGAGGAGAAAATCAAAGAAGTAGTTCAGAATCAGGAGGTAGATTTTGCACAGGTAAAAGAACAGTTTGCCAAGCAAGGGCGCCTTGATATTATGGCTCATGAAATGCGTTATCGCAAGGTAATAGATTTACTTGTTGAGAATGCGAATATTGTTGAGGTTGAAGAAGAAGATAAGGGGGATACCGGGGGAGAAGATGTAGAAGCAACAGCAGCTAACCAAGAGGAAAAAGAAGAAGGTGTAGCTCCTGAAGAGTAAAAACACAGGTTAATCTAAATGAATCAGCAGTTAAATTAAAATAGCTCCTCAAGGAGAGGATTAAATGTAGGGAGGATGAATATTATGAAAGAAGAAAAAACATTTATGCAGCTGGTTCCCATGGTAGTGGAACAAACAAGTCGTGGGGAAAGGGCCTATGATATCTACTCCCGGCTTTTAAAGGATAGGATTATTTTTATTGGCAGCCCGGTAAATGATACTGTTGCCAACCTGGTTATCGCTCAATTACTCTTTTTGGAATCGGAAGATCCCGATAAGGATATAAACCTTTATATAAACTCACCCGGTGGCGAAGTTTATTCCGGCCTGGCTATTTATGATACCATGCAATATATTAAACCGGATGTTTCTACAATCTGTGTAGGGCTTGCGGCAAGCCTGGGGGCGGTACTTTTATCGGCCGGAGCCAAGGGTAAGCGCTTCGCATTGCCCAATTCCCGGATAATGGTCCACCAACCACTAGGTGGTGCCCAGGGGCAGGCGGTGGATATTGAGATTCATGCCAGGGAGATTTTACGTATCAGGGAGACTCTTAATAAAATATTATCCTCCCATACAGGGCAACCGGTGGAGCGCATTGCCAACGATACTGACCGGGATTTCTTCATGTCAGCCGATATGGCCTTGGAATATGGCCTGGTAGATGCTATACTGGAGAAAAGGGATCTAGCGAAGAGGTGAAATAAAAATAATGTTCAAATTCAGTGATGAAAAAGGACAGCTGAAATGTTCCTTTTGCGGTAAAAACCAGGAGCAGGTACGTAAATTGGTTGCCGGTCCGGGTGTTTATATCTGTGATGAATGCATTGAGCTTTGTAACGAGATTATTGAAGAGGAAATAGGGGATGATCTTGATTTAAACCTGGTCGATCTACCCAAGCCGGCAGAAATACACGAAGTTTTAAATAAATATGTTATCGGCCAGGAAGATGCTAAAAAGGTTCTCTCCGTAGCAGTCTATAATCACTATAAAAGGGTCAACGCCGGCCAGAAAATGGATGATGTGGAACTGCAAAAAAGCAATATCCTTCTCATCGGGCCGACAGGGGTAGGTAAAACTCTCCTGGCTCAAACCATGGCACGCCTGTTAAACGTTCCGTTTGCCATTGCCGATGCCACCTCACTGACGGAGGCAGGCTATGTGGGAGAAGATGTTGAGAACATTCTTTTGAAGCTGATCCAGGCGGCGGACTATGATCTGGAAAAAGCTGAAAAGGGGATCGTTTATATCGACGAATTTGATAAAATTGCCCGTAAAAGTGAAAACCCCTCCATTACCAGGGATGTTTCCGGTGAAGGAGTGCAGCAGGCCCTGTTAAAAATACTGGAGGGAACGATAGCCAGCGTGCCTCCACAGGGGGGGCGCAAGCATCCCCACCAGGAGTTTATGCAAATAGATACGACGGATATCCTTTTTATCTGTGGCGGAGCTTTCGATGGTTTGGAAAAAATCATCTTAAAGCGTACAGGTGGGAGCGGAATGGGCTTCGGGGCTGATGTCAGGCCCAAGGTTGACCTGAAAATAGGCGACGTGCTTCGCCAGGTACATCCCGAGGACTTGATAAAATTTGGTCTGATACCGGAATGTGTCGGTCGGCTCCAGGTAATAGCCATTCTTGATTCCCTGGACCGTGAAGCTCTTGTCAGGATTTTAACGGAACCGGTTAACGCCCTGGTAAAGCAGTACCAGAAAATGTTTGAGCTGGATAGTGTTCAGCTGGAATTTAAAGATGGCTCCCTGGAAGCTATTGCCGACGAGGCTATCAAGCATAAGACAGGAGCCCGGGGTTTGCGCAGCATTATGGAAGGATTTCTGCTGGACATCATGTATGAAATTCCTTCCAGGGACGATATAGATAAATGTATTGTTACTCCCGGAGTAGTAAAAAAAGAGGAGAAACCAAAACTGTTAACTTCTGGAAAGAGGCACAAGAAGGAAGTGTCGGCGTCTTAATCTTGCGGGGTGGCCCTTTCCCAGGCGCCCACCCTTTTACAATTTTTTCCATACGGTTATTTGTCCCCTTCTCAGGAAATAATAGATTAAGGTGACCTGCAATTATAAAAAACTGAGAAGGAGGTAAGGACATTGTACGGTTGGGCCGGAATGGTTGGTATAATCCAACTGTTTTTTGCTGTTATAATAGGCCTTTACTTTTGGAACCTTTTGCGCAATCAAAGGGGAAGCAAGGTGGCAATAGACAGGGAATCATCCAAGGAAATGGAAGAGCTGCGCCGCCTGCGCTCCCTTTCCCTTACAGAACCTCTTTCCGAAAAAGTTCGTCCTTCCTCTTTTGACGAAATCATCGGCCAGGATGAAGGCCTTAAGGCTTTACGCGCCGCTCTTTGCGGTCCAAACCCCCAGCATGTTTTACTCTATGGTCCTCCCGGAATTGGAAAAACTGCCGCGGCACGGCTGGTTCTTGAAGAGGCCAAAAAAAACGATCTTTCCCCTTTCACTAAAGATGCTAAATTTGTTGAGGTTGATGCTACTACGCTTCGTTTTGATGAAAGAGGTATCGCTGATCCCTTGATGGGTACCGTCCATGATCCTATTTATCAGGGAGCCGGGCCTCTGGGGATGGCGGGAATACCTCAGCCTAAACCGGGTGCGGTAACCAAGGCTCATGGCGGTATACTTTTTATCGATGAAATCGGTGAGCTGCACCCTATCCAGATTAATAAACTGCTTAAAGTTTTAGAAGATCGCAAGGTTTTTCTGGAGAGCGCTTATTATAACAGCGAAGAACGAAATATTCCCCGGCATATCCACGAAATTTTCCAGAACGGTCTGCCGGCAGATTTCCGCCTGATAGGGGCTACAACGCGCCAGGCGGAAGAACTTCCGCCGGCAGTGCGTTCCCGTTGCATGGAGATTTTTTTTCGTGTTCTTTCACCGGAGGAGATAGGAAAAATTGCCCTTAATGCCACACGGAGGGTTGGTTTTAATCTGACCCCCGAAGCTTTAAAAGTAATAACTACCTTTGCCATTAACGGCAGGGATGCCGTGAACATGGTCCAGTTGGCTGTAGGCATTGCCCAGGGTGAAGGTAGAAGCATCCTGGAAATTGAAGACATGGAATGGGTTGTTAATAACAGCAAGCTGTCACCAAGGCCGGAGAAAAAGATTCCCGAGTTTCCCCAGGTCGGCCTGGTTAACGGGCTTGCTGTTTATGGTCCCAACCTGGGAGCGATCCTTGAGATTGAAGCTTCTGTCATTCCCGTGGAGAAAGGTGAAGGGCGTCTCACCATTACGGGCATCGTGGAAGAGGAAGAGGTGGGCGGTATGGGTAGAACACTCCGGCGCAAGGGTACAGCCCGGGGCTCAGTGGAGAATGTTCTGACTGTTCTGGGCCGCCTCCTGGGAGAAAGTATGCGCAACTATGATATCCACCTTAATTTCCCCGGGGGTGTTCCCGTAGACGGGCCGTCAGCTGGGGTGGGAATTGCTACTGCTGTGTATTCAGCTCTTAAGGGGATTCCAGTTGATAATACTGTAGCGATGACAGGGGAACTTTCGATCAGGGGCCTGGTTTGCCCCGTGGGTGGTGTAACGGCTAAAATTGATGCTGCCCGGGAGGCGGGCGCAAAGAAAATTTTTATCCCATCTAAAAATTGGCAGCATATTTATAAAGCAAAAAATGATATTGAAATAATTTCTGTGACCCAGATAAGCGAAATCTTAGAAAAAGCACTGGTGAAAACACAGCAATGGGAACAGTCATTTCACCAGGAAAGCGAGCTTTATGCTGCAAGTTCCTTATCTTTTAATGCAAAAAGAGGAAGTTAAGCTTAGAAAAGAGGAAAATAACTTTTAGAATAGAAATAAACGGAGCAAGGTTATTTTTTTAAAGAGATTTTTACCGGTCCCACATGCTGAAAGGGGAGGAGAGATAATGAGTATAAAAGAACTACCACTTTTGCCTTTACGTGGCGTTATTGTTTTTCCTAACATGGTTCTTCACCTTGATGTGGGAAGAGAATGTTCCAAAAAGGCTCTGGATGAAGCCATGTTAAAAG
>JAGVAS010000071.1 GCA_020060185.1 Desulfovibrio sp. | reverse complement strand
CATGTCTTTGACCAGGAGCTTATTGATGCTGTAATGGCACCGCGCAAGGAGTAATCGTTCCTGTAAAAGGCTTGAGTATCACTTTGAGGCCGGTGTTCTCCGTAGAAGATGTATTATTTTAGGGTGAGGTTAGGTAAGAAATGTGCAAACGGGGAGCACCGGTTCTTGCTTATTAGGGATTTCTAAAGCGCGGCTAACAGTAGAAAGGGGTTATAAATGAATACGCCGGTAATCGATTTTCATATCCACCCCATATACTACGAGTATTACGGGGAAAGCACTTTAGACTGGATTAAAAAGTTACATGCAGGTAAAAACTGGGAGGAATTTTTTGAAGCATATTGTGATCCAAAATATTTTGCCAAATACTTAAAAGAAAATAATGTTGACTATGGGGTAGTAATGGCGGAATTATGCCCGGCTGTAACGGGAATGTGCTCCAACGAATATGTATTAAAATTTTGTGAGGAAGAAGATTCCCTCATACCGTTCGCCAGCATAAATCCCTACTTGGTTTCGGACAAGAGGCGAGAACTTCAACGCCTTGTAGAAGCTGGTTTTCGCGGTTTGAAGATGTATCCTACCTACCAGCATTTTTATCCCAACGAACCTTCATTGTATCCCATGTATGCACGGGCTGAAGAACTGCAGTTGCCGGTAATGTTTCATACGGGATCATCTATTTTTAAGGGATCACGGTTGAAATATGGAGATCCCCTTTATCTCGATGATGTTGCCGTCGATTTTCCAGGTATGAAAATTATTCTTGTCCACGGCGGTAGGGGTTTCTGGTACGACAGGGCTTTTTTCCTGACACGGCTTCATGCCAACGTTTACATGGAAGTGGCAGGGTTGCCCCCGCAAAAATTAATGGAATACTTCCCGGAGATGGAAAGAATTGCCGATAAAGTTTTATTCGGTTCGGATTGGCCGGGATTAACTGACCTAAGAGGAAATATTGAAATCATTCGTCAGCTTCCCCTCAGTGAAGAGGCCAAGAGGAAAATATTGGGGGTCAATGCCGCAATGCTTTTGAATCTGCCTCTGTCCACGGCCGGTAAGTAAAGCTGCAAAATCAAAAATCGGGGAAAAGTTTTCGCAGGTGGCAGGAAAAATCCTTTGAAATGTTGAATAAATTGTTAAACGTTTTAATTTAGCAATAAATATTTTATAATCCATTTCATAAATGAAAGCTTATAGAATATTAAATAATGAAAGAGAGGTGTACTTAACGAGTTCAGATAATTACTAAAACACTCAATAGTAGGCATTTTATGAGATAGAAAAATCTTTTGTAAAGCGTAATTGCCATAAAAAATAAAAATAAAGCGATTAAAGGGAAGTAACAGAAAGTTGTTTTCTTTAACACCAATTTTTTAGAAGATATTTAGAAAGTAGTTTGAGATTGTCGGTTTTTTTGGGTTGAAGCATGGTAGTACGGATGCCTCTGCGTTAATCTTGTCATAGTGGAGAAAATCGTTTCAAGCCCGGGCTGAAAAATGGTAGCATGGGCCTCTGCCGGGTCGAAGCGTAAACCAAAACTGTGGAGGTGTCTTTTATTATGTCTAAATTTAACCCTTTAAACATTCTGGTTGTTGTTCAACCTGGAATAGGAACCCCTGATGAATACGAGCAGCTAATCAAAGAGCGCTTTCCTGACAAAGTGGCCAGCAGTAAAATACGTATTCGCCTATCCCAGGATGGCTCGGCAATCCCCGATGAGTATTTAGATACGCATATAATTGGCAGTGGAATGATTGTGGAAAACGTTCCGGAAATGAAAGACCTGCAGTGGATAATGACTTTTAGCTCAGGTTATGACCACTGGCAAAAGTGGGGGAAAATTCCCAAGCACGTTCCGCTGTTACATCTTCCCGGCGGGTCGGGCATACCGGTAGCGGAATTTACCCTGGGGCTTATGTTAAATCTGGCCAAAAAATATAACCAGATATGGGATAATCAGAAAGAGAAAAAGTTTGTTCGTGTACGCGGTGAGGAACTATACGGTAAGACTTTGGGCATTATCGGTCTCGGTGGTATCGGACGCGAAATTGCCAAAAGGGCCAAGGGTTTTGACATGCGTGTAATCGGCACTGATATCCGGTTCATGGATATTCCTTTTATTGATCAGATGTATCTTAACAGCCAGGTTGATGAGGTACTCAAACAAAGCGATTTCGTGGTGTTATCCTGCCCGGAAACGCCGGAAACCCTGGGGATGATGAATGAGGAGCGTTTTAAGCTAATGAAAAAAAATGCTTACCTCATTAACTGTGCACGGGGATCATTAATTATTAAAGAAGCGCTGATGAAGGCCCTTAACGAGGGCTGGATTGCAGGAGCTGCTAATGACACCCAGTGGATAAAAAATCCATTGCCTTCGTACCTGCCTCCGGAAGATGAGCTCTGGGATACCAAAAATATTATTATTACTCCACACATTTCCAGCTGGACCGATATGTATGCACAAAGATTCGGAGGAGTATTTGTAGAGAATATTGATCGCTTCTTGAAGGGGGAGCCTTTGATTCACGTGGCTCCAGGATTTGAGGCCGACCGGTGTTAATGAAAAAAGAAGCTGTTTGACCAGGTAATTACCAGGCTTTACCGGTCAACTCATGGTGCGGCGATATTAAGTGCCGCTTTAAAGAAAGGAGAGAACCCGTTGAACAAAGCGGAAATACTTGGGCTCTTTAAAAAAGTGGCTGAAAACCCTGACTGGCAGGCCCGGCAGTGGAAAGAGGAGCAGAATGGGAAGGTAATCGGTTTTCTCCTGACGGATGTACCGGAGGAGTTAGTTCATGCGGCTGGTTTTTTCCCTTACGGTATAAGCGGAGGCAATAGCCGGTTGGAACGGGCTGATGCACACCTGCAGACCTGGGCGTGTTCTTTTGTACGCAGCAGCCTGGCTTTAGCCCTTGAAGGCAAACTTGACTTCCTTGATGGGCTGATTATACCGCAGACATGTGATACTACACGTATGGTCCTTGGTATCTGGCAGCATGCCAGCCCGCTCCCATTTTTATTAAATTTTCGGGTGCCGCGGCAGGTTGACCGCCCCAGTGCCAGGAATTACTTAATCGGTGAACTGGCACGTCTTAAAGAACATCTGGAAAATTATCGTGGATCAGAAATTTCAGCGGAAAAATTAAAAAAAAGTATTAAGTTATATAATCACAACAGGGCTTTGCTTCGCAAACTTTTTACCCTCCACGAACAAAACCCTGCCTCTCTAAGCAATAAGCAGCTGTATACCGTTATCAAGGCTTCTATGCTTATGCCCAGGGAAAAACTGAATGAGCTGCTTACTGAGCTGATAAAGGCCATTGAACAGGAAACAGCAGTGCCAGGTAATAGAATTCGGCTGGTTATTTCCGGAACGCTGCTGGAACCGCTGGAAATTTTGGATTTTATAGAAGAGAGTGGCGGAATTGTTGTAGGAGACGATCTGAAAAACGGTTTTCGTTATATTGACGGTGACATAAATGAAGCGGTTAAGCCCCTGGAAGCCCTTGCTGATCGGCAGTTAAACAAGATGCCCTCTGCAGGATACGATATTGCCCGGAACCCCAGAAGATATTTTCTGGTAAAAACGGCGGAACAAAAAAAAGCGCATGGTGTAATTCTCCTGCATCTTAAAT
The DNA here is from genome assembly GCA_020060185.1 of Desulfovibrio sp. Lineage (GTDB taxonomy): Bacteria > Bacillota > Dethiobacteria > DTU022 > UBA8154 > UBA9862. The sequence continues at coordinate 9,562 of JAGVAS010000071.1, read as the reverse complement.
ACTGTGAACCAGAGAATTATGACTACTACGACAATATTCAGGCTCTCGAGAAGGCGGGCTTTCCGGCAATACGTATTGAAACTGAGTACGGGACAACTTCTTTGGGTCAAATGCGCACCAGGGTTCAGGCATTTTTGGAAATGGTGGGGGGTGAAATTAATGGCTGAACAAAAGGCTTTTAAAACAGCAGGTCTTATGAAGGATCTCATGGCCAAGTATTATACCAAAGGAAAGGAGTCCCGGGAAAAAGGTATTCCGGTTGCCTGGGTTACAGCTGTTTCTCCAGTGGAAATATTTTATGCTGCCGGGTTATTCCCTTATTATCCGGAAAACTTTGGCGCCCTGGCTGCAGCCAGGAAAGTGGCTGATAAACTCTCCATGGTAGCTGAAGCCAGGGGGTATGCCCATGACCTGTGTGGTTATGCCCGCTGTGGAATTGGTGATGCCTATGCCGACGAGCACCCGGTGGGTGAAATTGTCAAGCCCGACCTGCTGTTTTGCTGTAACACACAATGCGGAAGCCTGCCCAAATGGTTCGAAGTAGCCAGCCGTTTTTATAACGCACCTTATTTTCTTCTTGATTCTCCTCAGATAGGTAATGAGCCTGATAAACTATGCGAACAATATTTTATCGAGCAATTGAAGGAATTAATTTCTTTTCTGGAGGAGGTTACCGGCAGACCCTTTGATTACGACCGTTTAAAAGAGGTCCTGCATCTTTCCAACGAAGCCTGTCGCCTCTGGAACGAGGTTCTTGACACAGCTGCCCTTAAACCGGCGCCTTTTGGCTTTTTCGATGCCTGTTTTCACATGGCTCCTATTGTTACCTGGAGGGGAACACAGGAAGCTGTTACTTATTACCAGGCGTTAAAAGAGGAAGTTAACGAAAGAATTAAAGAAGGAATTCATGCCATACCTGATGAACGCTACAAAGTATATTTTGACCATATTCCTCTTTGGCCCAAATTGCGCTGGTTTTCCGATATTTTTGCCGCTCATAATGCCCTGGTGGCAGTTTCACAGTATACCCATTCCTGGGCCTACTCTTTTGATCTGGAGAGACCCCTGGAAAGCCTTGCCGAAAACTACACTGAAGAATTTGTGAACCGTTGTTTTGACTACAGGGTGCAGCTTAAAGTCAATTTTATGAAAAAGTATGGTTGTGACGGTTTTGTTTTATTTTCTAACCGCAGCTGCAAACCTAATGCTTATGGCCTGTATGATAAGCGCAATGTAATTAGCAGTATAACCGGGCTTCCGGGAGTGGTTTTCGAGGCAGACATGTCCGATTTACGTTTCTTTTCTGAGTCACAGATAATGGCTAAACTGGAACTATTTTTTGAACAATTAAGTTCAAGATGAATCACTATTTGCAGCATTTAATTAAAGGAAGGAGGAAAAAAATTGAAAAAACTGATGACTGGAAATGAGGCCATTGCATATGGCGCTTACCTGTACGGGGTGCGGGTAGGTGCTGCCTACCCCGGTACACCTAGCACAGAAATCATGGATAACTTTTCAAGGTATCCTGGGGTTTATGCAGAGTGGGCACCCAATGAAAAAGTGGCAATGGATGTAGGCATAGGTGCAGCCTATGCCGGGACGAGGGCTTTGGTGTCCATGAAGCATGTTGGTGTAAATGTAGCTGCCGATTCCCTTTTTTATGTTGTTTATACCGGCTTAAAGGGCGGGCTGGTTCTTATTTCTGCCGATGATCCCGGTATGCACAGCTCTCAAAATGAACAGGACAACCGTAATTATGCCAAGTTTGCCAAACTGCCGATGTTAGAGCCGGCTGACAGCGAGGAAGCCAAACAATTTGTGGGTATGGCCCTGGAAATGAGCGAAGCCTTTGATACCCCTGTAATGGTACGGACTGTCACGCGTATTTCCCATTCCTCTACACCGGTGGAGATGTCCGAGGAAGGCCCTCCCCCGGCCCCGGAAGAGCCCCCTCTGTACGAACGAAATGCCGGGAAGTTTGTAATGGTACCGGCCAATGCCCGGCGGCGCCATCCGGTGATTGAAGAGAGGATTAAGAAACTGGCGGAGTATGCCGAAACCCTGCCGATTAACCGTATCGAGCCGGGAGATGATACCGTGGGGATCGTTGCAGCCGGTGCCACTTACGAGTATGCCCGTGAAGTATTCCCACAGGCTACCTTCCTTAAACTGGGTATGGTATATCCTCTTCCGGAGAAACTTATCCGTGAATTTGCCTCCAGGGTAAAAACTGTAGTAGTAATAGAGGAACTGGATCCTTTCTTTGAGGAGCAAATTCGCCTGATGGGTATAGAAGTCAGGGGCAAGGATATTTTCCCCATGATCGGCGAATTTAGCCCCACGCTTATACGCCAGTGTGCAACTGCTGCCGGCCTTATAAAGGGAGAGGCAGCCCAGGCTGAAGCTGCCGCAACTTCTTCCGCTGCCATAGATTTGCCCATTCGGCCGCCAATTCTCTGCCCCGGCTGCGGGCATCGCGGTTTGTTCTACGTTCTCAGGGAAGCAGGTGTACTGGTACTAGGTGATATAGGTTGTTATACTTTGGGTGTGGCGCCACCTTTAAGTGCCATGCATACAACCGGATGCATGGGTGCCAGTATCGGTGTCGCACACGGGGTAGACAAGGCCAAAGTAAAAGATCGTGTCGTAGCCGTTCTCGGTGATTCAACCTTTTTCCATGCCGGTATTCACCCGCTGATCGACGTTCTTTATAACGAAAGCACTGTGACAACGATTATTACCGATAACAGTGTTACAGCTATGACCGGTCACCAGCAGCATCCGGGAACAGGTATTACGCTGCAGCAAAAAAAGACTAAAGCGGTAGATTTGGAAAAATTTGTGCAGAGCATTGGTTTTGAGAAAGTAGATGTATGTGATCCCTATGATCTGGAGGGGTTGGCCAAAGTACTGGAAGAACACCTGGAAAGCGGGCAACCCTCGGTAATTATTGCCAGGAGGTCATGTGTGCTCTATACCAGGGAGAAACGCACACCTCCTACAGTGGACCCGGAAACATGTGTTAACTGTGGTGCATGCCTGGAGCTGGGTTGTTCCCCTCTCATGCAGGCGGAGGATTATGTTACAATAGACCCCATCTTATGTAATGGTTGTGGCCTTTGCGTGCAGGTTTGTCCCTCAGAAGCAATCACCCAGGAGTAAAATAAAGCAAGAAACCAATTCAGAGAGGAGGCTGGCAGGGTGAAAAAAGTTGATTTTTTAATGGCCGGTGTTGGCGGCCAGGGTACAATTCTAGCCAGTAACATACTTGCGGAAGTTGGACTGGAACTGGGTTATGATGTCAAAAAAGCCGAAGTACATGGTATGGCGCAGCGTGGAGGCACGGTAGAGAGCCATGTTCGCTGGGGGGAAAAGGTTTACTCCCCCGTCGTGGAGCAGGGCGAAGTGGACTTCCTGCTGGGTTTTGAAATGCTGGAGTCAGGGCGCTGGACGGCGTTTTTAAAGAAAGATTCCATAGTAATTGTTAACCGTTATCGTATTCCACCTCCGGCGGTAAATCTTGGAAAGGCCAGGTACCCCTCGGAAGAGGAAATTGAATCTTTATTAAGGACTGATTCCGGTAAAGTCCTATGGGTTGATGCTACGGAAGTAGCCAAGGAACTGGGCAACCCGGCCATGGTTGGCGTTGTATTGCTTGGTGTTCTATCCAAGCAGGTAGGCGGGGAGGAAGATGTCTGGCTTGGCGTTATTGAGCGTATGGTACCCCCTAAGTTTCAGGACATGAACAAAAAAGCATTCATTGCAGGCAGACAGATTGATGTAGCATAAAAGTTTGAAGCAAAAATACTGCAGTAAAAATTTAGCAGGCGGGAACTTAGGAGCAATTAAACTAACATTCGCTTCTTTTAAAAATTAAAGTATATGACTGGATACTCAGAAAATTGAAGGATAAAAAGTAAGGGAGGTTTGTTAGGTGAATTTTGCTCAATACGGCATAATCAATGCTAAAAAATTTCCGGAAAAAGAATTTTTAATTGAGCGCACGCCTTCCCAAAACCTGAGAAGGGTGCTTACCTGGAAAGAGTTTAATGAAGAAACAAACAAGGTCGCTAATTACCTGCAAAAGAAGCTGGGAGTTAAAAAAGGTGATTTTGTGCTCCACCTGCAAATGAACAGCCTGGAGTGGGTGGTTACCTTCCATGCCATTTTAAGGGTTGGAGCGGTGGCAGTGCCCTTAAATTTCCGCTTTGCCAGTGCGGATATTAAATATGCTGCTGAAGCCTGTGAACCTGTTGCTTTTATCCTGGGAGAAGGATTTATACCAAAGGTCCAGCCCATTCAGAAAGAGATGGGGAGCATCAAGTCCTATATTTGCATAGGCGACAATGTTCCTGCTGATATGATCTCTTACGACGAGATAAGTAAGAGTTCTGATATTGAAGATATTCTCGTCGAGGTTGATAATGATGATCCTGCAGAACTTATGTTTACCTCCGGGACAACCGGGCCTCCGAAACCAGTTTGCCAGGCTCATAAAACGCTTTACCAGATCGGTATTGGCAATGCTTTAACTTATTCTGGGGGTCATGAAACAGTATACCTGGCACCACACCCCTTTTATCACAGCGGAAGCTTTTTCCTCTCTTTCCCATCTTACCTGGCCGGTGGCAAAATTATTGTACAACTGGAGCTCAATAAACCTAATTACCTGTTGGATGCCATTTATGAGGAGAAAGTTAATAATGGCTGGGTTACTGTACCTACCATGTCTGATACTGTAAATGCCGTTAAAAAAGGAGACATAGACCTGAGTAAATATGATTTTTCCCATGTAACCGGGAGTATAGTAATTGGAGCACAACCTGTTCCTTCCTCGCTATATCAGGATATGAAAAAAATTATACCCTTTAAGACAGGCAACATTTATGGCATTACGGAAGGCGGCGGTGGAGGGTTAACAAACCTTTATGATGAAGATGTTTTAACCCGTCCCGGATCTATTGGAAAACCTACCTTTAACGTGGCGGCACGTGTAGTTGACGAGAATGGTAAAGATGTTCCTGCCGGTGAAGTTGGTGAACTCCTCCTTAAAGGTCCCAGGAATATGAAAGAATATTTTAAAAACCCGGAGATGACGGCTTTTGCTATTAAGGATGGATGGCTTTATACCGGCGATTTAGTAAGAATGGATGAGGATGGCTATATCTACATAGCCGATAGGAAGAAAGACCTGATCATCAGGGGCGGTGAAAATATCTTCCCGGTGGAGATCGAAGATGTTTTGCGCCGCAATCCCAAAGTAGCCGATGTCGCCATCATAGGTTATCCTCATGAACGGCTGGTGGAGATAGCTATGGCTATTGTGCAGTTATATCCTGGAGAAACGATGACCGAGCAGGAAGTAGTCGAGTTCTGTGCCAAGCAGGGGTTGGCTAAATACAAGTGGCCTGAAAAAATCGTATTCGATCAAGTCCTGCGTAATGTAACCGGAAAAATTGACAAGCCACGGTTGCGGGAAAAATACATCGGCAAAAAACAAATAACTACAGGAGAGTAATTAAAAAAGGGGGTTTTATTAAAAAAAGTAAATTTTAAGCCCTTAGCCATAAAAAACAGTAAAGTAATACCCCGGGTTGTACCTTTTCCCGGGGTATTGTTTTCACCACTCATTAAACCTTTTTGCATTTGGCTCAAACTGTGAACTTTAAATCTTTATTAACCAGACAGGCCATGCAAGTTACAGGCATTCCTCTCAAAGTGTAAAAAATTATGCTGATAATGTCAGAGCAGTCCTAAAAAACAAGCGGCCGGCATTGTTTGTACAACAGCGGTCGCTCTTATTTTTTTATTTAGTTAGCATCACTCCACTTGCCGTATTTTTCCCTAAGTATTCTGTGCAATATTTTTCCTGTGGCCGTTCTGGGCATATCTTCATCATTAATGAAATTTATTTCTTTCGGCCGCTTATACCCGGCTATTTTGCCCTTAGTAAATTCGGCTATCTCTTTAGCCAGCTCCGGGCTCGGTAGATAATTCTGGTGGAGAATAACTATGGCAGTGACAGATTCACCCCACTTTTCATCGGGAACGCCAATCACCGCCACATCCTTAACTGCCGGGTGAGCGCCGATTACATTTTCCACTTCGGACGGATAGACATTTTCGCCCCCGGTAATGATCATATTTTTCTTCCTGTCAACAAGATAATAATAACCTTCTTCGTCTCTCCTGCCCATATCTCCGGCAGTACTCCATTCGCCCTTGAAAACCTCCTTAGTTTTTTCAGAATCTTTCCAATATTCCTGGAAAGTGCCTGGCGAGCGCGTATAAAGTTCACCAACTTCTCCCTCCGGGACTTCGTTGCCATCTTCATCCAGCAATTTGATACGGTCAATACCGAAAATTTCCTTTCCGATAGAACCAAGTTTGTTAAACTGGTCTTCAGGTCGCAGTAAAGTTATTAATCCTGACTCTGTAGATCCGTATGCTTCCCATAATTCCGCCGATTTAAAGTAATCCATGATAGCTAATTTCAGGTCCTTTCTTGCTGGCGCGGAAGAAATTAAAAGCTGACGGATACTGCTTACATCGTATTTTTGTTTGATTTCATCTGGAAGTGACAGGAGCATTATGTAGTGCGTGGGAACAAGCGAAGTAAAGGTTATCTTGTAGTCCGCAAATGTTTTTAACAGATCCTCCGGGTCAAAGCTGATCATATTGTAAACCATTACCGGTGCGGATACATAAGTATAGGCAAAAGAATAATAGATCGAGTTTACATGACACATGGGCATTACCAGCAAAGGCTTATCTGTTGGCCTAACGCCCATGTTTATGTTGCTTAATAAATACTGGCCAAGATAACATTCGTGATTCCGTACCACTCCTTTAGGTTTCCCTGTTGTTCCCGAAGTATACATAATAGTCCAGGTATCTTTGGCATCAACCATTATATCAGGTTCTTCGGGGCTTCCTTTACCCAGTATTTCCTCATAATGTACATAGCCTTCGGGAGCCTTTCCCTCACCGATGTAGATAAAATTACTGTCGGGTATGGTAGGCAGGTTTTTACGGGCACTGTTAACCCCGTCAATAAAAGGTTTTTCCACAATAAAAGCCTTGCATTCCGAATGATTGACAATGTACTCAAAATCTATCGGTGTTAAACGGAACATTATCGGGACGACAATTTGTCCCCCTTTGGCGCAACCGGCATAAATTTCCATCCATTCAACGCGGTTATAAGCAAGAACCGCAACCCGGTCGCCGAATCCCACACCCATATCCTTTAAGGCATTGGAAAAGCGACATGACCTCTCGTTCCATTCCTTAAAGGTAAAGCTCCTAAATTTATCCTGGCATCCCAGCTTATTGGGATAATTATAGGCATTCATCTTGAGAACAGTTCCAACATGCATCCATTTGCTGATAGTCATATTAAACCCCTCTCTTATAAAGAGTTTCAAACAAGTAAAACATAAAGATACCTCTACCATTTTGTCCTTGACAGAGGCATCCATTCTACTGTGCTACGATCTTGTTGCTAACTACCGATAAATAAAAACTATTAAGCTTTATGTTACAATAATCAGAAAGTCCGTAATTCCATCCTACCGGTTTCCAGTATTACAGATTCGACTTTTCGGGCAACTTTAAACCTTGTCCTTTATAACCCTAACCTCCTATTTATCTAAGTATACACCTCCGATCGTTTTATTAACGAACTTTATAATTTTTAAAATATTAACAACAAAAGATTTAGATTATACTTATTTTCTTCCTTAAATAAACTTTCCCTGCAATAATTTATTCTACATTGCGGCTATTTTTCCTTCTTTATAAATTTTTAAAATTAAAAGTTTCTATTAACGTTGCTCTCTTGAAAAAACTTGATAATTCAAAAGAAAAGGCCGCCTTTATTAATGGCGACCCTCGTAAAAATATGGAAAAAAGCCTCTATTGCTTATTATTTTTTTTAACTAACTTAGAAATCCCGGAAACAGTTTTCTACATGTTTCTGCGGGAGAGGGGAGGTAAAAAGGGTGACTATAATAAAGACTAGGGCAGAAACGGGTAAAGCGTAGAATAAGGGATCAACATGGGTCCAGGGGAAGGGTAATAAAGCTTCTTTCCCGAAAAGAGCCTGGGCGATCCCAAAAGGCTTTGATTCAGCCAGGTGAAGAAAAACAAAACCAAAAATTGCCACGGCATACCCGCTGATAATACTGCTCACGGCCGCAACTTTGGTAGCCCTTTTCCAGTATAATGCGCCAACCAGTGCCGGTAAAAAGCCGACAGCACAGATGCCGAACCAGAAAGCGGTTGCCCGGGCCACAATGCTTATGGGAAGAATATAGGCTAAAATTATGGCCAGGATCACACCGATTATAACTCCTATTCGTACGACAAAAGTGACGGTAGTATCTACACCGGCAGGCCCAGGTTTCCATTCTCTCCAGGTCTGTACCATATCCCTACCCCAGGCAGCACCCTGGACATGAATCAGGGAGCTTAAAGTTGATATCGCTGCAGATAGCAGCGTAATCATAAAGAGGTAAACAAACCAGGATGGCATGATGTGGTTGATAAAAGCTGGAATGATTAAGTCAAGGTTTCCTTTGGCAACCTGAACTGCGATCATGCCTTCCTTATTGTAGAAAAACAGGTTGCTTAAAGGTCCGACCATAAAGGCAGTCCCGGTCATGAAGAAGATAAAGATACTGCCGACCGTTATGGCACGAAATAATGAACTTGTTTTTTGGACAGTCATGAAACGCATGGCCAACTGCGGCTGGGCCAGAACACCGATCCCAACTCCCATGACAATGGTGCTGACTACAGTCCACCATATAGGTGAACCGAAAACCGGCATGGCGGTCCATCCGCGATGGCCTCCTGCTACGGCAGCTTCGGGAACCAGGTGTCTTATGGCCGTAAGTCCCTGATGCCCCGCTGTGATACCCCCCACGGCACTGTAGGCGGCAAATAACAGGATAGCCATTCCGATAAACATGATTGCAGCACAAAGGGCGTCGGTATACATTACAGCCTTTAACCCACCGGTGATAACATAAGCCCCGACGATGATAGCCAGGATAAACAGCGCTATGTTATAGTCGATTTTTAAGGTTTCTTCAATAAAACGGGCACCGCCAATCATGATGATACTCGTATAAGCGGGCATAAAAATAAAGATCATTAACCCTGAAAAAAAGGTAACAAAACGAGACTGGTAACGCTTGCCCAACAGCTCCGGGAAAGTACTGGCGCCCAGCCTTACCCCCAGTTTACGGATTCGGATTCCAAAGACTGCAAAAGCAATGATAATCCCCAGGAAAATGTTAAGGAAGGTAAGCCATAATAAACTAAATCCAAAGTATCCGGCTGCCCCCCCGAAACCGACAATGGCGGAGGTACTAATAAAGGTGGCACCATAAGATAGAGCCATAATACCAGGATGAATAGCCCGGCCGGCAACCAGGTAGTCTTCAGCTGAACTGGTTGTTTTATAGCCTAAATATGCGAGGTAGGAAAGCACAGCCAGGTATAATATAATAATTATGGCCAGCAAACCCAGGTTCATCTATGCTCCACTCCT
>JAGVAS010000069.1 GCA_020060185.1 Desulfovibrio sp. | reverse complement strand
TTGCGAATATCGATAACCGGCTTTATGGTATAGTCATCCCAGACTTTTTTGATTAGCTTACCGTCGTCATAACCGCGGTCGGCCATGAAATGTTCGCAGCGCTTAAGAATCTCCGGATGGGTCTTCTCCACTTTATCCAAAAGGCCGTGGGCCTCAGGAGCTTCCGGAGAGGAGGCCTTGGTTACCGTAAAGGCTACCGGAAGTTCATAGTCCGCATCGACTAGCAGGTGCAGCTTGTAGCCAAACCAGATTACAACTTTTTCCCAGAGAGTACCGTCTTCCCGCTGTCCACGATAGACTTTTTTGCCGAAGTTGGCACCTGTGTCCCTTTTACCGTCTAAAGGCTTCGTTTCATCTTTTCTCCGGGGACGGGCATGCGTTTTTATGGCTTTGCCGTCTACTGCCAGGTTCACTCCAAAGTCGGGAAGTAGGGTTGAAAGCGCTTCTACCAGCTTGTCAAAGAGAGCGTTTATTTCTTCTTCCATAGATAACAGCTTGCTAAGAAACCGACTGAATGCCCAGGAAGTAGGAACTTTGCTGAGGCCACACATATCCCTTAGCTGACCATTACGTAAAAGCTCTCGCCGAAGGCTTTCTATCGAAATATGTTGGTAAACAACCCCGGCAAGTATTGCATTCCACATCCCCCGAACAGGATAGTCATTACGGCCAAGACCACGCTATTTTTCCAGCTTCTGCATCAATTCTTCATCCGGCATATATTCCAGTACCAAGCGCAGCCGCTCTAAATCACCTAATTCTTCAATTTCCTCCCACCCAAAAAGCTTTAGTTGTGGTATAATAGCCATAAGGGAAATCCTCTCCTTTCGTTGTTTTTGTTGCTAAGTAATAACTTCGATAAAGGAGACGGATTTCCTTTTTATACCTTTAATGTTGTTATCTTCCAAATTGATCTGATAGATCGAACAGATCGAAATATCAGACAAATGTTTGGGGTCAATTTTGAGAATCTCACTAAAACCTGCCCAGCAAAGCCCTATTCTACCAGCTTTTCCCTGGGGTAAATATCTTTTTAGCTAAACCTCTCGTTAAGCTTATTCTCGTTGTTCGGGAAGAAACACAAATGGCTTTTAATGTTTTTTAATAAATTTTTAAGGGAAAATATCTTTCATGCATATTGCATGCATCTTTAATATATGCTAAAATTTAACTGAACCTAATAAGAAAGGAGGATTTTTAATGCCTTCTCTTCAGGTCCGCAATTTACCTGAACATATTTACCGAAAAATTGTAGAACTTGCTGAAGCTGAACGAAGAAGTATAGCCCAGGAAACTATAATTTTATTAGAAAAAGCTTTACAGATAAAAGCGCAGGATAAAAAACGCCGCCAACAGTTACTTACCCACATTATGCAAGAAGATAAGCCCATTAATAATACAAATATTCCCGATCCAGTACCCTTAATTCGAGAGGATCGCGAAAGATGATTATTACATTAGATGCCAGTGCCGCAGTTGAAGTTGCAATGGGTCGACCAGGTCAACAACCTATTGTATCTGCATTAGAAAAAGCTGATTGGATAGTCTCCCCTACTCTTTACGTTTATGAAACATCCAATGTAATGTGGAAATATTATAAGATATGTAACTTTCCGGTCAATGATTTAGTGCACAAAGCCAGGCACTTGCTCGAGTTGGTAGATGAATATGTTGAAGCAGATGATATATATGAAGAAGCTATCGCACTTGCGTGTGAGCTTAACCATCCCGTATATGACGCAATGTATTTGGTTCCCAGTCGCAGAAAAAATGCACCACTGCTTACTTTAGATTCCAGGTTAATAGAAGCTGCCGTAAAAACCGGGATTTCAGTTGTGCACCTTGTGTAATACTTCTTTTGTAAGGTCACCAATTAATGCGTACCATGTTCGTGTCACCTCCCCGACACCATATATTACCAGTAAAAAGCTGGCAATGATGCCAGCTTTTTAACGTGATAGAACTTATTAAGATATACCTTTTAAAATCCTATCTTGAGATTATCTTTAAGATGCATGAACAGCGCCTTCAGGATATTCATTAGGATCACACAAATGAAGGAGATCTTCTACCAACCTTCAAAGTGCCTATCCCGGAGCAACTGTCTATGATTTGTCAAACTTCTTTTAAACCGAACTTCAACCTAATACTAATTTAAAAAATGCGGATGCCCTATTTTAGGCCTATCCGATTCGAAAGTGTAGTATAGACTTAAGAAGAAATATTTATTGCCAATATACCCAAATAATGCTTGCTTTAACTGCCATTACCCCTTATAATAGTAGTGTAGACTACTTAGGGGGGATGGTGGGATGTTTGTCAAGATAACACCCCGGAAAAAAGAAGACAAGACTACTATTATGCAGAATTAGTAGAGGCTTACCGGGAACAGGGGAAAACAAAACACCGGCGCATACTTTACTTTGGTAGTGTAGACCAGGAGATGGCCAGAAGGCTTAAGATCACTTTTTCCCGGGACTTTGATTCTTTTACTAATATTAATAAGGTTCAATATTCAGCTGCTGTACCTTACGGAAACTTTTTTCTAATTGAGTCTTTGTTAAGCCAGCTTAAGATGTGCGAGTACTTCAGCTCCAGTTTTGTTTCTCATGATCCTCATATAACAGTTCCTACTGCTGTCATGTATATAAAAGCCATGCTTTACCAGAGGATCATCCAGCCGGACAGCAAACTGGCCATACAAGAGTGGTTTCCCCTTACCCCGTTGCATCATCTCCTGGGTACAGAAACACTGGATATGCAGAGCCTGTACCGCAATCTGGAAGTACTTCAAGATAACTGTAGCGTGGTAGAGCAGTATTTGTATGACATGGCCGTTAAGCGGTTTAGCCAAAATGACAAAGAGCTGTATTACGATTTAACCAGCAGCTATTTTGAAGGCTGCAGGTGTATCATTGCTGATTATGGCTATTCCAGGGACAAACGTAAAGACAGAAAACAGATCGTTATTGGGCTTGTCACCACCTCCGATGGGTTTCCTGTAAAATGCAAAGTTTATCCGGGGAATCGGGTTGATAAAACAACAGTTAAAGAGGTTTTAGCCGAACTTAAGAAAAAGTTTTCTATTGAAGAGATTATCTTTGTCGGCGATCGTGGCATGCTTACGGCTGATAATATTAGCGCCATCGAGGAACTGAAGCAAAAATATATCATGGCCCTTCCCCGAAGTTGGAGTAAGAAATTTATTAAGGATAGTGTTATCGACGAACAAACAATGAGAAAAATTAAGGAAGATCTTTATGCCGAGTTTATTCCCTGTTCAGAAAACCAAAGACTTTTGTTATGCCTCAATACTCAGAAAAGAGAGGAAGACCGAAAGTACAGGGCGTTTTGCATCCAAAGCATCAAAGAAGACCTGGATAAATTAAATAACAGCCTGGGTAAAAACAAAAGCATCGCTACCCGGGACGAAGCTATGAAAAAAGCAGGAATGATTTTAAAGCAGAACTTTGCCCGGAAATATTTTAAGGTCGAAACAGTGGACAGCCCCAAGAACCCTTTGGGATTCGAAATTTACTATGAATTGAAAACAGCGAAAATCAAAAGTGATGAAAAGCTCGATGGCACCTTTGTAATCCAATCCAATGAAAAAGATTATGATGATGAAAAGCTGATCAAGACTTACAAAAACTTAAGCAAGGTAGAAAACGCTTTTAAAGTGCTCAAAAATGATCTGGATATCAGGCCCATCAATCACCGTAAAAAGATCCGCGTAGAAGGGCATGTATACATCTGTGTTCTGTCCTACTTTATTACAACGGTAATCGAATATATTGCCATGAAGAAAAAGCTTAATAAGTCTGCCCGTAAAATTTTAAGACAGCTAAGCCAGATTAGCCTGATTGAGATCAATTTGCCTGACGGTCAAAAAAAGTACTCCATCACTACAGTTCAAAAAGAACATAAAAAGATACTTAATGCTTACAAAATTAAAAGAGTGGAGGTGCCTGGTGTAATGTAGAACTTTTTATTAAAAATGCCTTAACCAAGGGAGTTCTTACGTCATATCAGGTTGAACTTCGGTTTAAAATATTCCTATTCATCTTCTGGTATTAAATAATATAAAGCCATATTGTGTAAAATGCTGGTCAAAAGCAAAGGCTGTATTTATGTCAAGACGCTCCATGACAGCAAAAGTGGTTGCATCTGTATAAGAATAAGATTTATCATTGTAAGTGAAGATAATATCCCGTGCCTTTTTTTCATCTTCTGCTAAAATCCTCTCAATTGGCCAATGCAAATTCATCAGCCAGTATCGGGCCAGTTTATGATTAAGTCTGCTTGCAATAAGAGCATGACATTCAGCAACAATAAAGTTTGTAACTATAACCATAATATTATCTTTAGCTAAAATATTTAAACAGCTTTTTGCTTCCTCATGCATATTATCCGATTTATCAAGTAAAGCATATATTGCGCTTGTATCCACCATTATTTTTTCCACCGTTCAGTTTCCCCTTTTGCAAGGTATTGATCATGGTTAACAGAAACATCCCTGCTACCGCTTTCTACGATGCCAATCATTTTCCAGATTGGATCATCCGGGCCTAGCGGTTGGACTGGTTCAATCTTTTTTAAACGGATTTCATTTTGATCAATACTAATTTTCAGGTAGTCTCCCTCTTTAATTTTTAATTGTTTTCTTATGGAAACGGGTATTGTTAGCTGCCCCTTGGATGATACTCTCATTATTTCAGTTGCCATAGATGATACTCCACCTCCGTGTAAAGATTTCTTACCTTAAGTATACTATATGTTTGTTCCGGAATCAATCAAATAAAGGATTTCAATTGTTCGCCTTGAGTAATTTTAAAAAAGGCAAACAGCACCATTATAACTATGCAAAAAAAGGCTACAATACTGCCGTAGATAAATCCCTCCCATCCCAGCCATCTCCATAAGGTCTCATTGGCAGGATTTAGACTTAATCCTTAAGGGAGAAGAGAGTAAACTGAAAGACAGTCTAATATTTCTCGCAGATCCCCAAACATCCGGGGGCCTGCTTATTTCTGTTTCACCTGACCGCCTGGAACAGCTTTTGGCTGAGTTACATGAACAGCGCTCACAGGGGAATGTTATAGGTAAAATCATTGCAAATCCAATGGAAAAAATAATTATTTATTAAAATATTCTGTTTGCCTGGCGGTGAGCGATATGAGCAAGGTAAACAGATAGAAACATGAACATTATAAATGCTATAGGATAGGCCAGGCTGGCATTAAATATGCCAATCCCTAAAAAAAGTGGCAATAATAAAATAAAAAGTCCATGCGGGCTTTCAAGAACAGCAAAAGCGGTAAACAGGCATAATCCCAGGTTTTCTGAGCCGATCATGTATCCGTACAGGTAGTCCAGATCGTTTATGTTTTCCAGCCCCCTTTCCCTATAAGGAAGCCTGACGTGCTGAAGCCCTCTTTTCCCCGGTAAACAGGTACGGCAGCCAGGAGGACTTCCTGTAGGTAGCGTTCTACTTGCTTCTCTTTTTTTAGCACCAGCTTCACCTCCCTTTGGCAGCCATGTCTATTAGCGAATATACCTTTCCCATCCGGGAGCTTGGAGCGCCAGACATTTTATACTCCTGTTATCATTTTTCCATGTTGGTATCGTCTCGTGCATTGGAATCTATCCCGAAAATGCTGTTTCGCTTTTCTGAGAAAAATATTAAGAAAGAGAAGGGCAAGTATTATACACAGGCAAGGATTATAAAAAGTAGAGAACTTTTACCACCAAAAGGACGTCATTGGACATTCAGTCAAAAAAAGATTGATATTCTTGAAGGTAACGAAAAAATCAGAATAAACAGTGAGATTAGCTATACAGATCTAGAAGGAAACAAAATTATAGGTTTACCAGAATATTACCAGTCAGAGGAAACACCTGTTGACACTACATGGACTGATTTAAAAGGATATGCTTTTGGTTCTACTTTCCAAACAGAGAATGCCGAAGAGCTTTTAAAAAGGGTAATTGAGTTTGCTTCTAATAAGGGTGAACTGGTTTTCGATTATTTCCTCGGCTCAGGAACAACTACGGCTGTAGCTCACAAGCTACGACGGAAGTGGATTGGTATAGAGATAGGCAATCATTTTTGGACAGTAGTTATTCCTCGGATGAAAAAGGTTCTTTTTTATGATCAAACTGGTATATCCAGAGAGAAAGATGTTAAAGAAAACTACAACAAGAACAATGCCGGGGGGTTCTTCAAGTACCAGGTCCTGGAGCAGTACGAAGACACCCTGGACAATATTGAACTGGTTACTGACGAAGCTGCCCAGCAACTTTTTCAGGATGACTACCTGCTAAAGTATTTCCTGGACTTTGAAACCAGGGAGAATGCCACCCTGCTGAATGTGAAGAGCTTGAAACGGCCTTTTTCCTACCGATTACGGGTTAATTTCGATGAGGTGGGCGAGCTGGAAGAATCTTTTTCCGGGCATGAAGCCGACCTACTGGAAGATGTTTACCTCCGGATTTTCGGTGGCAAAGGTAACTTTAGAATATACGAATTGCGAAACGCCGGAGGCGAACTGGGGTTAAAGGCAGGTGAGAACGCGTATTTCGGAGTGGTCAACATCGGCAATGTTTCGGATTTTAACTGGGAGTCATGACGGTGCGCTTGACCTTGGAGGCTTTCGTGGCCGCAAGCTTCGGGTGGACAGTACCGCCGGAGGGGACAAGGAACCTGTCCCCGTCACCCGTGTCCCTCAAATATACTTCTCGATAATCCTGAGCATTAATATCAATGCTTCCCCTTTAGTAATGTTTTTTTTGGGACGGAAGGTATGATCCGGATAACCTTCGATAAGCCTTTCACTGTATGCGATAGCCAGTTTACTGGTATCGAATGCATCCTTGTAGTCGGTGAATGCATTTGCAGCTTCCAATCGTTCCTGCTCGGATGCATCCCTCCCTTTTACCATGCCGGTATAATGAAGCAGCTTCATCATACCGGCAACTGCCGCATCACGGGATACAGTTTCACCTTCAACCAGACCCGTAGTATAGCTCTGTAAAACTTTTTCATCCTTGATTTCCAATACCATCTTCAGCACTTCACTCCACTTTTTTGCAGTTACAGCTTCATTAAGAATATCTCTTTCGTTCCCCGTCCTTCCATCCAGCAAAACGGATTCGGCAGTTTTCAGCAGTATCAGTTTCTTTTGCAGCCTGTCCCGGTACTGCTGAATTTCGGCATCCACCCAGTAAGCTTTTTCATTTATGTCATCAGGTATGCCTGATTCTGGTTTATCATCCTTTTGGGCATCATCATAAGTTATATTATACTTCGAAATTACCTTGTAAAGCATTGATACAGCCTCTGCAACCGTCAGCCTTTCCTTTGGCCTGAAATATGCGGTTGTATTTGAATCGATAAGACCTGCACTATATGCCATGCGTACAAGTGTGCTCTGGCGGTCGCTTAAAGCATGCAGATCCTTGAGGGCTTCTGCCGGTTTTAACTCCTCCGCAGTGCTGTAACCCTTGAGGTATTGGATGGTCAATAGTTTTACCATCCCACCCACTGCATCCTCACGGGCAATTTCATCTTCTGTCGCCAGATCATGCACATACATTTTCAATAAACGATCTTTGCTTTCGGAGGGAAGTTTCAGTACGGCGTTCAATAAAACAGCCCAATACTTGACTTTAATCGGCTGGTCCAGGTATTCTTCGTTCAAAATATAATTCCGTATGATGTTTTTCTCCTCCTCGCTAATCCTGTCATACCTGCTGTCCTTTCCTGCAAGCGGATATATCTTTTGCTTGAAGTCAGCCAGTTCATCGTATACCCAGTGTTTTTCCCCTTCCGATGCGTTCGCCTGAGCAAAGGCCGGAAATACGTTAATGCCGGAAGTTACAAGAAGCGTTATACACAATACGATACTTAATGTTTTTAATAGTTTCATTTGCTACACCCCCAAATATGTCAGGTTGTTTAAACAATTCCAGTTAAATCTCTTCTTAACAAAAAATCAAGCAAACCGATTGTAGCACTCAATACCAGTCCCCCTGCCAGTATTAATGCCATTATCAAATAAAAAAATTCCGCCTAGCATTCCTACTTCTTTTTTTGCCTCCAGCCATGACCGCTCACCTTTCCCATTTCTCTTTTCAATCTCCCAGTACCAGCAAACAGCCGCAGTTCTCACAGAAAACAAGCTGCCCGGGAGTAAGCAGGCGCGCTCTAAAAGAAGAAGGTAACGACACATTACAAATGCCGCAAAAACCCTCTTTAACCAGGGATACACACCTGCCCTGCAGGCGCCTGGAGAGTTCCCTGTATTTTTTCAGGAGTTCCTTATCGATGCTCTGTAGCAGCTCTTCCCTCTGGCCGTTTAACTGCTGCAGTTCGCCCTGGGCCTTTTGTATATCCCTGCGGGCAATTAACTTCATCTTTTGCAGCGCTTCGTTCTTTTCTTCCTCCAGTTTCTTCAACCGGGAAATTTCCCCATCTTCATTCTCCAGGGCCTCCATGAGGCCAAGAATAGCGTCTTCCAGTTCCGACTTTTCTTTTTTCGTAGCCCGGACTTTTTTCTCCAGGCTTTCAAGCTCCTTAACATTACGAATCTCTCCGCCGTAGAGTTTTTTATCCATTTCTTTCAAGGAAGTTGAAACCTTTTGCAGCTCCATCTCTTTACGTCGCAACTCTTTTTTTCCCACGTTAAATTTTTCCTCTTTTTTCTTTAATTCTTCCTGGAAGACATCCAGCTCTTTCTTCTTGTTCTGGTATTCGTTTACACTGGGTAAATTTTGCAGTTCCTGTTCCTGGCGAAATATTTTCTGCTCAAGTTCCTGGATCTGCCAGAGCAATTGCAGCTTTTCCACAGGTTTCATCTCCTTATTATATTATCAAAAAAAGGATAGGATCTATACCTATCCTTCAATCAAGGACACGCCACAGGCTGCCTGTTTTCCGCGAGATAATTACTTCTGTAGCAAATCCCGCCTGTTTCATCCTTTCTTTTAAAAACCCTGCTAAAACAGGAAGTACCGGCCTTTCCGTAGCGTCGTGGCCGGCATCAATCAGGGCCAGGCCTGAACAGGCCGCTTTTTGTGCATCATGAAACTTGATATCACCGGAGATAAAAACCTGGGCACCGCTCTGCAGGGCGCTATCCAGGTACTCCGAGCCGCTGCCGCCCAGGATCGCTACTTTATTCACTTTCATCTCCGGGTCCCCCAGAATCTTGATATAACCGGGCTGGAGCAAGGCACTACAGCGCCTGGCCAGCTCCCTTAATGTGGGCTGCTCTGCCAGCTCTCCCGTCCTTCCCAACCCCCAAACTTGTCCCTCATTTACCAGGGGATAGAGATCATAAGCCACTTCTTCATAGGGATGGGCTGCAAGTAAAGCCTCGATTACCTTTTCACGATCCCGGCGAAAAAGTATTGTTTCCAGGCGGTACTCCCTTACCTTTTCCAGGGTGCCCTGTGTTCCCAGAAAAGGACTGGTTCCTTCCCTTGGCAAAAAAGTTCCCGTCCCCAGGAGCTGATAGGTACAGTGGCTGTAGTTCCCAATCCAGCCCGCCCCCGCTTCGGCAAGAGCATCCCGGACCTTATCCTCATATCCCTCGGGAATAAACACTACCAGTTTTTCCAGTTGTTCCCTTCCTGTGGGATAAAGGGTCTTCATATTTTTAAGACCGAGAAGATCGCCAAGGGCATGACTCACCCCACCGGGGGCTACATCCAGGTTGGTATGGGCAGAATAAAGTATTATATCCTCTTTTAAAGCTCTCACTACCAGGGCTTCACGCCTGTTGTTTAAATCGAGCCTGCTCAACGGCCTGTACAAAAAAGGATGATGGGAAAAAATAAATGATGCCCCGGCCACCAGGGCTTCTTCCAATACTTCTTCGGAGAAATCAAGCGCCAGCAATATAACCGCTATTTCACGCGACAAATCCCCCCATTGTAAGCCGGTCACATCACCCGGCAGAGCCCATCTCTGCGGCGCAAATTCCTCTAAAAAAGAAACCAGATCATTCCCCGCGGCAAACATCATCCAGCACTCCTTTCAAGCGGTTATATTGAAAGTTGAAGTAACGCCACCTGGGCTCTTTTTTACCGTTTCTTGAACGCGGCAACCCCTGCATGACCTTCTCGTAACGCTCCAGCTTATGCTTAAGCCAGGGTATAAGTAAATAATCCCTTTCTCTAAGGAGGGCAGGCCCTGGAAAGCCAGTTCAGCATTTAATTGTTAAATTCTTTTTATAATATTTACAAATTCCATGAAAATTATAAAATCCCTGCCATACGTTCTCACATAAATGCCAGTAATCCCATACCGAAAAGCCATGGCAATTTTTCGCTTTCTTTGCTATTATAATGTCTATGAAAGAGATTCTCCTTTTTTCCAGCCTGATAAAGGCTGTTTATAGATTTTCCCAAGAGTGAAAAAAGCGGCAACACCGGTTGAAAGCCACCAACCACCCTTATTAACCTAAACTACATCCGGACAGGTTACACTGGCTTTTGACGACGGCTGGTTAAGCGTTTTTACGGAAGCAAAACCCGTTATGGACAGATATAATTTCAGTTTTTTTGAAAGCGAATAAAGTAACTATCCCTGTTTCTTCAGGGTAGAGGTATGCCTTCTATATCTCCAGCAAGGAGCGGAGCTCCTCTTCGCTGAGGGCGGAGAGGAAGGTTTCCCCCGGCTGGATGACTTTATCGATGAGATCTTTTTTCTTCTGCTGGAGTTCGTATATTTTTTCTTCAATGGTTCCCATGGCGATCATCCTGATGACCTGGACGGTTTTCTCCTGGCCGATGCGGTGGGCCCGGTCTGCCGCCTGGTCCTCTACGGCCGGGTTCCACCACAGGTCATAGAGTATGACCACATCAGCACCGGTAAGGTTCAGGCCGGTGCCTCCCGCCTTGAGGGAGATCAGGAAGATGTCCTTTTCCCTGTTATTAAAGGCCTGTACCATCTCCATGCGCTCAGGTGTTTTGGTAGAGCCGTCCAGGTAAAAATAACGCCGCTTTTCTGTTTGAATCATTTTCTGGATGATTTTGAGCATTCCCGTAAATTGAGAGAAAAGCAGGATGCGGTGGCCTGAGTCTATCGTTTCCCTCAGCAGTTCCTGAAGCTGGAGGAGCTTCCCGCTTTCGCCCCTGTAGTTCTCCACAAAAAGAAGGGGGTGGCAGCATATCTGCCGCAGCCGGGTAAGTCCGGCCAGGATAAGGATGCGGCTTTTTTCAAAGCCATGTCTGTAGATCTCTTCGACTGCCCTCTGGCGGATATTTTCCACGTAGGCCATATAGAGCTTTTTCTGCTCCCTGGTCAGCTCGGAAAACATCCTGGATTCTATCTTGGGCGGTAGTTCCTCCAGCACGTCTTTTTTCAGGCGGCGCAGGATAAAGGGGCTCACCTTCCTGGCCAGGTTTTCGCTGCTTTTACTACCGTTCCCGCCGTATTGCTTTGCAAAGCGGTTTAGGGAAGGGAGGTAGCCCGGCAGCACGCAGTTAAAAATGGACCAGAGTTCGGTAAGGGAATTTTCCAGGGGTGTCCCGGTGAGGGCCCAGAAATTGCGGGCGGTGATGCGTTTGACGGCGGCAGCCGATTGTGAATGAGGGTTCTTGATGTTCTGCGCCTCGTCGAGGATGCAGTGGCTGAACTTGAGGCCCTTGTAGAGATCGATATCGCGTCGCAAAAGGGCATAGGAGGTGATAAGCATGTCCTCCCGTCCGGCGGTGGAGAGCAGCTCTTTTCTTTCCCTTTTGGTGCCGTAGATGACCCTGGTTTTCAGGTAGGGTGTAAACTTTTCTGCTTCTGCCTTCCAGTTGAAAATAAGGGATGAGGGAGAGACTATGAGTACCGGCGCCGGGTTGTTTTCCCGCTCGGAACAGATGAAGGCAAGGGCCTGCAGCGTCTTTCCCAGCCCCATGTCGTCGGCCAGGATCCCCCCGAAACCGCAAGAAGCAAGGGCCTTGAACCATTTAAAGCCGGTTTTTTGGTAATCCCTTAAGGTATCTTCCAGGGTGGCGGGGTAATGGCACTCCAGCCTTTGGGGTTCGCGAATGGTCTTGATGAAAGTCCTGTAGTCCCCGCTTTTTTGCAGGAACTGGAGGTTGTTTTCCCGGGCTGCCTGTTCCAGCTGTATGGCGCGGTAGAGGGGCAGCCTCAAGGTGCCTTTGGCATAATCACTTTTTTTCAGCTCCAGCTCTTCTACCAGCCCGGCCATCTCCTGCATCTCCGCCGATTCCAGCGGTATGAAGGAACCGTCGCGCAGGCGGAAGTACTTTCGTCTTTCCCTGACAGAGGCAAGCAGGTCGAACAGCTCGCTGCTCTCCACCCCTTCCAGCTCGAAGCTGAATTCCAGCAGGTTAACGGAACTGTCTATGCCGACAGATCCTCTGAGGCGGGGCAATCTCCTTACCTTTACTCTTTTAAAGCTTTCGCTGTAGTAAACATCGGCTTCGCGTTGTAGTTCCGGCAGGGAAGAGTAAACGAAGTCGAAGATCTCTTCTTCGCCCTCCAGGTACATTTTTCCGTTATTGAGCTTGAAATCGCTATTTTCAAAAAAGCTAATGATCCCTTTTTCTTTTTCCGTATCCCGGATGAGGATACCTTCTTCGTCGCTGCGGGGCGGGTTTGACGAAGGGGAAAAGGGGTTGAAACGCCGCTCTCCGTAGTTGAAATAAAGCTCGGCAGTAATAAAGGGGCCCTCGCTGTCCAGGCAAACTTCTGCCAGCAGGGGTTCCTGGTAGAAGGCATCCTGCAGGTTGTCTTTGAACTCCAGGACTGCATTTTGCTTAAGGGCCGGCAAAAGCTCGGAGGCGAATCTTTCTTTCAGTTCCGCGGGGATAAGGATGGAGTTGCTGGCACTTTGCTCCAGGCCCTTTACCAGGGAAAGCAACAGCCCTCTTTTTTGCTCCGTGAGGTAATAAATTGTTCCGTCAAAGAAAAAGAAGCAGCCATCTTCCGTCAGAGGTAAAAGGCTATTATCTGACTGAAGCTGCAAAAGGAGAGCTTCCTCTTTTCTGCCCAGGGAGAAGTGCCAGGGCAGATCTTCGTCCGTAACCAGCACGTCCACATATTCTTTGTCAATGGAAACGCTGGAGATATGTCTGTCTATCAATGCTTTCAAGATATTCCTCAGGACCGGGCCGGGGAGCGCCAGCTGACTGTTTCTCAGGTTTCTGTATCTCCCGTAATAGCCGTAATGATTAGAATTGCTGATTATTTCGTCCATCTCCCCGAGCGCATCCAGGATGGAGCGGTCCCGGGGGGAGAAGGTATGACAGGATGGGTCATAGCTAAACTTCCTGCCGAAGTACATCTGCTCCCCTGTCATTACAGAGCAAACAAATTCGCTTATGTCCTTGACAACATAAGTTTTATCTTCTCCTGTTTTAAGCCTTATAAAAGCAGTGCGCTGGTGTGAATCAGGATAGGATGGTTTGGAGAAAGTCAATAAGACCTCCAGCTTTAACTCTTTTTTGGCGGCCGGGGTTGTGTTTCCTTTTTCAAGGTGGCTGAATATATCAAAAAGAATACTTTTGGCCCGGGTATAATGAACAGGGAAGCTGTCTTCATTCTCTTTAATGGCCAGCAGGGTGGCGATAATATGCTCGCAGTACCCCTTTGGGGATAAATACCGGTTAATACAGTAACAATCCGCAAAGAAAATGGCACCCTTAGTGTCAAAGCTGATGCGGACCGAACAATTTAAAGGATTCTTTACATTGGCCGTGAAAAGAAGGTTTTCTTCGTGAAAGGAAAGGTTTTGGACGGCATTTTGCCTGAATAATTGTTCTCCTTTACTGAAACTGTCCTTGCTCTGACTGCGACTTAGAAGAAAATCTTTGGTAAAGTTGAACACTTTCTTGCTCCTTTGTATTTTTGCTGTTTTGTAACCAGAGATAAAATTGTAACCCGATATAAAATTGTAGGGAAACCTCCCTGAAAATTGCGGATGTTGAAGAAAAGGCCTGGCGGTATCGGGTGCACTTTAAAATTTGAGGTACTAATATCTCATTAATTTTATTATATTTTTACAAAGTTGGAATGTCAATCCTAACAGCGTCATTCAGCCTGTTAATTACCTTCTGTATCTCTGCCTGCACCTTTTTATAATCAATCTCTTTCCAGGCACTATAATAGCCATAGGAAGGACACTTATCCAGCCCATGTTCCAGAAGTTTTTTGTCCTTCGATCCCTTGAGGATTTTGGCAAGCATACTACGACCGCCAGCTGCTATCAGCTCGTCGGCAGCCCTGAGTATCGCTTTTATCCCTCTGATACCAGGCTCATCAATTCCCCGGAATATGCAAAATGGTTCTGGATCTTTTAAAATAATGTTTGCCGTTAAATTAACAAAATACCGTAATAATTTTTTTGGAATCCAGTCATAATAACATTATCAGGAAGTAAGGTGATGATCTTACCCATGAATATTATACAAATAATATGGCTTTTAATCTTCATCTCCGCTTTTTTACCCATTCTTAAGCAGCAACGAATTAATACGGCTCGCGTGAAAATTTTGCGTTTATTACAAAAGAAAGGAGGTTCCCAGGTCATAACCCTGATACACCGGCAGGAGTTTTTCAGTTTTCTGGGAATACCTCTTACTCGTTTTATCAACATCGAGGATTCCGAACTAATATTAAGGGCTATTCGACTCACTCCACACGATGTTCCCATTGACCTTGTCTTGCATACGCCTGGCGGCCTGGTTCTGGCTGCCGAGCAAATTTCAGCCGCATTACAAAAACACCCCGCAAAGGTAACAGTTTTCGTCCCTCATTATGCCATGTCTGGGGGTACCATGATCGCCCTCGCGGCAGATGAAATTGTTATGGACGAAAATGCCGTTCTGGGGCCGGTAGATCCTCAAATTGGCAGATTCCCGGCAGTATCTATTCTTAAGGCAGTAGAATCAAAAAACAAAAACCGGGTGGATGATCAAACCCTCATCCTGGCTGACATAGCAGACAAAGCCATTAAGCAGGTTGAAGATACCGTTTTCCGTCTTCTTCTTAAACACATGGACGAAACAAAAGCAAGGGAAGTTGCTCAAACCCTCAGTAAAGGGAAATGGACACATGATTATCCCTTGACAAGTGATATATTAAAGGAGCTTGGTCTGCGAGTTTCTACAAAAATGCCCTGGGAATTTTACAGTCTTATGGCTCTTTATCCTCAGCCACCTCAAAGAAGGCCCTCAGTGCAATACGTGCCGCTACCCTCAGAATCAAGAGAAGAAGACGGCAGGAAAAGAAACTAACCATCCCTTTTCCGGCGCCCTACAAAAGCAAGATTCAGGAGTTCTTCGGATTTCCACCATCCGGGAAGTTTTAATAAAAATTGCCCGCCTAAATCTATAATCATTTTGGATGTAGTTTCACTTTCTTTCAAAGCACGATCAGTAAGTTCACGAAAAATCTCTTTCTAATTTATCATGATTGAGAATTTAATTAATCCTGTATCATCTCCTTTAGCAGTTTTTTCAATGGGTGGATTTTTCCTTGGTGCTATTGCTGTTGGCCTTTCCACTGCAGACTCGTTTTTGCTTGTTTCCAGCTCCAGTGAAAGCTCCATGCTCGTAACCGAACAATTCTGCTTCCAGCAAATCACGTGGAATTGCTCCGCAATTTATAGTAATAAATGCTTTATCCGATCTACGGGGATTGGCACTGTGAAGCAGCCTGGTTCATAGCCATGATAATACTTACCAGGCCGATAACAAGAATGGTAATACGGCCTACCATTAACCGTTTACTTTCAGACTCCTCACAAAAACATGGGGAAGCATTATTGTCCACCCAATGGCAACAACTTCTTTGCCAACTCCGGACTCTCCCAGTATTAATACAGTAGTATCTACATTCGCCAATCTCCTAAACCTTAAAGAGTAAAAGTAATTAAAATAAATGAACCATTAGAGGAATAAGGACGTTGGGAAAACAATTAAAACCGGGGGAATTGAAACCTTTAAGACAAAAGAAACTCCTATTTTGGACGGGCGTCCTGATTGCATGGCTGTTTCTCTGAGGGATACATGTATTTATAAATGTGCACTGTTGGCTTTTTTATAATATTGTTCTTCTTTTTTGCCTAATACCTTTAACAACAAAGCACAGGCCGCAGTTGCCAGGGCAAAAAAGGCCATTATCATAAAACCAAAAGCAGCGGTATAGATTGAAAGACAAGGGCAAAAGCAAGCATGGAGAAATAAATCAAAAAAAGGATACTCCAGCGGCGGCTGTACTCCATTTATGTACCTCCGGGCAACGCTTTATTTAAAAAAGTTAGTTTATTTTTATTATTCGACAAACAATAATGCAATTCCTTTGGCAATAGTACACACCATTTTTAAATAATCTGCATATATTATTTTACGGATTAACCTTATAAGAAGGTGTCTATATTATGGATTATACCGAACTTCCTCCTTCCCCGGACACCTGCCAGGGTTTTATCTACATTGTCCAGCAGGGCGATACCCTTATGCGTCTTTCCCAGGTATTCGGTATTACCATTCAGCAACTTTTGGATGCCAATCCCCAAATAGTAAACCTGGACTGGATATTTATAGGGCAGGAAATCTGTATTCCTGTACCCCTTAAAAAGGAAGTCCCTGAAATTGTCTCTATTGAATTTGCGGATGAAACAGGACGTTCTCTACCTGTGGTTCGTGGGTTTGTAAAGCTAGAACCCGTAACCGTAATTAAGGTGACCTTTTCCATTAATATAACATCCGTATTTTTCTTTATGCTACCCCTGGGGAACGATTCCTTTGAACCGGCACGGCTCATCGGTACAGTAGATGTAGAAAATAAGCGAGCCGTTAAATTCCCCTGGAAAGTACCGGCTACCTCTTTTGATTATATCTTTGTCGTAGGTTGTAACGGAGATATATGTAAGATGTCAAAAAAAACCGGCGTTTTCAGGGAAGAAGCTGCTTTGCAGGACTAACCCTCGCTGACAAGTACTTTGTCAACCCCCGTGTCGGCATATTTTTTTATTTCTTAAATTATTTTTTCCGGTCTTTCCCTTTTTCCCCGGCATCCATTTTTTCAATATCGATAGCAGCATCCGGGCAAACCAGGGCACAAATACGACAGGCGGTACAGCGCTCTATCCGCGTGGCTTCGACAATAGGGGTCCCGTAAACCCCCATTTCCCTGGACCAGTCTATCACCTGAGAGGGGCATTTTTCCAGGCAAAGACCGCAGCCTTTGCAAAGATCGGGAGAAATTATAAAATTTCCTTTCGGCCCTTCCCATTTTTTTTTAGTAAAAGTTTTACTCAAAGACTCTCACCTCTTAAAAATTTTCCCGGTAGAAACCGGGATTTTTATCATACGCCCTGCTGCCTCCCATCCCAGCTCCAGGGCCTTGTAATTTAAATCTTTTAAGGCGGGATCACGCTTTATTTTATTTGCCAGCCTTTCTTCCAGAGCTTTTTTAATGCTTTCCAGCTGTACTATCTCCGTAAACCTGGCCGTTGCCCCCAGGATAATAATATTGGCAACCCTGGGATGAAGCTTATTTTGAGCCATTTCACTGGCTGGTAGACCAAAAATATATTTTACTTTTCGCGGGATCTCGGGAAAACTCTGTCTTCGATCTGTAAGCCTACGTTCGGCAAAAGCTTCCGGCGCTATGGTATCATAGCACTGCCACCCGATAACTTCATCTGAAACCTGGGGCGGTGCCAGCAGGGAACTGTCATATAAAATGATGCTTTCCTCGCTCATATAACCCTGCAGGCGTTCAAGTGAACGCCCGCTCAGGGCCACAATTAAATGAGCATATTTAAACTTGGGGGAGCCGATAGGCTCTCCCCCTATCTGGACAAAAGCCAGGGAAACACCCCCTCTTTGTTCTATGCCAAAGTTTGGGATGTAAAGAGCTTCTTTTCCCTCTTCAAAGACCGCCTGAGCCAGGATATCAGCTGCCGCCTGTACGCCCTGGCCCCCCTCTCCTCCCATAACAATTCGCTTATTGCGCAAGGTCATAACCGGTTGGCCTCCCCTGCTTTACTTTTCCAGGGAGAAACCAGTTCCCCTACCGGGTAATACTCAGTCATTTCCTTTTCCAGGTACTTCCATGTATCCACGGCATTGGTTCTCCAGTTGGTCGGGCAGGTTGACAGTGCTTCGATTACGGAAATGCCACGATCCTGGAGTTGATTTTCCAATCCCCTTTCCAGGAAGCGGGATAAACGCTGCACCTGGGAAACCGATCCCCGGGCAACATAGGCTCCTCCAGGAGCAAAGGAGGCGATCATTTCGGGGCCCCGCAGGGGATAACCTTCCTGGTGAGGTTCCCGGCCTCCAGGGGTTGTTTCCGTTTTTTGGCCCGGCAGGCTGGTTGGGGCCATCTGTCCCCCGGTCATAGCGTAAGTGGTATTGTTTACAATTATAACCAGGATCCTGTCGTTGCGCATGGTAGCGTTTACCAGGTGCTGGACGCCAATGGCATAAGCTCCCCCGTCACCCATATAAGCAATACCAACCAGGTGGGGTCGAGCCCTTTTTGCTCCCACAATAAAGGGTACTGTCCTGCCGTGATGGGTCTGAACTGTATCCAGGTTAAAGAAATCCCAGGACAGCAGGGAACATCCTATATCACAACCAAAAAGCACTCTTTCAGCTATGTTCAGGCGATCTACAGCCATACCCAGGGCCTTTAAAACCAAACCATGGCCGCATCCGGGGCAGAACTTGTGCGGTTTTGTTTCTGTACGCCAGGAAAGGGGCATAGACTGTTCAGACATTAATTACCTACCTACCTCTATTGTAAATCGCCCCAGCTTTAAAACAAGGACATGGCGGCTTCATTTTCCCGTTCTCCGCTTAAAATAGCCCGGGCTTCCTGCACAACCTCTTCTGCCGTGATCCCCAGGCCGGGCCGGAAGTAAGCGTACATCTTAAGGGCGTGTTCCAGTTCGCCTCCGACAGCTATACGGATCAGTTTGGCCAGCTGTCCCTGGGCCGATTCAACCACAAGAAGACGGGGACAGGCAGATAAGACGTTTTTAATATCTTTATCCGGAAAGGGACGAAGGGTAATGGGCCGGAAAAAACCTACGGGTATATCCTTTTCCCTTAATTCTCTGACGGCAGCCCGTACGCTTCTCCCCACAATGCCATGGGCGGCGATGATAAGTTCAGCTCCCTCCGGAAACCCTTCCTCTTTTTCGCTTAACGAAGGAGCAGCCCGGTGAAAATCGTCAATAACAGGTTTTAATGCTTCGAAAAGCTCCTCTTCTACTGAAAAAGCGTTGCGCCAGTGGGCAGGTTCCCGGTCCACCCCGGGAACACCCTTAAGGCCCACCAGGGGAAATGGCGGTTTAAGGTCGATACCCTTTTTCCTGGGATCATAAAGAGTAACGGGTTCCCTCATCTTGGCCTGGTAGCCATCCCCCAAAACCAGGGTGGGAAAACGGTACTCCCAGGCTGTGGCAAAAGCTTTAATGGTAAAGTCGTACATCTCCTGGTGACTTCCCGGAGAATAGACCACCCTTAATCCTTCACCGTTTCCCCCGAAAATTGTTAAAAAAACTTCCTGCTGCGAATAAATTACTGTAGCAGTGGAAGGCCCTCCCCTCTGCTGGACAACCAGAACAAGGGGTATACGCATCATTTCTGCCATGGAGAGAGGTTCCTGGAAAAGCACCGTTCCCGGACCTGCTGTAGCCGAAAAACAGCGAGCCCCTGTCATAATGCCTCCCAAAGCGGCAAACCCTGCAGAAAGTTCATCTTCGGTCTGCAAAAACCCTCGTCCATAACGTGGAGCCAGCCGCGACCAGTAATGCATGATTTCATTCTGCGGCGTAATAGGGTACCCGAATAAAAACTCAGTTCCGGCGGCCAGTGCAGCCCAAACTACCACTTCATTACCGTACATAAACGCCCGTTTTTCTTCTCCTACGGGCCTCGTTAAAAGTTTTTCTTCCTGTACTACGGGTTGGTTTATCATCAGCATCTTTCCTTAAAAAGAACTGGACGAAACAGTTATTTTAGCTTTCCCTTTTAATTTCTTTCTATAAATAATAGGGTAATATTTTTTTGGACATTATATTCTTAAAAGGAAGGTGGGTTAAATGCAATTTAAGGAACTATTTTCACCCATAAAAATTAGAAATTTAGAAGTAAGCAATCGCTTTGTCGTACCGCCCATGGGCACCAACTACGCCCACGAGGACGGGACAGTCAGCCAGGGCCTTGTCGATTACTGGACAGCGAGGGCCAGGGGCGGTTGGGGGCTCCTGATAGTGGAAATAAGTGCCGTTGATCCCCTGGGCCGGGCTATTCCATATCAACCCGGTTTATGGGACGACAGGTTTATCCCCGGCTTTCAAAAATTAACGGATGCGGTCCACAAATATGGAGCACGGATAGCGGTTCAGTTACACCACGCCGGACGGCAAACCAACAGCCAGATTATAGGGAATCAACCGCTAGCGCCTTCGCCGATAAGCTGCCTGGTCTGCAAAGAAATACCCAGGGAGCTTTCCACAGCTGAAGTTTATGAGCTGATCGAGAAGTTTGGCGACGCCGCGCTACGGGCCCGTGAAGCAGGATTCGATGCGCTGGAAATCCATGGCGCCCACGGTTACCTGGTGGCCCAGTTTATGTCCGCACACACCAACAAGCGCGTGGATGAATTCGGGGGCACTTTTTTTAACAGGATGAAGTTTCCCGTGGAAATAATTAAAAATATCCGGCGTAAAGTCGGCGGCGCGTTCCCCATTATTTTCAGGTTAAGTGCTGAAGAAAAGGTGCCGGGTGGCCGCAGCCTGAATGAATCGCTGGCAGCAGCACGTGTAATCCAGGAAGCCGGTGCGGATGCCATTCATGTTTCGGTGGGTGTATACGGTTCAATGCAATATATTGTGGCCCCTTCCGACATCTCTCCCGGCTTTCTTTTATCCCTGGCAGCAGAGGTTAAGAAAGCCGTATCTGTACCGGTAATAGCTGTGGGCAGGATTAATAACCCCTTTCTGGCCGAAAGCGCCATTAAAACCGGAAAAGCCGATTTGCTTGCCTGGGGCAGGCAATCCCTAACCGATCCTGAATTGCCCAATAAAGTGGCCGCAGGAAAACTGGATGAAATAGCTCCCTGTATTGCCTGTAATCAAGGGTGCCTGGGCTACCTGTTCAACCCCGAAAAATTAAAGGCCACGTGCCTGGTTAATCCTTTTTGCGGCAGGGAAGGGGAAATGAAGATCGAACCGGCATTGCAAAAGAAAAAGATCGTTATTGTGGGAGGTGGGCCCGGAGGCCTGGAAGCAGCCTGGATTTCTGCAGCCCGGGGACACGAAGTTGTCCTGTATGAAAGGGAAGCAGCACCCGGGGGGCAGTGGAGAGTGGGCGCCATACCCCCGGCCAAGCAGCCCATAGCCAAGGCCATTGCTTATTATGTCTACATGGGGAAAAAATACGGGGTCAATTTTAAAATGGAAACGGAAGCTTCCGTGGAGCAGATCCTGCCGGAAAATCCAGGTGCCGTGGTTCTGGCAACGGGTGCAAAACCGTTAATTCCAAATATTGAGGTTGTAAACAATCCCCGGGTTGTTACGGCCACAGACCTGCTGGAGGGCAAAAAGGAAGCCGGCAACAGGGTGTTGATCGTCGGAGGCGGCCTGGTGGGATGCGAGACGGCAGACTTCCTGGGGGAACGTGGTCGCGAGGTAACTATTGTGGAGATGTTACCGGAAATTGCCGGAGATGTCCAGGAAGCAGTGAGGTTCTTTCTATTAAAAAGATTAAAGGAATACAGCGTTCATATAAAAACAGAGACTCTGGTAAAAGAATTTTTGGAAGACGGGGTTAGAGCGGAAAAAGATCGGGAGGAGGTTCTTTTAACCGGTTTTGATACCGTTATCCTGGCCCTGGGCGCCACGCCGGTCCTGGAATTGAAGGAGCAGCTCGAAGGAAAGGTGCCGGAACTGTATGTTATTGGGGATGCCGCTTCCCCGCGCAAAGCCATAGATGCCATTGAAGAAGGAGCAAGCATCGCTATCAAGTTGTAGAATCAATAAGGAAGGTACGTTACGGCCTGTTTGCCCATTTGCACCCAGGCAGCCTGGAATGAATCTCTGTCCGCCTTTTTATTTTTTATGCCGTTCAAAGGGTCATTGAAATATACAAACCGTTCATCATAGCCGGTCAGCAGAACGGCGTGCTGCTTGTAGGTTACTTTTACAGGGCCCTGCTGTGTATGCCAGGTTTGAAACTCGGCAGGGCTTAACTCTGAAAAAACTGTATTGACAACAACCCACACCGGAATTTCTTCACTGATAAAAAGCAGGACATCCTGAAAGTCGTATCCTGTTAAATCAATGGTTTTACCCGGCAAATACTTATCCATCAATTTTCTAACAGGTCCGTGATATACCCCGTAGCCCGGCTCATCTAGCATGTACATGTTTCCCACAAAACCGTAATAAGGATTGCCAAAATATATTTTCCCGTTTTTAATTTTATAAGGAGCCGGATCTTTCTTAATTTCCGCAGCCAGAGTCATCTTATCAACCGTAACGCCGGCATACTGCAGCAGCATGGCCAGGCTGGTTACTTCACAACCCCTTGGCAGTTCAGGGTTTTGTAAAATCAAAGGGGCTTCTAGAATTGATTTTTCTTTGAGTTCGTAGGAATGGCTATGGTAATTCATGCCGCTTTCTGGAGAAAAAATGGCCCCGACATGCAGAACGGCCTGAGGGTAAGATGAAGAGTTTGTTTTTAGGCTGTGATTAAAAACCGCAAATCCTAATAAAAAGCCGGCCAGTAAAATGCAGATTACAGGTAACCTGCCGTAACTTTGTTTTGTATTTACATTAACCCTGCCTTCCATCTCTGACCCGTCTTGATAATTTTGAGCCGTTTCACTGTATTTGATAACGGCACATTTAAGGTTGTTCCGGAAAATCCTCAAATAAGGATGGCCAGGGGAAACTGCTTCTTCAGCTATCCTTATCGAGCTTTTAGCTTTATGGATGGCTTCTACGTATCGTCCCTGCTGATAGAGTTTCATAAACTCATCATTCAGCTCATGGAAAAAATTGATCTGCTTTTTTTTCACTCTTTTCTCTTACCCTCCTTTCGTTTTTTAAAAAAAATAATTCCTCTATACATATCGTCTACACCCTTTATTTTATTAAATTATCTGAACACTTCACGGCGATATTTTCCGAATTTCCCTGAACTCGCCGTGATTATTTTAAAAAACCTTATTTCTTTAAAAATTACCTCGTTAATTATTTTTTACCATAATTATCAATTTCCATCATTAAAAAAAAATCATTTACCATAAAAACAAAAATCACCCGGCTTTTACCGGGTGATCGTTCAAACCGGACAGCTCCTTCCTGACCTGCATGTCCCTGGAGTAAGAAAGTGGTTAGTTTATAGTAACCGTTTGCAAATAGGCATTCCAGTGAACCCTGGCATCAAGATATTCACCGACATAGCGCACAGGTACCATTGTCCGGCCGTTTTTGATTACGGGGACGGTGTCCATGTTTCTCTGTTCACCGTTAACAGTAGCCGAGGTACTATTAATGGTAAAGAGGATTCTCTTCCCCGGCCCGGTAATGGTAATTATCCTTGCCTGAGCATTCCAATCCACCGTTGCTCCTAATGCTTCCGCTATGGCCCTGAGCGGAACCATGAGACGGTTATTCCTGTCAATATATGGAGTGGAATCAAAAAGCACCGGCCTGCCGCCCACCATAACAGTAATATCCTCCGGCCTGAGCTCATAGTCGCTGATAAGATATTTTTTTCTTTCTTCTTTGAACCTGTTGAGTGCAGGAGCATAATTCTTTTCAATTTCCTGCGGGGATAGTCCCTGTTCCAGATACTCACCAATTTTATTCGTTCCCATAACTTTATCGAACATGACCATGCTCTGCCCACTTTTGGGAACTTTAAAGTCTCCAAGGGAATAAGCATAGGTTAAGGCATATATCCCCGTCCTGGCCGGATTAAAAGTATAGTGGTCAACAATTTTTAACCTGACACCCCCGGCTTCTCCCCGTTGTTCCGGTATAAAAGTCACCCCCGGAAGCCCTGCCCCGTTGAGAAGGTCAGCATATTTCCCGGCATCAAGTCCTTTCCCGCCGATCCACTTAAACTTATCCGCCTGAAAGATCCCTGTCCCTTCTCCCAAACCGGTAGCCATATAGCCAAAAACAGAATCCAGATCCGGAATATTTGGGGACGTTTGTACCCATGTCAAACCGGTATCCTGGAATAACATTGTTCTCTTATAACCTTCCATGGGAACCACTTTCAGATCGGCCCCGATGTTCCGATTAAAATATCGTGCCAGCTCTCCGATCGTCATCCCGTGAGCCATGGGTAAATTATCCACGCCGACAAAGGTTTTATAAGGATCGTCCAGCACGGGGCCTTCCACTATTTTACCCCCCAGCGGGTTAGGCCGATCCAGGACAACAACCGTTTTCTTATATTTCTGAGCCGCTACCATGCAGTAATTTAAAGTTGATATGTAAGTATAGGTCCGTGCCCCAATATCCTGCATATCAAAAACAAGCACGTCAACATTACGCAACATCTCCTCGGTAGGCATTCTTGTCTTTCCATACAGGCTATAAACAGGTATCCCCAGTTTTTCGTGGATATAGGACTCCACGTACTCCCCGGCCTTGGCCTTACCGTCAATGCCATGCTCAGGACCAAAGAGCGCTACCAGGCGAATTGATTTATCATTTGAAAGTATGTCCATAATACTCTCTCCCTTACCATTTACCCCGCTTTGATTTGTAATCAGCCCCACTCTTTTTCCTTCTATCAAATGGTGATACCTGCTCATTAAATTCTCACTGCCAAGCCTGACCCTGAAAATCTCCATACAAACAGCAAAATTTGCAGGCAGCGACAGTATAGCAATAAGAACGATAACGGAAATTATTCTTTTAGCCATCCTTTTCTCCTTTCATTTGCAGGTTGTTTCCAAAGACATAAAAATCGTGGAACGAGGTTTTCTAAAAAAGATGAAAATATTCTCTTTATATTAAAACGTTTAAACCTGTATTTTGGTTTCGTAAGATCAAAAAAATAGGTCGAAAATGAAAGAAAAAAGGAGAAGTCGGAGCATTGCTCAACCTCCCCTTTTCCTTTTATACTTTGCGGGAATAATTCTACTTTCCTCCACCCCATCTCCACACCAGGATAAAACCAGCAATAAAAGCAAGAAATACTGGAATGTTAAAAAAAGAGGGCAACAGTACCCTGGCCGAACCGGCGATTAAGCCTGCAAAAAAATAAGCTGTAGGTGCCTGGTACCGTGAATAAAGCTTATCCAAAACTTTTGCTAAAAAGAAAATACCGAGCAGGCTCCCGGCACCAAAAATGAAAAGGTTGATCAGGGCAAACTCCTTAATATAAAAGAGCACATCATCATATATCCCCAGAAGAATTAACACCGAACTTCCGGGTATGCCCGGAATCAACATGGTAGCGCTGGAAAAAGCTCCACCAAGCACCAGGACGGCCCAGTTGACATTGCTGACTTCAGCAACAAAACCAAGGGGTTCATCTGCCAGGAGAAAAGCTAAAAGGAACCCGGCTGCCAGGATTAGTATCCTGCCGGTACTGGGGCGGGGGCGGTCGTTAAAAATGGTCTTGATGGAAGCCAGCAGGAGGCCCATAAGAAAAGCAGAAGTTATATCGCGGTAAGAAGCAAAAATCATGGAAAAAAAGAAACCGCCGATAAAAATACCCACAAGGGTTCCAAAGATTAAAGGTAAGTACGGTTTAAGGTTAAACCTGGAAAGGTCGTTTATGATCTTTTCATAAAGTCCCAAAATTATAAAAGCTGTCCCCCCGCTCATACCCGGCAGGACAATGACAAACCCCAGGATGATTCCCTTAAGAACGGAAGGCAAAAACATACTCCTCTCTGAAAGGCCGGAAAATATTAAAGCCGGAAGCCGGCAGTCTGAATATTCTTTAATAAACTAACACCTATGACCTCCACGGGTACAACAATGAATGAAAATAATCTTTGGCCTTAAGCTGAGCTGTATAACCTGTCTGTGCGAACCCTAGAGCGAGCATCAACCTTTGCCACCCATTTTCATATTAACCGCCACGACCCTGCGGGTCACAACAATGGATGAAAATGACCGGGTTTAGATCCCGCCATTGTTCCATAGAGGCAGCGTTTTGCTGTTGGCGGTGCGACTTGTGGAGCGAAGCTAAAAGCTCACGTTGAAGCGAAGGTTGGAGATGGCCCTGCCGGCATGGAAGCCGGCAGCCGGGAGGTGAGTAGGGATGCGAACTCTCCTGGGAAGGTCATCGTAGACTTAAGCTGAAACATAGAGCTTTCTTAAGCGGAACTTGGAGCTCCGCCACCAGCAAACGCTACGCTATTTTCATATTAAATACTCTATTCTGCAAAAATTTCTTTCTTCCTGCAAGTTGTAAGACTTTACTATAAAAAAAGCCGGGAGCCTGAACTGCTTCCCGGTTTTTTATATTGCCCCGACCAATTCTGGAAGATAGGACAATTATTTTGCACTTCATCCTTAAAAGAACAATTTACAATTACAGCCCATATAATGAAGTAACCTGTATCGTAAATCAGTGCGTAAATAAAAAATATTTTACGGAATCAGGTGAGGTCCAATGACCATTGAATTGGTAAAAAAGAAATACGAAAAGTTCCTGATGCGCATCCCCAACGTTGTATGTGTAGGCACCGGTTTGAAAGCAAATAAAGAAATAATTAAGGTTTTTGTAAGGCAAAATGCACCAGAGCAGCTATTAAAGCCAGAAAATATCATCCCCAGTGAACTGGAGGGTTTTGAAACCGAGGTGGAAGAAATCGGTGAAGTAACAGCGTTAACCTGCTTAATTCAAAAGGAGGAAAGCTTAACGTGATGGAAGATGAAAATAAAATGGCGTTATCAGCAGGAGATATAGAAAGTGCACAAATAGCACACAGAACCGTTGCTGAAGATTTTCTGGATACTGCACACCGCCGGGCCAATGTCATCGGCATGGGGGTGGGAATGAAGTGGAAAAATGCCAGGCCCACAGGTGAACCAGCTCTTATAGTCCTGGTAACCCACAAACAGGGCAGGGAAAAATTATGCACCTCAGACCTGGTACCTGAGAAAATGGCAGGTATGCAAACCGATGTCCTGGCCATAGGTTACCCTATCGCCGGAGGGGGGGAAACCATGGATAATGACACGCTAACCCTCTCCAGGCAGATACGCCCCGTAAAAGGCGGTTTCAGCGTTGGACATAAAAATATTACTGCCGGTACCATTGCCACTTGCGTCTATGATCTTTTGACGGAAAGCAGCACCGGCTCACGTCATTACGGAATAGGAAAACCGGGAAAATACTATATTCTCAGCAACAATCACGTCCTGGCCAACAATAACCTGGCCGCTCCCGGTGACCCTATTCTCCAACCCGGCCCTTTTGACAGGGGGATGTGCCCGAAGGACCGCATCGCCACCCTGAGCCGCTTTATCCCCATTACTTTCGAGCCCCCTGTTCCCAGGGAAAAACATTACAACCTCGTAGATGCAGCCATAGCCGAGGGGGAATTTCATAACCTGGATCGGGAAATTTACTGGATCGGACACGTCCGCGGCTGGAGACCCAGAAATGATATTAACGTAGGTCTCTATGTACAAAAAACAGGGCGTACCACAAATTATTCCGTCGGCAGGATTACGGCGATAAACGCTACGGTGGATATAAGCTACGATGCCGGGAGAACTGCCAGGTTTAAAGACCAGATTATAACCACGAATATTTCTGCCGGTGGGGATTCCGGTTCCCTGGTAACCACGCTGGACAATGTAGCTATCGGGCTGCTTTTTGCAGGTTCATCCATCGCCACCATTGTCAACCAGATTGAAAACGTGCGCACTTTGCTTCAGGTAGAAGTAGCCGCGGAAAGGCTTTAAAACATAAACTTTATCAATATCAGGATAGGTATTTCCTGGCCAGCACCATAAGGAAGTCAGCTTTAAAATAAAGGCTTGATACGTCTATTCTTTCATTTTTGCCGTGAATAGTTATCCTGGCATCCTGGTCAAATTCCCGGTCCATATGCCCGATGCCATAAGAAGGTATGCCGGCACTGCGCAGGAATCTTGAATCCGTGGCCCCGGGGGAAATATGCGGAAGGCATAAAACTCCGTCCCCCGCCATTTCCCTCGTTGTTTTCTCCACCAGCCGGTAGTAGTCTGACTGGGAAGTTGAAAAGGTCGGTGCCACATAATTATCAACCTCGACGGGGATATCCTCACCCACGTAGCGGCGCAGTTCACTAATCACGTAATTTTCATCCTGTCCCGGAAGAATCCTGATGTCTACACTGGCAGAACACTGGTCAGGAACAACATTGGTCTTACTTCCGCCTTCGATAACGTTCGGAGAGACAGTCATCCGTGTCATGGCCCGCAGGGTTTCGGCAAAACTTTTATCTTCAAAGCCGTTTAGTAAAATATCCACGTTGTCCTTGCTCACAACACCATCCAGGCCTTTTACGCGCAGCAGCTCCTGCAGCAGGTATTCAACCTCCGGAATTAGCCTGATTTCAGGTTCATAGCCTGCCAGGGCATTTAGCGCCCGGGCCATCTTTATGACGGCATTGTCGCCCAAAGCAGGAACAGAGCCATGGCAGGATTTCCCTGCTGCCTGGAGTTTACTCCAGGCAGTTCCCTTTTCTCCTACCTGGATGAAATAGATCATCCGGCCGTTCAGGAAAACAGGCTCTTCTCCGCCCTCGTTGATGGCAAAATCCGCCTGGATCTTGTCCGGGCAGTTTTCCAGAAGGTATTTTACGCCAAAATGGCCGCCTTTTTCCTCATCTGCGGTTGCAGCCAGGATCAATACCCCGTTAAGCGGTGCACCTTCCCTGGCAAGCTGCAATAAAGCGTAAACCTGGGCCGCCATTAACCCCTTGCAATCCAGGGCGCCGCGCCCGTAAACCACCCCATCGCTGATCTCGCCGCAGAACGGATCAAAATCCCAACCTTCACCAGCAGGCACCACATCGGAATGAGAGAGGAAGAGAAGTTTTTTTGAACCTGAACCAAGCCTGGCCATAACATTGGCACGGTCCTTTGCTGATTCCACAATTTCATAAGGAATCCTGGCAGCGTCAAAGAGCTCCTTGAGATACCTGACCACCTCAATTTCATTTCCAGGAGGGTTGACCGTGTTCAAGCGAATTAGATCGGAAAGAATACGTTCCGGGGTCACTTGTTGTATCCACCTCTCATTTCTCATACTAACCACCACGACCTTGCGGGTCACAACAATGGATGAAAATGATCTTTTTTAGAAACCGTATTATGCCCCGCAAGGGTGGCGCAAGGTTGTGGCGAGCGATATGTGCAGCACAGCGAACAGGTTCAGCGAAGCGAAGGCTTGAGATGGCCCAGCGGACATGGAGGCCCGCTGCCGGACAGCGCGAACATGGAGGTGAGCTCTGCCGGGGAGGCCAATCGAAGGCCTGAGCTGAGCTGTCAAACCTGTCTGTGCGAACCCTTAAGTGAGCACCAACCTTCGCCACCCATTTTCATACTAACCTCGGCTGAGGGTTTTTTAAGCAGCAGCGATCCGGCAAGGCCGATCATGGAAATAAGGGCAGCCGCAGTAAAAGCCAGGGTGAAAGTTCCCGTTTTATCAGCAATAAATCCCCCCAGAGCCGGGCCGAGCGCCTGCCCAGTTCCAAAAAACAGGGAAATAAAACCCACGCCTGCAGGGGCCAGCTGCGGCCCCACGTAGTCCCCCGCCGCCGCGGCCATAATGGTGGGTATGCTCCAGGCACTTAGACCAAATAACACCAGGGAAACATAGAAAGCTCCCATGGAATTAAAAAGGGCAAAAATAATATAGGAGCAGGCCAGCGTTAGATAAGCAAGTGCCGCGCCATATTTTCTCCCCAAAATGTCGGAAATCCCTCCCCAGATGACCCCGCAGAAGATGCTAAGCCCCCCTACCAGCGCCCACATGGAACTGGCCTGACCAACAGAAATGCCTATCTCCTCAGTAAGAAAAGCTTTGAAAAATGTCATGTAGATAACGTAAGAAAAACCGTACATAAAGTAAACAATGCCTATATGCCAGACCTCTTTTACACGGTACACCAGGCTCCACTGCAGGTTGCCGGGACGCCCGGGTGCAGGTGCCGGGCTATCCGCTGAGGCGGCTGCTCCAACCGGCAGCAGGCCGAGATCTGAAGGCTGGTTTCTGAGGAAAGCATAACAAACACCGGAGATAACCAGCACCAGCCCACCGAGGTAATACCAGGAATACGACCAACCCCGGGTACCATAAGTAATAA
>JAGVAS010000067.1 GCA_020060185.1 Desulfovibrio sp. | reverse complement strand
TATGCTTCCGAGGCGGATGCCTTTGGCCCGGGCGAAGTAGAGCTGTTGCGCAAGCTGGCCGACAACCTGTCCTTTGGCATTAAGGCCCTGCGCGATAGAGCCGCGTTTAAGGAAAGCGAGGCCAGGTATCACAACCTGTTCCAGCAGGCCACCGACGGCATCCTTTCGGTTGATGCACAAGGGCGCATCCGGGACTGTAACCCCTCAATTTGCGCTATGCTGGGGTACACACAGGAGGAAATGCTGGCGAAAAATTTGCGAGACCTGATTCCGCCTGAAGAGCTAGCGGTCCATCCTTTACGGATCGAGCAGGCGCTGGAGGGGAAACCTCTTTTTGTCGAGCGGAAGTTACGGCACAAAGACGGGGCTTTGGTAATTACGGAGGCGAGCGTCGTAAGGCTGGAAAGCGGGCTGCTTTTGGGCATCTTACGCGATGTCTCCGAACGAGTGCGGGCGGAGGAGGAGATCCGCCGCCAGGGCAACCGGGCCGGGGCTCTGTTGCAGGTCGCCTCCCGCCTCAACGCCCAGCTCGAGCTGGAAGCAGTGCTCCGCGTGGTTTGCGAAGAGGTCCGTGCCGCGCTCCACGCCCCGCTGGCCGCCTTCCTATTTTACGACAGCAAACGCCGGGCCTTCTATCTCGCCGCCGGCTCAGGCCTGCCGCCGGGGTTTGCCCAAGCCATGCAGCCCCTTCCCCTGGCAGCCTACGACGAGTTAGTCCAAAAGCTGGGTTCGATGGGTCTAATCCCCGATCTCACCTCCTTCCCGGGCCTACCGTACGCGGACCTCTTCCGCGAGTATAACTTCCGCAGCTTAGTCTTCAGCAGCATGCAGCGGAATGATTCCCCGGTTGGAGTTCTCGTTGCTGCCACCGTCGGGGAGGCGCACAGCTTCCCTGAAGACGCTGCAGCCCTGCTTTCTGGCCTGGCGGACCAGGCCGCTTCGGCCATGGCCAACGCCCGGCTGTTTGCGGAGGTGCAACAGCGCTTAAGACAGGTGCAGGCCCTGCGCAACATTGACATGGCCATCACCGGAAGCCTGGACCTTCGCGTTACCTTCAGAGTCGTCCTGGATGAAGTCACCAGCCTGCTGAACATGGATGCCGCCGCCATTTTGCGCCTTGACCCGTACACCGGGACGCTGAAATACGAGGTCTGGCGCGGTTTTCGCGCCGTCGACCTTAAACGCATCAACCTGCGCCTGGGCGAAGGCTACGGGGGCCGTTCGGCTTTGGAGCGGCAATCTATACACATCCCTGACCTGCGCGAGGTTGAACAGGATCCGGCCCAGGGGTCGCTCATGGCCAAGGAAGGCTTCGCTGCCTATTACGCCGTACCCCTCATCGCCAAAGGTTACGTCCAAGGAGTGCTGGAGATCTTCCATCGAGAGCCGGTTGACTCTGATGGAGATTGGGTGGCATTTCTGGAGACCCTGGCCGGGCAGGCGGCTATCGCTATCGACAACGCGGAGCTGTTCCACAACCTGGAGCGCGCTAACATCGAGCTGTTCCAGGCCTACGATGCCACCATCGAAGGCTGGGCCTACGCTCTCGATCTGAAGGATGAAGAGACCGAGGGCCACAGCCGGCGTGTCACCGAGATGACGCTGCGCACGGCCCGGGAGATGGGCATGAAGGAAGAAAAGCTGGCCCATGTGCGGCGTGGGGCCCTGCTGCACGATATTGGCAAGATGGGCATCCCGGATGCCATTCTCCTCAAGCCCGGCAAGCTAACGGAGGAGGAGCAGGAGATCATGCGCCAGCACACCCGGTACGCCTTAGAGATGCTCTCACCCATCGCTTACTTACGCCCGGCGCTGGATATTCCCTATTGCCACCACGAGAAATGGGACGGCACCGGCTACCCGCGCGGGTTGAAAGGGGAGCAGATCCCCCTGGCGGCGCGCATCTTCGCCGTGGTGGACGTCTACGACGCTCTCACCAGCGACCGCCCCTACCGGCCAGCCTGGCCCAGGGAGCAGGTGCTGGAGCACATTCGCCAGCAGAGCGGAAGGCATTTTGACCCGGGGGTGGTAGAGGTGTTTTTCTCGGTTTTAGAAGAGGGATACCACTTTAAAGAGTGACGAGAGCACAAATCGACAAAACTACGGATAACGCTAGATGTGCCCCCAGTCTCCTCGGTAGACATATCTGCCAGGGAAGAGTACAGGTGGTCTAACAGATCTGTTA
Source organism: Desulfovibrio sp. (assembly GCA_020060185.1). GTDB lineage: Bacteria > Bacillota > Dethiobacteria > DTU022 > UBA8154 > UBA9862. The sequence goes on along the minus strand of JAGVAS010000067.1, from coordinate 14,981 downwards.
AAGCATAAACTTTTTCTATTTCGAGTTTATCAACTTTTAATATAAGTTCGGTTTTTCATGGCTTATTTTTACTTATTCAAACCTGATAGAAAGCTTTTTACCCGTAGCTTTGGCTATCTTGCCCAGCAGCTTTACAGAACCCAAATACTTTTGAATGAATTCCTTGGTAACCCAGACCTCGAAAAAACTTGTTGAACCCACCAATACGACCAAGTATATTGAAAACGCCCGTATTATTAAGGATTTTAGAGATAAAACTTTCCTTTTAAGAATTACCGCGTGATCGATATTTTTTTTGGGACTATCCAGAGAAAACGCACTTGGGAAAACCCTTTATAGACATATTTAATAGCAGGGAAGAGGCGAGCTGGGCCTTTAATTTTATAGCTGAAGTTGCTGAAAGGCTTGGTGTTCACAGTGCAGATGATCCTCGCATTGCCATTAGTTTACGATATGGAGGTAAAGCACTTCACTTTGTTTATTGTAATTGGTTAATTTTGGGCTTCTACGGTAGTAGTGAAAAAGAACAAAAAGTGCTTCTTCCTTTACTTAAAGAAAGGGCTGCGCAATATAACAGCTATCATCGCGGAGATTATTGCCTTTCCCATTGCTGCGGCCATGCTCAGGAAAGGGGCGCGACTGATGAATATCGTGGTTTTTCTGGGAATATGGGTAGCTGCCAAGCTTCCCCAACTGATGGTGGAGATTAAATTCCTGGGGCCTGCCTTTACTGCTTTGCACCTGGTTTTAACAATGGGTTCTGTCATTGCCATTGGATTTCTTGTAGAGTATTTCATGCATGAGAAAAAATACGGGGAAATCCCCGTCAACACAGCTCCCGAAAGCATGTCTTAGTAATGCTTCATGCCTTATAACTGAGCCGGCGACCCTTTCGATGAAAACAGATACAGGTGTTAAAATAATGGGGACCCAGATATTTAAAAGGTAAGTCTCCTCTCCTTTAGAGAAGACTTCGTAAAGAATTAGGTAAACGTCTTACCAGAGTTATTAGATTTAATAGCAAGATTAATTTTTTGTACGTTTTAAAGAGCAGCTGCAGGTTAGGGGTGTTGTAAATGAGGCTCTACATAGCACGAAAATCTGGTAGAAGAACTTGCTCGCATTCAACACGTTTTAACAGTGAGAAAACTGTAGTAAAATAGCTACAGAGACATTTAAGGAGGGTAACCCAATGGCTGTTATCCGAAAGGAGCTTGAAAAAATAATTCACCGTCTCCCGGTGGAACGACTTAAACAACCTTATTAACACAGGTGGAAACGGTTATCTTCCTCAGACATTTTGTAGACATTGTCCCTGCAGAGATGATCCCTTCCCTTTTCCTGCAGGGTGCCGTAACTGCGGCGCTGTTTTCACCCCTTGTGGTGCTGGTACACGGGAAAATGAAAAAAAATGAAGACCGGAAAGAAGGCGAACCGGTTTCCAGGCTGGAGATGCCCTGGGAAACAGTGGGCCTGGAAGCTGGCGCTCATAGCAGCAATCTGCCAATTCGGAAGGATTTCTTGTGTTGAATTTATTTGCCAGTTCTCTGGCTTTCTTTTTAGCGTGTTTCATATTTTACACCTTATCAGCTGAAATTGTGTGCCTAAGGTCCACTGCAGACCTTTGAGGATATCTGCAGGGTTATGGATTTTATCGCCGGACAGGTGATAGCGGAAAAGTGCGATGTAGTGCTTTTTGCCGGGGACTGCTTCAAAGATGCTAATTCCCAGTTTATCGACACCCCGGCCAGGTGCTTCTATACCCTTAAACTCCCCGGCGCGGCGAAGGTGATCCCGGTACTGTGGAGCAGCTTTTACACAACATAGAGGCCTGTTTGCATGAAGCCCGCGGGAAGATAGAAGACAGCGTTGTCCGCCTCCACTACGATTGCACAGAGGAGCAGGCCAGAGCCATCAATCCCACTCAGGTTGCCCGGGAGCTGTATAATTGCGGCGCTTATTACGTTTCAGAGGTAAAAGCCAGTATAAAACGTCCCGCCCGAAGCCGGTTAAAAGAAGCCGGCATGGATCTGGAACCCCTTAAGGCGCTCAGGCTGTGGTTTGAAGCGGCCCGGGTACCTGGAGAAGATCATGGTGAGCTTGCTGCCAGGGCCGGAGAACTCCTGCAGGAGGTGGGAATGCCGTGCAGCCTGTAAGAATGACGCTGGAGAACTTTTTAAGCTACGGAAAAGCGGAGGTAGACCTTGACGGCATCCAGGTGGCCGCCTTAATCGGCGACAACGGAGCCGGTAAGAGTTCCCTTCTGGATACCCTGCTCTGGGCCATTTACGGCCAGGGGAGAGCGCCGGAGGCGGATAACTTCGTGAGGCAGGGAGAGGAGCAGGCCCTGGTGGAGCTGTGAGGTGTTTCTGTGAAGGATAAATCTTCGAAACCTAAAGAATCGGAAATCAGGGCTCAGGTAAAACAGTACCTGGAATGAAGCGGCTGGTTTGTTTTCTACCACCTGCAGGGCCTGGGAAGTTACCCGGGCCTTCCTGACCTGCAGGCGGTCAAGGATGGCCGCACTATTTACATTGAAATCAAGCGCCCCGGCGGGAAGCAGAGCCACCACAAGAAAAAATTTCAGCAGAACATCGAAGCCGCTGGGGGCACGTACATCATTGCCCGTAGCATAGAGTATCTATGGCAAGGAATTTGAAGGTTTTGGTAGAAATTATATAATTATACGCATCGCTGAACTTATAGTATTCATCCGCAAAAAAATAGGTTTTTTGGGGATAGGGAGTAGGAACTATGGCTAAAACAGAAAAGTTATCAAGTGGCATTACCAGAGAAGAAATAATTCCTCCCAATCCTTTTGTCAAATGGGCCGGGGGAAAGAGCCAGCTCCTCAGTATGTACAGTTCGTTTATTCCAGAAACATTCCATGCTTATCACGAACCCTTTGTCGGTGGAGGCGCCCTATTCTTTAATCTTTATAACAAAGGGTGTATTAAAAAGGCCTACCTGAATGACAGCAACAGTGAACTCATCAATCTTTACCTGTGCATTCGAGATAATATCGAAGAATTATTTGAGGAATTGGGAAAACACGAAGCCAATAAATTTAGCAAACAATACTACTATAAAGTGCGCAACCTGGATAGAGACCCTGAATCTTTTGCACAATTTACATCTGTTCAGCGAGCAGCACGTGCTTTATACCTGAACAAAACCTGCTTTAACGGCCTTTTCCGGGTTAACAGGAAGGGACAGTTTAATGTTCCTTTTGGCAATTACAAAAACCCAAATGTTCTGGACGAAGTCAATCTCCGTGCAGTAAGACGGGCTCTTAAAAATGCAGCCATTACTTGTCTCGATTTCCAGCAGGCCCTCCTGGTAGCCCACTCCGGTGACTTAATCTATTTCGACCCACCTTACTATCCTGTGAGTGCTACCTCATCTTTTACAAGCTATACTGAAAATAGCTTTTCTTTTAAAGACCAGGAAAGGTTGGCCCAAACCTTTCGTGAACTTGACGAAAAAGGATGCTATGTTATGCTCAGCAACTCCTATATTGAACCCATCATTGAACTCTATAAAGGTTATCGTATTGAAACGCTAATGGCTAGAAGGGCAATTAACTGTCAGGGTGACAGGCGCGGACCTGTTCCTGAAATTGTCGTTACCAATTATTGAGGTGAACAGGGAAAATGGCCGGCCTTATCATGAATCTGAATAGCCGTGATAGATATTGGGTTCAAGACAACGGATTATATAGTAGTCCGCGTAGGAACACCCATCGAGACGCTTGAACACCTTTCTGGGACGATTGAGATGGGAATGTCCCATCTGAACCGGGCTTTTTCGGAAAGATTTTTAGAGGAAACAGGGAGACAGGCTGATTTTGCTCAAATAACCCGCTATATATCCAATGGAGGAAAATTTTATTACAACAGCAAGGAGCATGACCTTTCTGATTCCCTGGAGGTAGTCCGTAATGAGCCGGCAAAAATCCTTAAAGATGCCCTGATTTCCAGTTGGGGTGATTCATTCCATGAATATCGAGCCCAGACCTAAGCAGTTATTCGCCTGCAAGGACCCTGGTCGAAATAATGGCTGAGATCCGGGATGGATTTGATAGAATCGAGCGCTTTTTAAAAGAGGACCTAAGGATGTGAAAAAATGAAGGACCGGTTCACAAGAGGATTTGTAGCAGGAATTATCGCGGGCATACCAACCCTTGTGTTTAACATGGGTGCTTTCTATCTAAAATTTGCTACCTTACACTGGGCAGATTTTATGGGGATATTTACTTATGGCAGAAAGCCCATTGCATTTGCGGAAACCCTATTTGCTATAATTGCAGTATACATTTTCTTGAGCTTTTTAGGGATAATTTTTGCATATTTTATCCTGAGGATGTCTAGCCAAAATTATATATTAAAAGGGTGGGTTTTCGGACTAAGCATATGGTTCATAAGCTATGCAATAACAATACTTTTTAATGTGCCTGAACTTGCCTTTATACCATTAAAGACGGTATTGTCCAATTTCATCGGTGCTTCGATATGGGGTATCTCATTAGCTCTAGCCCTAAAATGGCTGGACGATAGAATTAAAGTGAGTACATGATATAAATGCTTTGAATAGACTTTCCCTGCAAAAGGAAGCAAGGACTGCCCCCTCGCTTCTTCCCCTCGCTTCTTCCCCTCGCTTCTTCCCCTCGCTTCTTCTGTAAACGTCCCTTCGCTTCTTCGAAGTTGCTGCTTTCTGGGATCCCTGTAACAATTATTAATATTTTCGAAAAGTATTTTAAAGGTTTGGCAAAAGCCGGGTAACATTCCTCCATTATAATTGCCCTACGAAAGGAGGGATAGACTACCCCCAAAACACGAGTGAGAGGTCCGTATATTATAGACAGGAGGGTTGGGGCAACAAAGGATACACGGTTTGGGGCAGTAATTAAAAGTCTCAGGGAAGGAGAAACGAGCATGGTTAAAAACAAGAAGTTTGTGGTTATACTGGCGGTTTTCGTGTTGGGCGCTGCTTTATTGACCGGCTGTGTCGCCGGCGAAGGAGGAGAAACCGAGCTAAACGGGGAGGCCGGGTTAACCGATAGTGAAAATGTTAATGACAGTACTCAAACTGAAACCCAGGCCCAGGATACTGCTACTGCCAGCGGTACGTTAAAGGCTGTTGATGCCGCTGCCGGTACGGTTACGATCGCTACCAAAAGTGATGGTGAACTGGTACTTGAATTCACCAATGAGAGCAAGATTCTTGTAGGCGGATCTCTCTCGACCCTTGACCAATTAACTGCTAAGATTGATTCTGAGGTGGATGTGGAGTACCATACTATAACGAAAACCGTGACGGCCATAAGTATCCAGGACTAGAGTAAAAAATCTCTTTGAAGTTGGATAGAATCGAAGATAAGAAAAAGCTGAGAGACAACTGCTTCTCAGCTTTTTCTAACTGCTTACGAGAACGTACAATCAATCACCGCCTTTCTTTGCCTGGAGTCGCGTCGTGCCAGTACCAGGACTAAAAAGAGGTGAAACAGTCTCCACGAAGGTATGAACTTTCTTCAGGCCTGAGGCTGTGTACCTGACTGATACTACCGGGAAAGCAAGAAGATACCGGAGGACTTAATGGAAATTTTTGGGAGTTTCCAGGCATCTACTAATGTGGTAATATAGGAACAAAGGCCGCGGAGGAGGGAAATAATGCCTTTTTTGGGGAAGGTTCTGGTAGTCGATGACGACCAAAACGTACTGGAACTGGTCAAGTTGTACGGTGAAAGGGAAGGTTTTGATGTCATCGGGGTAAACAATGGTGATCTGGTACTGCCCGCATTCGACCGGGAGAATCCCGATGTGGTAATACTGGATATTATGCTACCGGGTAAGGACGGGCTTACTCTTTGTCGCAATTTAAGGACGATACGCATGATTCCCATCATCATGCTTACAGCCAAGGGAGAAGAAGCGGACCGCGTTCTGGGACTGGAAATGGGAGCCGATGACTACGTTTCCAAACCTTTCAGCCCCAGGGAGTTGATAGCCAGAATCAAAGCGGTACTGCGCCGTACCCAACCGGTTGACGCGGTGACGAACTGGAAATTGAAATACCCGGGGCTGGAAATCCAGGCCGATACCAGAAGGGTTTTGGTTGATGGTAAAGAAACAGAAGTTACTCCCAGAGAATTCGATTTGCTCTATTACCTGGCTCAGAATCCCCGGCGGGTTTTCACCAGAGATAAACTGTTGGCAGCAGTCTGGGGATATGATTACTTCGGTGATCAGCGTACGGTAGATGTCCACATTCGCAGGCTGAGGACAAAGCTGGCGCTCTTGCCCCATGAATATTTGACAACTGTTTGGGGTGTAGGATACCAGTTTACACCTCCTCTCAAAGGGGGAGAGACTACTTCGTGAATACCAATCTCCAGCAGGGCAGAGAAAGACTTCAATCGGCAATCCGTACCGCGCATGGGTTCTGGCTCACGATCAAGCGCTTACTGCGGGAACAATTCAACAAAAATATTTACACCAGGATACTGTTTACCAATGTAACAGCCTTTGTTGTCGGTCTCATTGCCCTGATGATGTTTTCCAACTTTGTAGTTAAACAGGTAACCTATGAGCAGGCCCAACAGGAGCTGTTACGTAAGGCCAAGCGGGTAAACTTTGCCTTGTCCCAACAAAAGGACCAGGCATGGTGGTCTGCACCTGCCGAGCAAACAAGCGATCAGGCCCAGGGTAGACAGGACTTGTTGAAATTTCTGTCCGATATCTTTGACGCCAGGATTATGATCATTGACAGGGAAGGAAACATTATGGGTGCCTCAGCGGAGCAGGAAGTGGTGCCCGGCAGCAAGATAGAGGAAAAATTCCTCGAAATACTCAGTAAAGGTGAAACTACGATTACCCGGACAGTAGACCGGGAAACAGGTCAGCTCATCTTTGCCGCCGTTGTCCCCATGGGTAACAACAAAGACGCCATTGAAAACGGCATCCTGCTGGAAACGAAGCCATCCAATCTCGACCTTTCTTTAAACAAAATGCGTTTGTATCAGGTTATCGGGGGAATGGTCATACTGGTGATTCTTATTGTCGTTTCCGTTTACTTGGCCATGCACATTTCCAGGCCGATTTCTCGTTTGGCTACCACCGTGGCAGAGATCAGCAGGGGCAGTGATGTTTTGAGCGTTGAGGACCAGCCTCTTGATGAAATCAATGTCCTTGCCGTCCAGCTCAATAAACTGGCGCTAAGACTGCAAAAGATACAGACCGAAAGCAGCAGGATGGAAGAAGATAGATCCCGGCTGTTTGCGGAGATATCACATGAGTTACGTACCCCGCTGACAGCTGTTCAGGGCTTTGTTGAGGCTATCCGTGACGGTATGGTACAAGACGAAGCTTTACTGGAGAGGTATTTAGATACAATTTACACTCAAACGGTCCATATAACCAGGCTGGTAGATGACATATTGGCATTAAGCCGCCTGGAGAGCGGTACCATCACCGTAGAAAAACTGCCGGTGGACTTGACCGCCCTGGCCCAAGGGGTAGCCATCTCCATGGAGGGTCTAGCCCATAGCAAGAATACCTCGATCCTGTTGGAGAAGAAAACAGAAAATGCCATCGTGATTGGGGACGTTGACCGGATGGAACAGATTATCAGGAATTTGCTGAAGAATGCTATCAGCGCCACGGAGAACGGCACCATCAGGGTTGGCGTGGAGGCCCGGAAAGGTGAAGTGTTACTGACTATTGAGGATAATGGTATTGGCATACCGCCCGATGACCTGCCGCACATCTGGGATAGGTTTTACCGGGTAAAGAACCAGCGCGGTAGTCACATTCAGGAAAAAGGGACTGGTCTCGGGCTGGTGATTGTGAAAAAGCTGATTCAGTTACAAGGCGGCAAGATAGATGTTGTTAGCCAGTTGGGGAAAGGAACGACTTTTAGCATCAGTTTCCCATCCTATTACCAGAAATAGGCAATCGCCCCCTGTTTATAAAGTCAGGGGCATGTTTTTCTTTTGCATTGTCGACTTCTTGTCTATAGCGAACTATTTAAAAGTAGCTCAGTGAACTACCCCCCCCGTTCCCCTAAAGCTTATAGGCAGGCCTTCCGGGAGCATATCCCAATAATTAAATAAGTTAAGTATCAGGCTCCTCAACGGTTTCCGGCTATTACAGTTTGGAAACTGTTGTTTTTTTATGCCTTCAATAGTTGCTTCCGGGATTCCTATCTTGTAACATTTATTAACATTTTCGAAAAACAATTTCAATGTCTGGCAAAAGTTGGGTAACATTCCTCCAGTACAATTGACTGCAGAAAGGGAGGTTGTCCAATCTTCTTCGAGGAGGTGGTAACGATGTAGTAAACCAAAAAAGGATTTGGCGTAAAACTTTCAGGTGAGGGGAAAATTCGTTTTGGGGCTTTTAAGAATGAAAGTGTTATGAAATCTAATTCAAGGAGGAAAAATGAATGTTTACGTTAAAAGGTAAATTAGCAAAGATTGCCGCAGGCTTTGTGGTCACATCTTTTCTGGCTTCCATGACTTTAATACCTGCCAGCGCTGCTGATTTACAACTTGAGGAAGATAGTAACGCCAGTATTGTTGTGCAAGAGGAAGTTAAGGATGACTCTTTGTGCACATACCTCAAAAGCCTGCCGGAGCAAGCCGCAGCGCGGATTACCACCATGGAGAATGGATCAAGAGAAATACTAGTCAGGCCAAAGTCCAATCTTAAGGCGAATGAAACCACCCTTTCCGTCGATGAAGAAGAAGCGGTAGGCGGGGAAGAAGCGGTCGATGAAGAGGAAGCGGTAGATGAAGATAATGCAGTGGATGACGGAGAAGCAGTGGACGAAGACGAAGTACTCAATGAAGATGAAGCGGTAGACGCCGATGAAGAAACCACTACTACCTGTGACGAAGAAGAAGCTGTAGATGAGGATGAAGAAGCCGTAGATGACGAAGAAGAGGCAGTAGACGAGGACGAAGAGGCGGTAGACGAAGATGAAGAAGCTGTTGAAGAAGATGAAGAATCCGTAGATGAGGACGAAGAGACCGTAGATGAAGATGAAGAAGCGGTAGACGAAGACGAAGAAGCTGTTGAAGAAGATGAAGAAGCCGTAGACGAGGATGAGGAAGCCGTAGACGAGGACGAAGAAGCGGTAGCTGAAGAAAACGTGCAAATTGGACTCTACATCAAGCTCCTCAATTCCTACGAAAGATTGCTAAATATTTATGAACAACTGTTGGGTTATTTCGGGACAATCTTCTCCGTCTAGTGGGATTACCTGAATAATAATCGTTAACAGTTTTATGTAACACGTTCTCCAAGGTAGATAAAACACCATTCAACTATACGGGGGAACCAGAAAATGGTTCCCTTCGTCATTATTACAGGAGGCATTGAAAAAAAATTAAAGATCTTGATAAAAACCCTGTGATGATCCGGAGTTTAAGCTAACCGAATTTTAGTATTACCTTTAATGAGGTTTAATAAAAACGGATGCTGCTCATTTTTTGCAGCCTGAAGCAAACATCCGGATCAACGGGGAGTTTTTCTGCTATAAGGAAAACCAGATAATGGCTATATTCGTCTATATTAATGTATATTTCCTTTTTAGCAAATTCTGGATGCTATTCAGGCCGGTTGCGATTTAACGATCGTCACCCCGAGGCTAAACCAATTAGCGGAACAAAAAGAAAATCTGCAAATGCAATTCGATAATTTGCAAATGCAGATAAACAGAAAGAACATAGACGTAGAAACTGTGCGAAAGTTTCTACTGAAAAACATGGAAATACTAGAAAGTGAAGCAAACAACCTTGAACAGTGCCAAAAATTGTGCCGCAATTACATCGATAAAGTGACCGTAAATAGTGATTCTATCGTAGTTCACACGCTTTTTAGCCTATCACCTGAAAAGCGTGTGGGTTTAGCTGGTGTCGGGGATGGGACTTGAACCCACATGGTGTTTACCACACGCCCCTCAAACGTGCGCGTCTGCCTGTTCCGCCACCCCGACATGTCTTTCTGAAGATTAATTGTAGCATAAAAACATTAAAAAATCAAGAAGCTGGCAAAGACGACAAAGACGATTTTATATTAGGAAGGGTAGCAGTTCCTGGAGCAGATATTAAAGATTTTAAGTTTAAAAAGTTAAAGGACAGCAGCAAGTAACCTGGAAAAATTTTCATAAGGTTTTTATTCTTCTTGCAGGTATAAATTGGATTTTGTCGAATATAAAAACCCAGTTATATTTAAAACTTTAGAAAAGCACCCGTACAACAAACTGCTAAAATTTTATTAACAAGGAGAGTTAAAAATGCCAGGAGAATTTGTTAACTGGACACAGGAAGAAAATATTGCCGTTGTAGTAGTTGAGAATCCACCTATGAACGTGCTTAGTTCTAAAGTAACAGAGGAGCTTTTAGGATGTTTTAAGGAAATCAACGCTGTGGAAAACTGCCGGGCGATGATAATAACAGGAGCGGGGGAGAAAGCTTTTTTAGCAGGTGCTGATATAAACGAGCTTGCTGAGATCATAAGGACCTCTACTTCCACGTTACCCTATACAAAAAAGTTGCATGAAGCTTTTAATTACCTTGAGAATTTACCCATTCCGTCAATAGCTGCAATTAATGGTTTTGCGCTGGGTGGCGGGCTTGAGCTGGCACTTGCGTGTGATATCAGGATAGCTTCTGAAAAGGCCTTGCTAGGCGTACCGGAAATTAAACTGGGGCTGTTCCCCGGGGCAGGTGGTACCCAGAGATTGCCCCGCCTTATAGGTACATCTCTCGCCAAGGAGATGCTTTTTTCCGGAGAACCCATTACAGCTGTTGAATCTTTAAGAATCGGCCTGGTGAATAAGGTTGTGCCTCATGGTGAGGTGCTTTCTTCTGCCAGGAAGCTTGCCCGCTTACTGGCTTCCCGGTCAGGGACGGCTTTAAGGCTGGTTAAAGAAGCGGTTAACAGGGGTATGAAGTTGTCCCTGGAAGAGGGATGCAAGGTAGAATCCGATCTCCTGGACAGAGCTTTTCGAACTGAAGATGCCAGGGAAGGTGTCCGGTCATTTTTGGAAAAACGGGAGGCAAGATTTAAACATCGGTAAACCATGGAAAAATTAAAGTTATATCAGGTCAGACAATTTATAAATACAGAGAGTATCCCTTCCGTACAAAGCGCTTTAAGACATGAACTTGTTAGTAAAAGACTTCATACACTTATCCACCCGGGTCAGCGAATAGCTATAACGGTGGGGAGCAGGGGGATTGTCTCGCTGGTACAAATTTTAAGATGCCTGGTAGAATGGCTCTGGGAGAATGGAGGGAGACCTTTTATTGTCCCGGCCATGGGAAGCCACGGTAATGCTGATGTCCGGGGCCAGCTTGATGTTTTAGCAAGGTATGGGGTTACAGAGAAAAAAATAGGTGTACCGGTTGTTTCCTCCATGGAAGTATTGTTGCTGGGCCATACTTCAGCAGGAGCCCCGGTTTATATTGATAAAGTAGCTTATGAGTCTGATTCCATTGTTGTCCTTAACAGGGTTAAGCCCCACACAACAATGTCCGGACCGGTGCAGAGCGGGCTTTTAAAAATGCTGGCTGTCGGGCTGGGAAATCATAAAGGTGCCGAGAGTATGCATCATTATGGGCTGGAAAGAAATGTTCCCGAGGCTGCTGAAATAATTCTTGATAAAGCACCGGTTATTTTCGGAATCGCCATAATAGAAAATGCTTTTAAGCAGCCTTACAGGATTTACGCTATACCGGCGGAAAAGATTACCTGTGAAGAACAGGCTGTACTTGAAGAAGCAAGTAAAATGTTGCCGGTCATTCCCTTTGACCATATTGATGTTCTCCTGGTTCGCTGGATGGGCAAGAATATTTCGGGCTCCGGCATGGATACAAATGTGGTGGGCCGCTGGCGGCGGGTCGGGGGAAAGGTGGATAGGGATATTAAACGTATTGCTGTATTGAATTTAACTGAAGAGAGCCACGGAAATGCTCTTGGTGTAGGTATGGCTGATTTTATCACCCGTTCCCTTTATGAAAAAATTGACTTTAAGGCCACGTACATGAATGCTTTAACGTCAGGATGGACCAACGGGGCAAAAATTCCTATTATCATGGAAAATGAGAAAGATGTTTGGGTACAGGCTTTAAATGGTTTTGATTGTGAAAAGCTTCGCCTTGTTCTTGTAGAAAATACATTGAATTTACAGGAATTCTTCGTATCCGAAGTGATAAAAGGGGAAGCGGCTGAATGCCCCTTAATCGAATTAATCAAAGGACCTTTTAGTGTGAATTTCAGTACTGAGGGAAAGTTAGTATTAACTGAGGAACGGGATAACGGGAGTGAAATTAAACCATAACGACGAAAGGGATATTTATGGGAAGATGCCCAAAATGCCGGACACAATTTTTTACAAAAAATTTTAAATGTTCTTGTGGTGCTGTCTTTAAAAATAATATATGGACCAACTTGTTTGATATTAAAACAGTTATTAATATGAATAACCTTTCTTTTCAAAATATTTATCTTTACTACATTAAGGATTTGCCGGATATTATCCAGGATGAAATGGGGGTAGCGCTAAACCTAAAAAAATATATCGGGTATAAAAAAATAAAAACCCTCAAAAACCATGTAGTATTGATATTTCGTTATACAGAAAAAAATGAAACACGCTATATTGCCTGGAATATTAACAGCAATATGATTTATCGTTGTAAAGCCAACAAAAAAGAAACCCTGGCTTTTATAGGGGATAAGCAGATTAACAATTTGGAAGAATGGGTGCGTTCACTGGTGGGAGAAGTTTAGTCCCAGGGGTGGATTATAGAATGGTATTTCAGGGGTTATTTACCCTTTTGATTTCGTTCATTTCCGGAAGTTCCCGGTTGTCTGGAACGTTCCGCCCTTTTCTCTTTTCCCTTGTTCCCCGGAATAAATTCATCTTCTTTAAAAACCTTTTCTTTTCCAACCGCCCTTGTAATTTCTTTAACGGAGGCAGGAGGAGTATCTTTAGGATCTTCAGCAACCTCTTTAAAAATTCCCTTTGTAGTTAGTTCCCTGTGGACTACCATGCTGTTTAAAGAAACGTGTTTCTCCTGTGCCTCCATGGCCTGCTGGACCTCTGTCCTGGAAATTTTTAGATAGGAGTCTATTTCCAGTTGCCAGACCTGTTCGGATACATAAGATTTTATTTCTTCTTCTGAAATTACGTAATTGCTTGGTGCTGCCAGGGAGATAAAAATTTCGTTATTTTCTGTGAAAAGATAATTATTAAGGTGGACGTTTTCCAGGATTAATTTTACAGCTTCTATGACGTTTAAGTTTTTAAGCTTAAGATCCCGGAGAATTTCTTCACCTTCCCGGTTTAGAGCCTCTGCTTTTATAACCTCCGCATTATGACCCAGAGATAAAAGGATGCTCGGGTTGATATCCAGCGCCAGGTAAGCTTCTGTTCGGGTAGTAAAAACATTAAAAATAAATGTTAGGGCAATAATACAAAATAAACTTGCTGCCAGTGCTAACTTTTTTATATTATTGAAAGAAGGAAGTTCTGTTTCTATCTCCGTACCCGGTTGAAATATACGGTTGTTTGCAGGAACCTTTACGTATTCACCGCTAGGGGTGAGCAATATTACAGATTTGGAATTGCTGCTTAGAACTACACCTTTTGTTTTTTTCATCTCAGGATACCTCCTTTCCCCTTTCCCCGGATATATTCTGCCAGGCTATCCATTTCCCCGTGTGTTAAAATTATTATGAGGGATAAAAGGTATTTGCGCCATTTGTCCAGGAAGCCTCTCCTGGCTCCAGTTATTTCTTTCAAAGGTAATCTTTTATATTTATGTATAAAATTTTTATATGAAGATATCAATTCCTCACGTAAGCTCTGGTTTCCCTGTTGTATTCTGTAACGATAGTTTCGAGGTTTTCCAACCCTTTCACTCCTAAATAATAATACGAAACATCCCTAATCTTTAAAGGGGTAACACATCTGAATAGAAGGGTATTTAAAATTTAAATAATATTTAACTATAAGGTACACATTAGTACATTTCTATACTTTAACATCTTAATAAGCAAATCCTGTTTTTTTAGAAAAAACGCCCCCAAAAAATAAGGCGGCTTATAGACCGCCTTATTAAAAAGTCAAAATAACCCTGCTTTTATGATTGTTTGGCTTCCACATTTCTCCTGGCAAAAAGATAGTAGGCGTTATAGATAGCGATGATAACTCCTACAATAACGTTATTTAATGCCAGAGAAGTGGGCGCCATGATGGGAGTAAAGTTAACTATTGCTAACCAGATTCCTAAAATTAAATGAATAATAAAAAAAGTTGTCATCTGAGTTTTCCCTCCTTTCGCAGATATCATAACCTAATTTAGAAAAATTATACTTATAATGAAAGGAATATTATGGATTTTTAACTTCATTTTCGAATCGGAAGGAAAAAAGGCGGAACCGGAGAATATTTATTTAGTTATAAAAGTAACAATTTAATAAAGTCAAGCATCAGGATGGAGGTCCTTTTCTATGGAGTACTTCATTGAAGTACTGGGGGAGATGTGTCCTATCCCAATTATTAAAGCTGAAAGGGTGTTAAAAAAATTAAAAGTCGGCGATAAGTTGATTCTGGAAACTGATCATAGCTGCTCCATTCAGAGCGTAACCGGGCATTTTATAAATAAGTACGGTTACTCCTGTAAAGTTGTAGAAGTTGAGGAAGGAATCTGGCAAATTGAAATTTTGAAGAAAAAATAAAGGCTATAAGCCAGGGTGCTTTAAGCCTTTAATACCAGAAAAATATGCTGCGTTTTGATTATTGATTAACAAAAGCCTCTTTCCTTTGAGATCAAAAAATCTATAAAACTGGATGATAAGTTGGGTTTATTACCGTTACCGTTGGGATAATAAATAAGATAGATAGGGTGGTTAAAGGTTAACCCTTCAACTTTTAAACCCTTCAGAGTTCGGTGCCGTAGTTCTTTGCGC
>JAGVAS010000149.1 GCA_020060185.1 Desulfovibrio sp. | reverse complement strand
TTGCGAATATCGATAACCGGCTTTATGGTATAGTCATCCCAGACTTTTTTGATTAGCTTACCGTCGTCATAACCGCGGTCGGCCATGAAATGTTCGCAGTGCTTAAGAATCTCCGGATGGGTCTTCTCCACTTTATCCAAAAGGCCGTGGGCCTCAGGAGCTTCCGGAGAGGAGCCCTTGGTTACCGTAAAGGCTAAAGGAAGCTCATAGTCCGCATCGACAAGGAGGTGCAGCTTGTAGCCAAACCAGATTACAACTTTTTCCCAGAGAGTACCGTCTTCCCGCTGGCCACGGTAGACTTTTTTGCCGAAGTCAGCATCAATGTCCCTTCTTCCGTCCAAAGAATGCTTCTTTTCACCTTTTTTCCGGGGACAGGCATGGGTTTTTATCGCCTTGCCGTCTACTGCCAGGTTCACTCCAAAGTCGGGAAGCAGGGTTGAAAGCGCTTCTGCCAGCTTGTCAAAGAGAGCGTTTATTTCTTCTTCCATGGAAAAACCTGCCTAGTAAACCCCCATTCTATCAGCTTTTCCTGGGGTAAAATTATTTTGGGTGACCCTCTCGTTAAGCTTGTTATCGTCACTCAATAAGAACGCAAATGGCTCTAAAAATTAAAGTTAAAATGCTTCGTTTTTATTTAGTATACCGGTCAGCAACCTTGGTTGCGCCATATGAATCAGGCTTAATGCGGGCATCAAATCCGCTTCCGATAACCATCCCCACCACTTCCCTGATCAGTTCCTTGGTATCTCCGGCTTCACCTACGTCCAGGTGAATTTCCACGTTCAGGTGATCGTGAACTTCTGACGATAGCAGGGTGGTAAAGCGGCCGGCAACATCCAGGCTCAGGGAAGTTTCATAAAAAATCCGCTGTCTTAAACTCTGCACAAAGTAATGTTTTTCCCGGTAATAAAAATAGCGCCCACCTTTGCCGACACGGTGGATTATTACTGCCGTTACGAAGATTACCTCCGCATCAAAATGCGAGTGAGAATCAGTTCCGATAATCAGCTTGTATTCTTCCTGGGGCTGTTCCCTGATATAGGAAATAATCTCTGAAAAAGTCTCGTCCAGGGTCATCTTTCCCTTAGTAGGACTGTAAAAATCCATTACTACAAGCCTTCTTTCATAAATTCCTCCACAGGACGACAAAAAAATCAAAACCCCTTATTATTATAAAATATCTCACACAAGTTTGCAAATTCTTCTAGGGACAGGGTTTCCCCCCGCCGTATAGGAGATATCCCGCATTTATGCAGTAATTTTTCCCAATCATCCTTGCCAAGTTCCCCCAGGCCGATCAACGCATTAAGGATAGTTTTTCTCCTTTTTTGAAAAGCCGCCCTTACCATTTGCCAGAAAAAGCTTTCATCTCTTACTTTAAGCGGATAATCGGCAGGAACCTCCAGTAAAACCACAGCCGAATCAACTTCAGGGGGAGGGAGAAAAACATGGCGGGAAACTTTAAAAAGAAAGCGGGGGGTTGTGTAGTACCGGCAAAGAACAGATAGGAGGCCGTATTCCTTCCCCCCGGGAACCGCCATAATGCGCCTGGCAACCTCAAGCTGAACCATTAACACCAGAAGCTTTATCCCCAGCGCCCCCTGCAATAGTTTGAAGAGAAGAGGGGTAATAAGGTAATATGGAAGGTTGGCCACCACCTTTACCTGCCCTGCTGTTGCTCCACCGGAATGTATTTCCTCCAGCTTTTCCCGGCATATTTTCTCCAGATCGAGGCGACGTACGTCTCCTTCAACTACATGAAGATTTTTAAGCCCCCGCATCTGAGCCTGTTCCTGTAAAAGGGCCGAAAGTCCCCCGTCCCACTCCACGGCAATAACACCGGCAACCTCCTTCGCCATGGTAAGAGAAAGGGCCCCGGGGCCAGCCCCAATATCAATTACTAGGTCATTTTCATCGAGCTTGGCAGCAGAAATAATCTTTGCCAGGATATTTTCATCCACCAGGAAGTGCTGTCCCATCGAACGACGCGGATGCAAGTTCCTTTCCCGTAAGATTTTTTTCAGGTAAGCTGGAGAGGTAACCTTTTCCTGCAACAAATCTTCTTTGTTTGTGTTTTCATATTCGCTATCCATAATTAAACATCCTTCCCGCTACATTCTAACTTCCACCCTTTAATCGTAAGAGACTCCAATTAAAGTAAGACTTTTCCGGAGCAGAAGCAAAACTATTTTTAACAACCTGTAGGTAAAAGCTGTTTTTTTAATGGTAAAAACCTGCCCCTATGTCTATAATAATATAAAAAAGCCCGTAATTATTCAGGCATGAGTCGAAAGTCAAAAGTCGTATATAAATTGTCGAAGGTCAAAAGTCAAATGTCAAATGTCCAAAAAAACTGGGAATCTGAAACCTTAGACCTTGGACCTTAGACCTTAGACCTTAGACTTTAGACCTTGGACCTTGGACCTTGGACCTTGGACCTTGGACCTTGGACCTTGGACCTTGGACTGAACAGTTACAAAGGAGCCCGTCTGATGATACCTCTCAGAGACAGCGTACGGCCGCAAAAATACCCGTACATTAATGTTCTTCTTATTTTCCTGAACATAGCTCTTTTTATCTACCAGCTGAGCCTGACGGAAACAGAGTTAATCGAACTTTTTTACCAGTACGGTGTGATCCCGGAAAAATTCCTTCTCCTTCAGGGCGTCGACTGGTTCCCCCTGATGAGTTCCATGTTCCTCCACGGGGGGTGGTTCCACCTTCTGGGCAATATGCTCTACTTATGGGTTTTCGGGGATAACGTCGAAGACCGCCTGGGCCATGCCGGTTATCTTTTTTTCTACCTCGCCGCCGGAGCAACAGGCGGACTGTCACATATTATCACCAATCCCCAGTCTTCGGTGCCTACCATAGGAGCCAGCGGGGCTGTCGCCGGGATACTGGGTGCCTATTTTATTTTATTTCCCCGTGCCCAGGTGCTTACCCTGATCCCTATCGGCTTTTTTATAACCACGGCACATCTTCCGGCTGTTCTCTTTCTTTTCCTCTGGTTTTTCCTGCAGCTTTTTAATGCTATTGTCGCCGGTGTAACCCCTGCAACCCAGATGGTAGCCTGGTGGGCTCATATCGGAGGATTTGTCCTGGGATCCCTCGTGGGGGCCGTGAAGCTTTTGTTTAAGCGATTATCCTAGTATGAAAAAGGTGGCGAAGGTGGTGCTCGCTTTAAGGTTCGCTTGAGACAGGTTTTAGGAGCAGCGTTTGCTGGTGGCGTGGCTCCGAGTTCCGCTCTGAAAGCTCTACGTTTCAACTCAGGCTTCCGATGACCTTCCCAGGAGAGCTCGCATCCTACTCGCCTCCTGGCTGCCGGCTTCCATGCCGGCAGGGCCATCTTAAGGCCGTCGCTTCGCTGAACCTGTTTGGCTCCTGCTGCACATATCGCTCGCCACAACCTTGCGCCACCTTTATGGAAGATAATACGGGCTCTAACAAAGATTTTTTTCCATTATTCGCTTCTCACGTTTAAGGTATCCCGAATTCAGCGGGCCAGTACTGCCACGCTGACCCGTCCGGCACCGGCCTCTTTTAAGGCCCGTGAGGCTTCATGAGCCGTGGCTCCGGAGGTAAAGACGTCGTCTACCAGAAGAACATGGCCTCCTTCAGGGACTTCCTGCCGGCATCTGAAGGCACCGCGCAAATTCTCCTTTCTTTGGCTTTTATTCAACCCTGTCTGGCTTTCCGTATCCTTTACCCGTTCCAAGATCTCCATCACCGGCAAACCAAGTTCTCTGCCCAGTACCCTTGCCAGTAAACTGGCCTGGTTATAACCCCGCTGCAAAAGTCGTTGCCGGGACAGGGGAATTGGTACTATAAATTCCACCAAAGAAATCCACGGTTCTAAGGCGATTTTTTTATATAAAAGTTTTCCCAGGGGTTCCGCCAGAGACTTTCTGCCGTGGTACTTGAAGCGGTGCAGGGTTTCCTGGATTCCCCCCCTGTAGCATCCCAGGGCGCAGCATTCTTGAAAAGAAAATTTACGGCCGTTGCAGCGATGGTATTTCCCTTCTTCCAGGGGGAAAGCACAATACGGGCAGCTACTTTCAATCCAGGACAGTTCTTCTGCACAGCGCCGGCAAAGAAGCCTTTCCAGTCCGGAAACATTGCTGCCCGCCACCATAAAATTTATTTTACCGGCATCATAAGGCGTCAGAAGCCTGTTGCAAAAAGGGCAGCGAGGGGGATAGAGCAAATCAAGCAGCGCTCTTACGGTCACGGACAACACACCTTTAAACTGGGTTTTATAATTTTTTGTAATAGTATTTATTGTCATAATAAAACATAATTTGTTATTTTAAATTCTCTTCTTGACAGGGTATACGTTATTGCATAAAATTATTACATAATTCTGGTAGAAAAATCGACTGCAGAAATGACACTTTGTTATTTGAAAGGACTGTCGAGATGAAAAATTTACAAACAGAGGAAATTTTGCAAGAAATATATAAGCTAAGGGAAAACTTACATAAAATCTATAACGAAAACAAAAAAGTAACGAAAGAAGTCCTCCTGGTTTCCAGCAAACTGGATCATAGCATTAACAGTTATGTAAAACTTTTAAATGAGGAAAGCAGCAATTAATCGCTTGATCAGCAAAGCTCTTTCAGACGGTGGGAAAGGTGGCTGTAGCGCTTTTCCACCTTATTGTTGCCCACGGCAATAGCTATGGCTTTGGGGGTGCCCACAAGCACTACCATTTTTTTGGCCCTTGTAATACCTGTATATAAAAGGTTGCGCTGCAGGAGAACATAATGCTGGGTAACTACGGGCATTATGATTACAGGGTACTCGCTCCCCTGGCTCTTGTGAACAGAAACAGCGTAAGAGAGAACCAGATCGTCCATCTCCGCAAAATCATAACTGACCTCCTGCACCGAGTAAAGATCGGGATAGGAGACGATTATCTCTCCCTCCTCCGGGTCAATACGCGTTATGCGCCCCATATCGCCATTAAAAATTTCCTTTTCATAATTATTGCGGATTTGCATAACCTTATCGCCCAGGCGAAAGGTAACCCCCCCGTTGACAACCTCTGTTTTATGCCTGGCCGGCGGGTTCAGCTCCTGCTGCAGGAGCTGGTTAAGCCTTTCCACCCCTACCTGGGTCCTGCGCATGGGAGTAAGTACCTGGATTTCCTCCAGGGCATCAAAGGAGGCGAACTGGGGCAACCTCTCGCGGCAGAGTTCCACAATTGTTATGGCAACCTTTTCCGGATTTTCCTCCTTGATAAAGAAAAAGTCCTTCTGTTTCCGGTTAATAATGGGAAATTCTCCCCTGTTCACGCGGTGAGCGTTGACTACGATCATGCTTTCCTGGGCCTGGCGGAAAATAGTGCTCAGGCGAACACAGGGGACAACTCCCGAGCTTATTACATCCCGCAGAACGTTACCCGCCCCCACGGAGGGGAGTTGGTCCACATCTCCTACCAGAATAAGGCGGCAACCGGCGGGAACAGCCTTGAGCAGGTTATAAAACAGGAGTAAATCCACCATGGAGACCTCGTCGATGATAAGCACCTGGGCCGGCAGGGGGTTATCTTCCCCCCTCTGGAAGCGAAAGCCCTCTCCCTCCACATAGGAATACTCCAGGAGACGGTGAATGGTTTTAGCCTCCCTACCGGTGGCCTCTGCCATTCTCTTGGCTGCACGCCCCGTGGAAGCTCCCAGCATAATCTTCAGCCCATAGCGCCGGAACAGTTCCATAAGAACCCGGATAGCCGTGGTTTTGCCTGTCCCCGGCCCACCGGTAATAACCATAACCCCGTTCCGGCAGGCACCCTTTACGGCAGCTACCTGTTCCGGAGCAAGAGCAAGCTTTTCCTTTTGCAGTATCTCCCGGATAACAATTTCTTCGTCGGGCAAGGACACTGGTTCCGTTTTAACCAGGGAAGAAAGCCTGCTGGCAGAACCTTTTTCGGCGAAATAAAAGGGGGCACTGTAAATTATCTCTTCCCCCTGGTTGTCCTCGATAAAAATAAGGCGCGTCCGGGCTAGCTCTTCAAGCTGGCTTAAGATTAGTTCCGGAAAAACCTCCTGGCCGGAAAGTTCCTGGAAAAACGAGTCCTGCCCGGAAGCTTCCCTGGTAAAAAGGAGTTCCAGAACTTTTTCGTTAATTTCACGAGCAGGCAGGTAAACATGCCCTTCGTCAGCAGCCTGGTTTAAAACAAAGTAAATGGCAGCACGGACACGCTGGGGAGAGTTAAACGGCAGGCCCATCTTCCGGGCAATTTTATCCGCCGTAATAAATCCTATACCGAAAACCTCCTCGGCCAGGAGGTAGGGATTTTCTTTAAGAAGAGGCAGCGTGCGGGATCCATAATGCCTGAAAAGCCTTACGGCCAGAGAGGGACTGATATCAAAGTTCTGTAAAAAGATCATTACCTCTTTGATTTCTTTGTGCTGCTCATAACTCTGGTGAATGAGGGCCGCTTTTTTAGGGCCAATCCCGGAAATTTCCTGGAGACGCTGGGGGTTTTTTTCAATAATTTCCAGCGCCTCCAGGCCGAAATGCGTGACCAGTAAATGGGCTGTATGGGTCCCCACGCCCTTAATAAGGCCGGAAGCAAGAAACCTTTCCAGGCCCTTCCGGGTTGTGGGAACAATGGTCTCCCACTCCTTAACCTGGAACTGCCTGCCGTAGCGGGGGTGAACCTTCCACTCGCCCTTAAGTCGCAGGTTTTCCCCCTCGTGCAGGGAAGGGAAATAACCTACAAAGGTGATGTTGTCCTTTCCCTGCCTGCCCAGCCGGCCGATCATATATGAAGTTTCGCTGCTGTAAAAAGTAATACGTTCCAGGATCCCTTCCAGGATCTCCACCGGGTGCTCTCCCCTTTCCATTCTAGAAACCAGTTACCCTGGTAATTCCCGCCTCCTGTTTCAAAGCCCCGGCCAGATCCGTTCTCTCCCAGGGGAGATCCAGGTCATTCCTGCCATAATGCCCGTAAGCAGCAATTTGCTTGTAGATGGGACGGCGGAGCTCCAACTTGTCAATCATCGCCGCAGGGCGAAGATCAAAATGCTTGCTGATTAGTTTTTCAATAAGCTCAACAGGTACTTTTTCCGTGTTGAATGTCTCCACATAAACGGAAACAGGGCGAGCCACTCCGATAGCATAAGCCAGCTCCAGTTCGCATTTATCCGCCAACCCGGCTGCCACGACGTTTTTAGCCACGTAACGCGCCGCATAGCTGGCCGAGCGATCCACCTTGGTGGGGTCCTTACCGGAAAAACATCCCCCGCCATGACGGGAATACCCTCCATAGGTATCCACGATGATCTTGCGGCCGGTAAGGCCGGTATCCCCCAGAGGGCCGCCTATGACAAAACGTCCCGTAGGATTAACCAGGTAACGGGTTTGTTTATCCAGGAGTTCCGGGGGAATAACTTCCCTGACGACAACCTCTATAAGATCCTCGCGCAGGCGCGGCAGGAGAACATCATCCCTGTGCTGGGCGGCAAGGACAACAGTAGAAATTCTATAAGGCTTGCCGTCGCGGTATTCTACAGTAACCTGGGACTTTCCATCGGGCCGCAGGTAAGGGAGTATCCTCTCCTTGCGGACTTGAGCCAGGCGGCGGGTGAGTTTATGAGCCAGGGAAATGGGCAAAGGCATCAGCTCGGGGGTTTCATTGCAGGCAAAACCAAAAATAATGCCCTGGTCCCCTGCGCCAAACAGGTTATAAGCGTCATCCTTATTTTCACCGGATTTAATTTCCCAGGATTCATTCACCCCCAGGGCAATATCCGGGGATTGTTCATCAATAGAAGTAAGCACAGAGCACGTATCACCGTCAAAACCATATTTTGCCCGCGTATAACCGATCTCTTTAACCGTTTGACGGGCAATGTGGGGAATATCAACGTAACACCTGGTTGTTATCTCCCCGGCCACCAGCACCAATCCGGTGGTTACCAGCGTTTCCGCAGCCACTCTTCCCTGGGGGTCCTGCTCCATAATCGCATCGAGGATCGCATCGGAAATTTGATCGGCGACCTTATCAGGATGCCCTTCGGTAACGGATTCCGAGGTAAAATAAACAGTACCACCATTCCTGTTCATGTCATTAAACCCTCCTTTGAAGTTAACTGGGAATAATCCCGCAAAAACTAAAAACCCCCTACCTGGCAGGCAAGAGGTAATATGAACTCTTCTTATCTCCCAGGACGACCCGATTGCGAGTAACGCCTGCAGGAATTGGCACCGGGCGACCCGTTGCCAACCCTGCTGTAAACACCCGCTTTATTTCGAACTGCCAGGTGTTTCCGGGGTTATTTTGTACAACAGATCCGGTTGCCGGGGTTCATAGAGCCCATCTCTCCCCCGCTCTCGATAAGAGTGAAAGCATCAAAACATATTATTTTAGTATTTTAGGCAAATACTATCCACTTATGCAAATACTATCCACATGTTAATATAAATATCTATCCTTGTCAATATTTGTTTCAATCCACGCCCCAGCACGGGGGTGACAAAGCGTTCCCTGAACTTGAATCGATGGAAAAATACACAATAAAAAACCCGGGACTTACTCCTGGTATGAATCGTCCTCCTTGCTCCCCCTGTCCGCCAGGGCAAAGATCAATTCACCGGAAGCGACCAGCTTATCATCAACACGTGCCTGCCCCTTCCCCCGGCCAACGACTCCTTTCAGGCCGGTAAGAGCCACTTCGATGATCAGGGTATCCCCAGGACGAACCATTCCCCGGAAGCGGCACTTGTCTATCCCCCTGAACAGGGCCAGCTTTCCCTTAAATTCGCTTCTGCTGAGAAGCGCTACCGCCCCCACCTGGGCCATGGCTTCCACGATAAGAACTCCCGGCATCACAGGTTCTCCGGGAAAATGCCCCTGAAAGTAGGGCTCGTTAACGGTAACATTTTTCAGCCCTATAGCTCTCTCCCCCGCAACAATTTCCAGTATCCTGTCTACCAGCAGAAAAGGATAACGGTGGGGAATAATTGCCTGGATCTCCACGGCAGATAAAACCTCTTCCATACTGACCTTCCTCCTTCACAATAAGATAATAGTTCTTTCCGGAAACGGATTAGCTGGCTTCCTCTTCCATCGCTTCCCCTTCATCTTCTTCCCGTGAGAGATATCCTTCTTTTTCCTTCCGGGAGGGGCCAAACAGCAGGGGGAGGCTCTTCAGACTTCTGGTTTCCTGTTCCAGCTGGCGGGTTATAAAGCCCAGCCGTTCTTCAAGGGAAACGAGTGAAGCAATATCTGTTTCCTCCTCCAGGTATGAAAAAAGCAAAGATCTGAAATTGGAAGCGCTCTCTTCCCACATATTTATAATCTGCTGGGCCTTGAGGCGGGCTGAAAACTCCTCCGAGGGCTCCAGCTCCCTTCCCAAGGGCAACAGGGAGATCTCCTCGAGGTAAGAGGGGATATAAACATTAACCTGGAATTTTGTTTCGAGCAGCTCTGCCATATTTTCCAGGGAATCAGTTTCTCCGTGTACCAGTATAATCTGGGAGGGTTTTTGCTTAAACTTGCCTACCCATTTTAAAAGTTCATCCCTGTCGGCATGTGCTGAAAATCCCTGGATTGAGGCGATCTGAGCCCGTACGGCAATATCCTCTCCGAAAAGAGATACATGCTTTGCCCCCTCCAGCAAACGCCGTCCCAGGGTCCCCTCCGCCTGGTAACCGACAAAAAGAATGGTAGATTCGGGCCGCCAGAGGTTGTGCTTGAGATGGTGCTTGATACGACCGGCATCGCACATACCGCTGGCCGAGATAATCATGGCGCCCTGTACTTCATTAATGGCCCTGGATTCCTCCACGGTAGGGGTAAAATGAGCCTCGGGGAAATGCAGGGGGCACTCACCACGGGCCAGGCAGGCTCTCATCTCCAGATCAAAACATTCCGCATGCCGGAGAAAAAGGTCCGTAGCCTTGATAGCCATGGGGCTGTCGATATAAATGGGAAGAAGCGGTATTTCGCCCCGGTCAAGAAGCTTGTTGAGAATATAGGCAAGTTCCTGGGTCCGCCCTACGGCAAACGAAGGCACAACGATGTTTCCCCCGCGCTTCATGGTAGCATTAATAACTTCGGCCAGGATCTTCTCCTTTTCTTCCTCGGCTTCGTGAAGCCTCTGTCCATACGTGGCTTCCATGATTAAAAAGTCGGCTTCTTCCATCACATATGGATCAGGGATAATGTACTGCTGCTCTCTTCCCAGGTCCCCGGTGAAAACAAATTTTTTTTGCCGGCCCTCTTCTGTAACCCATAATTCCAGTAACGCCGATCCCAAAATATGTCCTGAATTTTGCAAGCGAAAGGCCAGTTCCGGTGAAAGTGTCACGACCTCGCCATAATTTATCGCCTGGAAATAGTCCAGGGCAGCAAGAGCATCTTCTACGGTATAAAGGGGGGAAGTTTCTTTCAACCCCGCCCGGCGTGCTTTGCGGTTTTCCCATTCCGCTTCCGCTTCCTGGATATGGCCGCTATCCGGAAGCATGATACGGCAGAGATCCGCCGTGGCCCGGGTGGCGTAAATGTTCCCCCGGAAACCTTCCTTCACCAGTTTGGGTATAAGGCCGCTGTGATCAATATGGGCATGGGTAAGAAAGAGGCATCCTATTTCCTCCGGGTTAAAGGGGAATTCCAGAAAATTGCGCATCCTTAAGGCTTTCCCACCCTGGAACATACCACAGTCAATCAGTACTTTCTTCTGTCCAACCTCTAAAAGAAAACAGGAACCTGTAACCGTGCGGGCCCCTCCGCAAAACTTTAAATTTAACACCGCATTTCACATCCTTTAGCGCGCAGCTGCGCGATTTTCATACTAACCGCCACAACCCTGTGGGTCACAAAAATGGATGAAAATAACCGGGTTTAGATCCCGCCATTGTTCCATAGACGCAGCGTTTTGCTGTTGGCGGAGTGACTTGTGCAGCGAGGAAACAAGTTCACTACGAAACGAGAGCTGGAGACGACCCAGCTGACAGGATGTCAGCTGCCAGCAGACGACGAGTAAGGTATGGGGACACACCTCTTTCAGAGGAATGTCCCCATGGAATACATATTTACGTCCACGGTACTTCAGGTCACAATAATGGATGAAAATGCCGGGTTTGTTTCCATAGGTCGTCGGAAGCTCGAGATGAGTAGTAGAACTTGCCGAGCTGAACCCGGAACTACGCCACCAGCAAATGCTACGCTATTTTCATACTAGAGCTTTAACTTTAAGGCGATGTTTTCCACTGCTTTCAGCGCCGGAGATTCACCGGGCAGCTGGAAAAGGGGCTTATCTTTCAGGTCATACTCCATCACCATGTTGTCCATGGGGATAGTACCCGCCACTTCCAAACCCGTTCTGGCAATTTCCTCCTGCAGGTCATTAACCTCTCCGTCCTGCGTCCTGGAAATAACCAGGTAAATCTTCCCGGCATTAATATTTACCGACTTGATAATATCGTAGACCCTTCCTGCAGAACGGATTCCGCGTGCAGTAGCATCGCTGGTAATAAGGAGGTAATCCACGTTGTTGATGATGCGGCGGCTGAGGTGCTCCAGCCCGGCTTCGTTGTCAACAACGACATAGTCATAGTTAACGCGAAGTTTTTCCAGGTAGTTACGTAGCAGGTCGTTGGGATAGCAGTAACAGCCGGGACCCGCGGGATTCCCCATAACCAGAAGATCGAACTGCTCCGACTCCACCAGGGCCTGGCTGAGACGCATTTGCATAAACATGTCCTTGCTCATCCCTGAAGGAACCAGGCGCGGATCCTTCATATCCTCCAGGGTTGTAGAAATCGTCTCCTCCACCTCCAGGCCCAGGGCCTCGTTTAAATTGGCATTGGCATCAGCATCGACCGCCAGGATAGACATATCTTTGTAGTGCTTGGACAGGAAGCGCAACAAAAGGGCGGAAAAAGTAGTTTTTCCGGTACCGCCTTTACCTGCTACAGCAATAACCTTTTCTCTCGCCATCTTTCACCTGGTCCCGTGGAACCAGGGAATACACCTCCTTTAAGAACCGGTTTTTTAAATTAGGCCGATAAAAATTTTCTGGACATAACCTGTTCCAAATCTGTCAGGGTATTGCAGGGGAACATAGCTGCTGCCTTTTGAAAAGCAGTCACCGTGGAGTAATTGTCCCACTCTTCACGGGGCAGCGTGTTAAGCCAGATAATTTCCTTTACCTTCTCCCGCAACTTTTGCAGTTCCCCGGCGGCCTCCCGGTGGCGAATAGTCCTGGTATCACTGACAATAATGACGATGGTATTCCCCGTAAGCTCCTCCCCGTGGCGTAGCATAAGGGTTTGTAAAGCCATGTGCAGGCTCGTTCCGCCACCCCACTGCCTGCTTTCTCTAACCACCGCCGCCATGGTGCGCTCGAAATCCTACCCCTGCTGGAAATAAGGAGTCACCCGCTCCAGGTTTTCTGAAAAAACAAAGCTTTCAATACGCTGTACCACGGTATTAAGGCTGTAAATAAACTGCAGGACAAAGCTGGTATAGCGTATCATTGAACTGGAAACATCGCAGAGCCAAAGAAGCTTCGGCTTTTTTACCCGGCAACTTTTAAACTTCAATTTAAAAGGAACCCCGCCGGACTGTATGCTGGAGCGAATCGTAGCACGCAGGTCCAGAAGGCGCCGGCTTTTACTGTAACGGTAACGGCGGGAAATACGGGTGGCCAGCAAACGCGCCATGCGCCGGATCAGCGAGGCAGCCTGTGGCAGGTCTTTACGGGCGATATGCTGCATATCCTCCGTAAGAATAGTATTTCCTCCCTGACCCCCGCCGGCAGCGGCCTCGCGTATGGAATTTAACTCTTCGTCACCGGTATCGGGCTGTAATATTCCTTCCTGTATATCCCTGTACAGCTGTTTATGCCAGAAGCGCAGCCTCCCTTTTACCAGGGTCTCCAGGAAAGGGCGGTACCCCTGCTGAAGCGTATCCCTGCTTTCATTCATCTCCAGGAATTCCCGGAGACGTTTTTTTCCCTTTTGGGGCATATAAGCATATACCGTCTTCTCCATTTCGGAAAGATCCATCTTCTCGCCGCGAAAAGTAAAAACCTGCTCCGCCTCTTATTTGACGGTCATATTGGGCCATTTTCTGCTGCCGTAATTCGCGGAATGCCTCCCTGGTCTCCGGGGGAGTAAAAAAGAAAGCAAAAACACGCTCGAAAACTCCATAATCAGAAGCCTTTTTGATCAAGGTGGCCTTCAGCGCAGTTTTAACTTTATCCCTTTCTCCCAGCGGTACCAGCTGTAAAGCCTGCAGGGCGTCAATTACTTCGGAGTTTCCGATGCGTATTCCCTCAGACCTCAAAAGATAAACGAAACGAACCACATTGTTCTCCAGGTAATCAGGAACTCTTTTCTCCCTGCCGGAAGACGAAGATTCCTCTCCTTCCGGCCTGAAGCCATGGTTACACTTTTGAGAGGGGAAATACCGGTTTCTGCTGTTAATAGTCCTCACACCTTGATATCAATAAAATAATAACATAGTCTTTCTATCGTTTAGCCAAATTGATCGAATATAAGGCATTTTTCGCAGGAACTAAAGTTGAATACGTTAATCCGCAGTATACAAGCCAGAAATACCCTACCCATATATCCCCATGCTTGAAAGCAGGGGCTTTACGGCGGCGTTGGCAATATGGCGTGCTGCTAGATAGAGCCGGCCCTGCTCTTTTTCTCAAGGGTTTCCGCCCCTATTTGTTCGCGGAAAACCCGCTGATCGGCCCTGGATTTCAGCAGTATATTCAGGGTTCGTTCGATAGTGCTGCCCTACCAGGCGATCCATATTCAGGCTTACCAGGGTGCGTGCCCAGTCCAGGGTCTCGGCAATAGAAGGTTTTTTCCTTATCTCCGGGTTCTGCCGGATATAATTGACAGCCCTGGCAATTTTCTCCGTGAGGCGCTCTCCTGCCTGGGGGACCCTGGCCTTGATAATTTCGATCTCCCTTTCAATCCCGGGAAAATCAAGGTAAAGAAAAACACAGCGACGTTTTAAACCGTCAGAAAGCTCCCGCTCGTTGTTGCTGGTCAGAACTACAATGGGAATATGGCGAGCCCGGATAGTCCCCAGTTCGGGAATAGAAACCTGAAAATCGGAAAGCACCTCGAAAAGAAAGGCCTCAAATTCACTATCGGATTTGTCCACCTCGTCCACAAGCAGCACAACCTTCCTGTCTGCCTGGATTGCTTTAAGCAGGGGGCGTTCCAGCAGGTACTCCGGAGAAAAAAGTTCCCCCTCCACCCGGGCGAACCGTCCCTCCGGCCTGCTGATCTGGATCTTCAAAAGCTGCTTCTGGTAATTCCACTCGTAAAGAGACTTGTTTTCATCCAATCCCTCATAGCACTGCAGCCTGATCAGCTCCGTGTTAAAAACACGGGCCAGGACCTTGCCCATTTCTGTTTTACCCACACCGGGAGGCCCCTCTATACAACTATATTATACAGAACTGCATCAAAAAAAACACCCTTAAAATAGGGTGTAATCGATTTAAGAATTTGTTATAATATTACTGCGTCTATGTCCCTCCTGTGCCCGGGTCGGAACCGATAAAAGCTATCGCTTTTCCAGTTCCTCCCAAAAGGGGTCTGTCCCTCCTGTAAATATTTCCAGTTAGAAAAAACGCCTCCATTGCTGTATCCCCAAAAGGAGTCTGGCCGCACCGTGCTGACCTTCCGTGTCATCAAGCGTTTGGCGCTGAAGTAGACTACGGCCTGAAAGATGGCCCCATCGAATGGGTCAGCTTCCAGCAGTAAGTGCTGCAATCTAAAACAGCAGTAAAAAAGGGGGGAGTTCATCATTGCCAATTTCTATACCGATGACGTTTTTCACGTCATGAATTTCATTAACGTTCCGGTTTTCATCGCCTTTTTCACCCTGGCCGGGACTATTCATGACGGTAAAAGTGGTTTCCGCCGCACCTGATACACCACTGGAGGATATTGCCAGGTTGATGGTAAACAGAAAAATCAACCGCATTCCTATAGTTAAGGAGAAAAAGGTTGTGGGAATCATAACCCGGGGAGATATTCTCCGGGCGATCAAGAGGCGTTTTTGAGGTTTATAGCAAGTTTGACATTCGGAGTAAAATGTGAACAACAGTTTATTTGAATCTATTGAATTGCTCAGAATAAAGAAGGGAAAAAATCACATAATGCCAAAAGAGGATTTTGATGCAAAAGCTAAAAAGAAACTTGCCCTTACTTTTATACTCTTATTTGGTCTTGTAAGTGCTCTTGGAGATGTGACTTACGAAGGGGCAAGAAGCGTTTATGGGCCTTATCTGGGTTTGTTAGGTGCCAGTGCTGTCGCCATAGGCTTTGTCTCTGGTGTGGGTGAGTTTTCAGGATACTTTTTAAGGCTGGTATCAGGTTACTTAATAGATCGTACAAAAAAATACTGGCTAATTACTATCCTTGGGTACGGAATGCTTGTTTCAGTACCGCTGCTGGCACTGGCAGGCAGATGGGAAATTGCCGCTTTGTTTATTATTTTAGAACGGACAGGGAAGGCAATTAGAAGCCCTGGCAAGGATGCGATGCTCTCTCACGCTGCCAAAAAGATGGGAACGGGTACGGGTTTTGGACTTCATGAGGCATTGGACCAGGTGGGAGGCATCATAGGACCCCTTATTTTTACCGCTGCGCTAACATTAACCGGCGGATTTAAGCAAGGATTTACTGTTATGTGGATTCCTGCTCTTTTAACGGTTGTTGTCCTTCTTATAGCAAGAGCAAAGGTTCCCAATCCAGCAATACTGGAGGAAGCTGAGAAAGAAACCCGTGAAGCAGAAAGCTTTAAAAAAGCTCTCTCCAAGGCATTTTGGGTCTACGGGTTATTTGTCTTTATAAGTGTAGTCGGATTTGTAAACTTTCCCCTTATTTCATACCATTTATCTGCTCAGAAAGTAATTTCACAAGCGCTGATTCCACTGCTCTATGCTGTTGCCATGGCAGTCGATGCCGTTGCAGCACTAATTATCGGTAAAATATATGATAAAGTAAGGTTTGCTACTTTAATGGTTATACCTTTGCTTACTTTTCCAATAGCCATTTTAGGGTTTTCTGGCAATTATATATCCGTGATAATTGCGATGTTGCTCTGGGGTTCAGTGATGGGGATCCACGAAACCATCCTGAGAGCTGCCGTGGCCGATCTAACTTCGATGGAAAGCAGGGGCACTGCTTATGGAATTTTCAATTCTTTGTACGGCGTAGCCATGTTGATTGGCAGTGTCATCGTAGGACTTTTATATGAATATTCTATAATTTATCTTGTGGTTTTTGTCGTTACCATCGAGTTTATTGCATTTATTGTTCTTTTTGTATCGAAAATTAACTTGGTGAAGTCGAGTTTCTAGAAGGATACCAGCAATCGGCCGGGCTTTGTTTGCCGCACCTGCAAAAAGCTGCGAAACACTGTCCCCAAAGTGATATATACCGGCTAATCCTGTCTCACAAGGTAAAAAAACTAAATGAGCTTTCAGCCACAATTAGAAGAATATATTCGCAAGCATGATTACCGTTTTAAAGATGAGCCTAAAGGGCAACCAACAAGATTCGTGGATACGAGTGATCGGTGAGTTTACCGGTACAATTGAGTTAATTGAAGCAAGGAGGAGAAAAGTCTGGTAATAGGCCAGGTACAATACTATTGGATTAATTTACCTGATCCGGCACGGGCAGACGATGTGCCCGTGCCGGAACCGATAAAAGCTATCGCTTTTCCAGTTCCTCCCAAAAGGGGTCTGGTCCCTCCTGTAAAAATTCAGCGAGGTATTTGTCAACAGTTTATAATTGGGGGAATTGGGGGCAAAATAGGGTGTAATCAATTAAAGAATTTGTTATAATAATTATATAAATAACTAACCTGG
>JAGVAS010000194.1 GCA_020060185.1 Desulfovibrio sp. | reverse complement strand
TTCTGGTTAACGTAAAAGCACAGGGCGCAGGGCTCTTTAAACCCCTTTCAGAAACTCCATACTGGCAAAATGCGGTTTTTCTAAACCAAGATGCCTAATATTTAATCAATTCTATTAGACTATATTGGAGCATTTATTTCTACTGGGGTGGGGAATTTTCTCCGCCAAAAGTGGGTATTTTTATTATGCCATTAACAGAAAAAAAAATCCAGGGAAACCATGGAATACCTGGCTGAAAAGCTAAAGCAATGGGGATATATTGTTGCGGTAATTCACGGTGGAATGAATATGGATGCCCGTATCCGGGCAGAACACGAATTTAAAAACAAAGCCCAGATCATGGTCGCTACCGAAGCAGCCGGTGAAGGCATCAATTTGCGTTTTGCTGGATAATGGTCAACTACGATATCCCCTGGAATCCCAACCGCCTGGAACAGAGAATGGGACGCATCCACCGTTACGGGCAGCGTAATGAAGTCCATATCTACAACCGGTGGCTGCAGACACTTTAGAAGGCCGTATTCTAGAGAGGCTTTTTGTTAAACTGGCCCGCATGCGGGAACATCTTGGCAGCGACCGGGTTTTTGATGTCATCGGTGATGTCATCTCCGGGAGCAGCCTGCGCGACCTAATTATGGATGCCATAGCCAACCGCCGTAGCCTGGAAGATATATTGGCTGAAATCGAGCTTATACCAGATGAAGAAGCAATCCGCAGGGTAAAAGAGGGGGCGGGTCCATTCCCTTAGAAACCCTGCGCCTGAGCTGCGAAACCTACGCTTTAGACCTTAACCCGGTTGCGGTGCTTATCGAAAAAGCAACCCTTGAGTACCCGCAAAAGTACGGCCAACCCGTTAAGATAAAGGAACAAACTCCTATGGGGGAGATTGAAAGAGAGGGAAACCGGCTGTTAGAGGATGTAAAACGTTGGGGCCAGTGGGTGCTGGAAGAGGCGAAAAGAGAAATTGGCCGCTTTTACCCACCCGATCCTGATGGCAGCATCCCCGTAGGATATATTTGGGCACGTACGGTGAGATGCCAGAATCCCGGCTGCATGGCGGAGATACCCCTGACGTTATCCTTGCTCCCAGAGATGGGCGAACCAGACTCCCGGCAGTTTCTGGAAGGCTCTGCCAGGGTAGCCTTGCAGATCGATCCTCCCTTTGACCGCTATATCTTTATCGAAAACAAGCTGTCCAGGTGTGCCGAGCTGGAATCCTTAAAGAACGAGTTTCCTAAACTGTCCAGTAGAATTAGCATTGAAAATAATGAAGCGAACCTTTATTTGCATGATTTATGTTATAATAAGAACTGGAAAAGATACTGGAAAAACAAAGGATGGTCTGACATGGCACTATATACTCAAATAGAATGGTCTGAAGTATCCTGGAACCCCTTGACGGGTTGTACAAAGATCAGTGCAGGTTGCAAGAATTGCTATGCCGAGAGGATGGCCAGGCGTCTTCAGGCCATGGGTAACTCACGCTATTCCAACGGCTTTAAGCTTACCACACATGAATACCTGCTGGAGGAACCATTAAAACTAAAAAAACCCCATATCATCTTTGTCAATTCCATGAGCGACCTTTTTCACAAGGACGTTCCAGTAGGATTCATCCAGAAAGTTTTCGCCATCATGGAGAAAGCTTACTGGCACCAGTTCCAGATTCTGACCAAAAGGTCCCGGCGCATGCTGGAGTTAAATAACGTTTTATCCTGGCCCGATAATGTCTGGATGGGTGTCACGGTAGAAAACAGCGATTATTACCAACGCATCGATAACCTTCGCCAAACGGGAGCGAAGTTAAAGTTCATTTCCTTTGAACCTCTCTTGGGGCCCTGCCCCGACATCAATCTGGAAGGCATTCACTGGGTCATTGTGGGCGGAGAATCGGGGCCTGGGTGCCGGCCCGTCAGAAAAGACTGGATCATAGAGATCCGAGACCAATGTTTGGTCCATAATATACCCTTCTTTTTCAAGCAGTGGGGAGGTACCAATAGAAAGAAGGCGGGACGGTTGCTGGAAGGCAAGAAATGGGATGCTATGCCTGTTTTAAGCCATTAAGTGAGACAGGAAGTGTACATATTTAGGGTCAATAAATCTTGATCTCCACAACTGTCTACACTATCTTTGCGGATGCCCTTAAGTCCGTTGGATTCAATGTTATCAATGACGAAATGATTAAATTTCCCGCTTCCAACAGACGGTTAAATATAGAACGAAAATGACAAAGCTCTTGAATAAACGCGGTTTTTAAGTGCGGAAAAGTTTCGATTTTGATATTGCTTGACAAATTAAAAGAGTTACTGGATGTTTAAATCATGGCACTCCCCGCTTGGTGGCAAGTTGCAACTCCTCACAAGGATATTAGGGAGAAAAACTTTAGCGAATCCATTTTTGCTGCTGATCTGGGCGATGTTGTTGGAGGAAATGCCCCAGCAGAATACCTGGATCCTCGCTTGTTTTTCTCTAAAACTTTTTTAACCGAGGGTTTAAAAAAACTGGTTAAAAATGTCCTTTCCCGTTTAGCCGATGGCCATGGCGATCCCGTGGTTCATCTACAACCACAGACGCCTTTTGGTGGTGGTAAAACCCACTCCCTGCTTTGTCTATACCACCTGGGGAAGTCTTTTCTTGAAATAAACCACCTGGAACAGGTTAAGGAATTGGGTTCTTTTTTTCCTGCCTTTTGCGGTGCTAAAGTGGCAGCTTTTGTGGGAACTTCGGCTGACCCTGTAGCAGGTCGCACCCCTTGGGGCGAGATTGCTTACCAGCTGGGCTGTTACGATATAGTTAAGGAACACGACATGCGCAGAGTAGCACCCGGCAAGGAACGGATTAGAGATATTTTAAAGAAAAGCGGCCCTGCCTTGATCCTTATTGATGAATTGCTCCAATATATTGTTAAAGCAAGCCGTATTGAGAAATTAGAGAAGATTACCCATGGCCAGACTCTATCCTTTTTACAGGAACTTTCGGAAGCAGTGGCAGTATCTGAAAAGTGTGCTCTGGTTTTAGCGCTTCCTAGGGGGTTTCTCTACACCCTTGCTAAACTCCTCGGCGATTTTCAGGCTGTATCCAGCGGTAGTCCCCAAAAAATGGGCAAAAGGGTGACCAGGAGAGTCGCTAGGAAGGCAACGGGTAGGGCATTTAGGAAACTATTTAAATAATCTGGGGAGGTAGCAAGCAGTAGTAGCTATGGAAAAAGTTGAATGCTACCTCGGTAGTATGCTTGATTAAAGCCCGAATAGTGCCTCTGTCAAGCTCCTTGTGAAGTGGAACAGTCAATACAGTAATTTCCCCAGCTTTTTTATGACTTACGTGGCTTCCCTTATAAAGGTTTGTAAATAAATCTCTGCATGAATCTTTGGATACATTCTGTTTCCCAGTTAGGGGGTAATCAAAAATGAGCGATTTTTCTCTGTTTTATTCACAGCAGCATAACGTTTCAGCACCCGCTGAACCGGCTCGCTTTATTGGCATTGACCTGGGGACAACCAACTCTGCCATAGCCGAAATAGTATGAGACCCCGACAAGCCGTTTCCAGTAACGGCCCGCTGCCTGGAAATAAAGCAGAATACCCTGGAAGGAACTATTTTTAACATAACGGTCCCGTCAGTGGTAGCTTCATAACAGCAAGGATAAAATTCAATTCATCAGCCAGGGGCAAGCGATAAAAGCGGAAAAAGAACCCCCACTGCTCTACCTTGCTGAAGATTTTGAAGATGAAAAGCGTCGTCTTATCGAAACAGTCAAGCTCCGGCAGAGCATGGGTGAAAATGTGGCAGTAATATTTCCTCAGAAAAAAATGGTTTTCGGTTTTGCGGAGGGGTTTCGAGAAGCAGGGCTGCCGGTGGAAGTGTTTAATAGTCTGATTCCAGACTTTTCCAGCAATCTCCCGAAGATGCTTACCTACCAGAGCGCCAAGGGGCTGACTTTTGATACAGTCTTTCTGCCCCGTCTTGTACCATGGTCCTTTCGGAAGGTTGAAGATGATAGACTGGAAAAACTTTTATTTGTGGCGATTACCCGAGCCAAAAAATGGGTTTATTTAAGTACATATAAGGGAAGAGAACTGGAACTGGTTAAGAAAATGCGTCCATTGGAGGCCAAAGGCTTGTTAATAGTTCAGGAATCGGCCACAGTTTCTGATGATGGTATTGCTTCCAATGGGGAAGAGGGTATCAGCTCAGGGATGTCAGGAGATATGCTTGAGTTGTTTTAGCTACTTTTTTATTGTAATTAATTAATGTGATTGATGGGAGCCAAGTAATGCAACTTAAGCCAGTTAAACAGGTTTATCCAAGCCTTATCACAGATTATCACACCAAGCTATTCGCCAACGAACTGCTCAGGCGCTGCCCGTCCGACAGCGTTGAGCGGTTTACTGCCGCCCTGATGGATTCCAAGGTCGATCTTAACCCGCACCAGGTGGATGCTGCATTGTTTGCTTTCCGGTCTCCGCTCTCCAAGGGTGCGATTCTCGCTGATGAAGTGGGTCTGGGCAAAACCATTGAAGCAGGTATTGTTTTATCACAAAAGTGGGCCGAAAGAAAACGTAAAATTCTGATTATCCTGCCGTCCAGCTTAAGAAAGCAATGGCACCAGGAACTTCAGGAGAAGTTCTACTTGCCTTCACAGATACTGGAAGCCCGCTCCTTCAATATGTCTCTTAAAGAAGGTAAATTAAACCCTTTTGATAGTCAGGAAATAGTTATTTGCTCTTATCATTTTGCCAGAAATAAATCCGAGTTTATCCGGGCCATTCGTTGGGACCAGGTTGTCATTGACGAAGCCCACCGGCTTAGAAATGTATACAAGAGTGGCAATAAAATTGCCCGAGAACTCAAACAGGCCCTGGAGCACGCCCCCAAGCTGCTTTTGACAGCGACACCCCTTCAGAATTCATTGCTGGAGCTGTACGGTTTGGTCAGTATCATCGATGAACACGCCTTTGGTGATTTTAGGAGCTTTCGCCATCAGTACGCCCGGCTGACCTCGGAAGATACCTTCGATGAACTCAAGCAGCGGTTGAAGCTGATCTGCAAACGCACCCTGCGCCGCCAGGTACTGGAATACATCCGCTATACCGAAAGAAGAGCCTATACCCAGGAGTTCATCCCATCTCCTGAAGAAGAAATCCTTTACGAGATGGTCTCGGAATACCTGCGCCGACCGAATCTACAGGCTTTACCGGCGAGCCAGCGCACCTTAATGACTCTGGTCCTACGCAAGCTATTGGCCTCTTCAACTTTCGCCATTGCCGGGGCGCTGGCAGCTTTAGCGGCAAAACTGGAAAGGCGCCTGAAAGAAGATGACCGCTTAACTCAAGTTGAACAGAAATTTGAAGAGGATTTTGAGGCCATCGATGAGCTGACCGACGAGCTTGAAGCGGATCATGAGGATGATACCTTTCTAACACCGCTTACCCGGGAAGAACGTGAGGTTATCCAAAATGAAATAGATGAGCTGAACAGCTTTTGCGAACTAGCCATGCAAATAACCCAGAACGCCAAAGGTGAAGCCCTTCTGCAGGCGCTGGAGATCGGCTTCAAGATGACTGCTGAGCTGGGCGGCGCACAAAAAGCGATTATATTTACCGAATCACGCCGCACTCAAAACTACCTGGTTAGGCTTCTTACCGAAAGCGGTTATTCCGGCGATGACATTGTTCTTTTTAACGGTTCCAACAGCGATGCCAGGTCCAGAGAAATATATGCGTGCTGGAAGATTCGTTTTGAGGGGACAGACAAGGTAACGGGTTCTCGTACGGCCGACACCCGGGCTGCCCTTGTAGATTACTTTAGCGAAAAAGCAAAAATTATGATCGCCACCGAGGCCGCTACTGAAGGAATTAACCTTCAGTTCTGTTCACTTGTAGTAAATTATGACCTTCCCTGGAACCCCCAGCACATTGAGCAGCGTATCGGTCGCTGCCACCGCTACGGCCAGAAGCATGATGTGGTAGTGATAAACTTTCTGAACAAAAACAATGCCGCCGACCAGCGTGTTTACGAACTGCTCTCGGAAAAGTTCAAACTATTCAGCGGCGTTTTTGGCGCCAGCGATGAAGTTCTGGGCAGCATTGAGTCCGGTGTTGACTTTGAAAAACGCATTGCCGCTATCTACCAGACCTGTAGAACACCTGAAGAAATTCAAGCCTCATTCGATGCCCTGCAAGCTGAGCTAAGCACCGAAATAGATGAAAACATGCGTATAACCCGCCAAAAACTCTTAGAAAACTTTGATGCCGAAGTTGCGGAAAAGCTCAATGTCTACAAAGAAAAAACAACCCAGTCATTAAACCGGTACGAAGCCCTGCTCTGGGATACGACAGAACACATACTCGGCGGACGGGCGACCTTTGATGAAGGAAACCTGACCTTCCGCTTAAACCAAGCCCCTCTGCAGAACATACCGACCGGCATCTATACCCTTAAGCACCGGGACAATGCAGGGCATTATTACCGCCTTGCCTCGCCCCTGGCCCAATGGGTGCTTCAAATGGCTACGGCTAAAGAGCTTCCCGCAGTGGAGCTTTCTTTCGACTATTCCCGTAGCGGTCGAAGAATTACCATCCTGGAGCCCTTGATTGGTAAATCCGGGGCCCTTATCGCCAACCGTTTAACCGTTAAGGCGCTGGATGCCGAAGATTATATTGTTCTAGCCGCTGTTACCGATGACGGTTACGAACTGGACGCAGAACAGGCCCGCCGGCTGTTCAGCCTCACCGCCAATACCCATCAAGTATCCACTATTTCTGCAGAAGATGCTAAAGGTGTTTACAATCGCCTGAAGAATAAAATATTGAACGATATTTCGGAGCGCAATGCTCTCTTTTTTGAAGAAGAGATGGACAAACTTAACCGATGGGCCGAGGAAAAGCGAAAATCACTTAAATTTGCCCTCAAGGACTACGATGACCGTATTGCCGAGTTAAAAAAGCAGGCCCGACTTGCGCCGAATCTCCCCGAGAAAATTGAAATTTAGAAAAAAATCCGTAACCTGGACAAAAAACGAGACGCCGCCTGGCGGGAGTACGACGAAGTGGCCCGGGAGATAGAGCTACAGAAAGACGAGCTAATTAACCGGGTCGAAGCCCGCCTGCAGCAGGAAATCGAAGAAGAAACCCTCTTCACCATCCGGTGGACCTTGATCAAAGGAGTGAAGTAAAGTGAGTTCTAAACCGAAAAATCCTGAAACAATGGACCTGCGCTCTTTGGATATCAGCGCCGATAACAGAGCCAAGCTGAAGCAGCTTTTCCCTACTGTTTTTTTGGAAGCAAAAGATGAAAACGGCAAGCTGGTCGAAAGCATCGACTTTGAAAAGCTGAAAGCCGAGCTGGGCATATTCAGCTATGTGTTTGAAGGCCGCCGGGAGCGCTACGGTATGGACTGGCCGGGCAAGAAGGAATGCCTGAAAATAATTCAGCAGCCTTCCATAGGGACCTTAAAGCCCTGCCGGGATGAGTCCGTTAACTTCGAAACTACAGAAAACCTCTTCATTGAGGGTGACAACCTGGAAGTTTTGAAGCTATTGCAGAAGTCCTACTACGGTAAAGTGAAAATGATTTATATTGACCCCCCGTACAATACCGGTAAAGAGTTTATTTATCCGGATAAGTATTCGGAAACCCTGGAAACCTACCTGGCTTACGCCGGGTTGGTGGATGATGAGGGGAAGAAGTTTGCTACAAACACTGCTAATGAAGGTCGTTATCATACGAAGTGGTTAAATATGATGTATCCAAGGCTCTATCTCGCTAGGAATTTGTTACAAGAAGATGGTGTGATATTTATTTCAATTGATGACAATGAACTTGTTAACTTACGCAAACTGTGTGACGAAATATTTGGAGAAGAAAATTTTCTAGGAACCATTACTGTACAAAGTAATCCCCGGGGACGGCAATCTGATACTTATTTTGCTTCTGTGCACGACTATCTAGTTTGCTATGCTAAGAATTCAACCG
The DNA here is from genome assembly GCA_020060185.1 of Desulfovibrio sp. GTDB lineage: Bacteria > Bacillota > Dethiobacteria > DTU022 > UBA8154 > UBA9862. The sequence goes on along the minus strand of JAGVAS010000194.1, from coordinate 6,910 downwards.
AATCGATAATAAGTGGGGCCCCTTTAACTGAAGAACAAAAAAAAGAATTTAAATATACAGATTCAAATGGTGAGTTATATCGATTATTAGGATTACGCCAGAGAGGTTCAGCTTCAAAGAGAGAAGATAGACCAGATATGTTTTTTCCTATATACGTTAATGAAGAAACACAAGAGCTGTCTCTTACAGAAAATGGTCCTGGGTGGATACCGATATATCCCCAAAAATCAGATGGTTCAGATGGCCGATGGATGTGGGGAAAAGATAAAGTAAAAAAAGATATTAACTTACTTGTTCCAAAAATTATTGATAGACGAGATGAGTATGACATTTTTGTGAAGGATTATCTGTATATAGGGGAAACAGAACGAACTAGGAAGTATAAAACAATTTGGGACTCTAAGCTTTATAATAATCAAGCCGGGACTCAGGAAGTAAAAAAACTAATTAAGAGCGATGCAATGTCTTTTCCAAAACCTAAGGATTTAATAAAAGAAATATGTCGGTTAGGAAGCAAAACAGATAGCATTATAGTTGATTTCTTTGCAGGGTCTGGAACAACAGCGCATGCAGTTCTTGATTTAAATAAAGAGGACCATGGAGCGAGGAAATTTTTATTAATACAACTACCAGAGAATACTGAACGAGAAGACTTCAAAACCATTGCCGACATCGGCAAGGAGCGCATCCGCCGGGTAATCAAAACGATAGAAGAAGAGCAGGCCGCTAAAGCTGCTGACCCGCAAATGAAGCTGCCCGGAGTGGACGATGAACAGCCGCCGCTTGATCTCGGCTTCAAGGTCTTTAAGCTCGACAAGTCCAACTTCAGGATCTGGGACGGTACTGATCCGAACATGCCTCTGGAAAAACTGGAAGAGCAGCTTTCCCTTCATGTGGACCATATCGACCCGAATGCCGGACAGGAAGATATTCTCTACGAGCTGCTGCTTAAAGCTGGCTTTATGCCCACGGAAAAAGTGGAATCGATTAAGATAGCAGGAAAGACTGTTTTCTCCATTGCCGACGGCGCGCTGCTGATCTGCCTGGAAGATGAAATCACCCGCGAACTGATCGATGCCGTTGCCGAAGCGGAACCGATGCAGTTTATCTGCCTGGATCGGGGTTTTAAGGGTAACGACCAGCTAAAGGCCAACGCCGTACAAACCTTTGCTGCCCGCAACCAGGGTCGGGAAAAAGAAAAACAGATCGTCTTCAGGACGGTATAAGGAGGCGATACCGTGAAACTTAAGTTTGACTCAAGCCTGGAATACCAACTGGAAGCGATCCGCGCGGTAACGGATCTCTTTGAGGGCTTACCGCCAAAACAGGGTGTGTACGAAATTAGCCTTTCCCCCTTTGAAAGACAGATGTCATTTAATAACTTGGGCGTAGGAAACCAGTTGATGTTGGATGGGGACCAGCTCCTCAAAAACCTTCATGCTGTCCAGGAGCGGAACATTATTCCCAAGTCCCGTTTTCTGATCGAATACGGCGACACTTATCGTTTTCCCAACTTTTCCGTGGAGATGGAAACGGGCACAGGTAAAACTTATGTTTACCTGCGCACGATATTTGAACTGAACCGAAAATACGGTTTTACTAAATTTATTATTGTTGTCCCTTCCGTAGCTATCCGCGAAGGGGTCCTCTCTTCCATTGACCTGATGCGGGATCATTTCAAGGGCCTGTACGACAATGTGCCCTTTGACCATTTTGTCTATAGCTCCGGCGACCTCTCCAAGGTGCGCCAGTTCGCCGTCAGCAATGAAATCCAGATCATGATCATCAATATCCAGGCCTTTCAGAAAGATGCCGGTGATATTGAAGATTATTCCAAGTTGACCGACGAACAGCGCAAGAAGCTGAACGTAATCCACCAGGAGCAGGACAAAATGTCCGGCCGGCGCCCTATTGAATATGTGCAGGCCACCAACCCCATCGTGATCATCGACGAACCCCAGAGCGTGGATAACACTGATAAGGCGAAGAGGGCCATCAAGAATCTGAACCCTCTGTTTTGCCTGCGTTATTCCGCTACCCACGTCAACCCGTACAACCTGCTATATAAGCTCGATCCCATCAAGGCCTATGATCTGCGCCTGGTTAAACAGATTGAAGTATCCTCTATCCGCGCAGAGAATAATTTTAATGAAGTATTCATCCGCATTGACAGCATCGGTTATGCCGCGGGGGCGAAGATTCCTCATGCCAAGGCCACGATCCATGAAGATACTAAAGCGGGGCCGAAGGAAAAGAAAATCACGTTAAAGCAGGGTACCGATGTCAGCCAGCAGACCAACCGGGCAGGATATGACGGTTACATCGTTACAAACATTTGCGCCGAGCCGGGCCTTGAACACGTCGAATTTGCCAACGGCAAAACTCTTGAAGTGAAACAGGAAGAAGGCGGCATGGGCGATGAGATACTAAAAACCCAAATTTACCAGGCCGTTGAAGAACACCTTAAGAAAGAGAAAAGATTCAAGGGTAAAGGCATTAAGGTGCTATCCCTTTTCTTTATTGACAAGGTGGCAAATTACCGCTGGTATGATGATCACGGCAACCCCCAAAAAGGAAAGCTGGCCGTATGGTTTGAAGAAGCTTTACGAGAGCTCGCTCAAAAACCGATGTATGCCGGCCTCTTGCCTTTCGATGTAGAGGTGCTCCATGACGGCTATTTTTCCGCCGATAAAAAGAAGGGAAAAGTTGTTGCTTTAAAAGACACCAGCGGCGCTACCAAGGCCGACGACGAAACCTACCAGTTGATCATGAGGGACAAAGAACGACTATTATCCCTGGATGAGCCCCTTCGTTTTATCTTCAGTCATTCAGCCCTGAAAGAAGGGTGGGACAACCCCAACGTATTTCAAATCTGCACCCTGCGGGAAATGGGGACCGAACGGGAGAGGCGCCAGACCCTCGGCCGTGGGCTCAGGTTGCCGGTGAATATGAACGGAGAGCGCATTTACGATGAGAGTATTAATAAGCTCACCGTTATCGCCAGTGAATCTTTCGAGGAATATGCCCGGGGTCTCCAAGAAGACATAGAGAAAGACATCGGTGGCGGCTTTAAGTTCGGCCGAGTAGAGAAGATCGCTTTCGCCCGACTCATTGATCAAACTACCGACCAGCCCATCGGGCAAGAAGCTTCTGCAGAAATCTGGCAGGCTCTCGTCGACGCCGGTTACCTAAACGAGTTCGGTGATATTACTGAAAAATTTGTCCCGGAAAAAGAAGGGTTTAAGCTGGAAGTTCCAGAAGAATTGGAGCCTTTGCGGGCGGCCATCACCGATGAAATGAAGCGCTATATCTTTAAGAACCGGGTTGTAAACGCCCGTGAGCGCCGTACGTTAAAATACAATAAACGTGTGGAGCTCAACGAAGATTTTAAAGTCTTATGGGAAAAGATCAACCGTAAAACCCGTTATTCCGTCGAGTTTAATACCGAAGAGTTTATTGCCCGGGCTGTGGAGAAAATTAAAAAGATGGACAAAATCCAGCCCGTCCGAATTCTTATCGACAAGACAGAGGTAGATATCAGTGAAGCCGGTGTGGAGGGGGGCAAGGTTATGGAGAGCCGTACACAATTCGTTACCGGGTACAGCCATTTACCCGATATTCTAGCTTACCTGCAAAGGGAAACCGAGCTGACCCGGGGCACCCTGGTAAAAATACTCCAACAATCCGGCCGTTTACAGGAATTCAAGGTAAACCCCCAGGCTTTTATGACCGAAACGGCTAAGCTGATTAACCGGTCTTTAATTGAGATGGTAGTCGACGGCATCAAATACGAACAGATCGAGGGCCAATTCTATGAAATGCGCTTATTTGAAGAAAAGGAAATTGAAGAGTACTTAACCCGCCTTTATGAAATTCAAAGCAAGGATGACCGTACCCCCTATGACTATGTTCTATTCGAGTCAGAGGTTGAGCGAGAAATTGCGGAGAAGCTTGACCACGACCAAAATGTAAAGTTCTTCTGTAAGCTGCCCCGCTGGTTCGTGGTACCCACCCCTCTGGGTAACTATAATCCCGACTGGGCGGTAGTAACCGAACAAGAAGAAAAGCTTTACCTGATCCGCGAAACCAAGAGCACCCACGACCGCGACGGACGAAGGGCAACCGAAAACATTAAAATTGATTGCGGAAAAGTACACTTCGAAGCCTTGGGAGTAAATTTTAAAGTAGCCACGAGTATCCATGAGGTGTTGACTGAATAAAGGTTTATAATTGTCAGGGCTAAGGGTCTTTTTGTTAAGTGGAGGCATTTATGTATATCGCTTATTTCGTATGTCGCTTACTTCGATGAAACCGGTGACGATGGCTTTCCAAATGAAATGGATATCATTGAAAAATTTCCAGAGCAAAATAGAAAACAGTTTTTTGTCTTGGTATGGACTGATCCTGATATGAAAGAAAATGAAATTGCCGTACTCAATTTCGATGATGGTTTGAAGTGTTTAGGGAACGACCCCGTAAACAAAGAGCGCAGAATTTCTGTCGTCATACAAAATACCACGAACCTTGGTGGCTATTAGCGATGACCGGGAGGAGTTAAAAGGGCCTGGTGTTTATCTGCTCTTTGGTAAGGATCCAGAGGATAACAACAAGGATATGGTTTACATCGGGGAGACAGAGGAGGCATATACCCGGCTACGCACTCACTTGGAGAAAAAAGAATTTTGGAATCAAGCTGTTGTCGTTATCAGCAAAGATGAGAATTTTAACAAAGCCCATTTAAGATACCTGGAGTTCAAAATGTATGAACGGGCAATTGTGGTTGGGCGATATAAAATTGACAATACCAACAAGCCGAAATGCCCGGCTATCTCCGAATCCGATACTGCAGAAATGAATGAGTTTTTTGCGAATATGACCTACTGGTATCGACGCTGGGTTTTAAGGTTTTCGATGAAGTAAAACAGATGGTCTCAGAGCCCGGAGCAAAAAAGGATAACATCTTTTATATTAAAGCAGCCCGCGGCGCCGATGCTCAAGGGCAGTTAACCCCTGAAGGCTTTGTTGTCTATAAAGATTCAAAAGTAGCTATAGATGTGGTTGATTCCTTTAAAAAATCAAGCTTCCAAAGTTTTTATAACCTGAGACAAAGGCTAATCCAGGAGGAAGTGATTATCTCTCGTCAGAATGAAATGGTCTTTTCTCAAGACTACTTGTTTAGTAGCCCCTCCACTGCCGCCATGGTTGTTATGGGTAGGAGTGCTAACGGCAGGACTGAATGGAAAACGAAGAACGGAAAGCAGTTAAAAGATGTAGAGCAGGAAATGTAGATTAGATTATTGTGACATAGTAATAGAGACGTCGTACATCAACCTCTTTGAGAATATAAGAAGCAGAGGATGAAACAGATGGTTAATTTCCGGGACATGTTTGTTTTTAATCGTTCCCCATTTAATAAAGAATTTTTCTGTGATCTATTGAACATTGCAATTGAAGCTGATGATGATATTTCTAAGGTCTTTCATATTGAACCAAGAATGTTTGATAAAATTTATCTTACTATGACAGACCGTGAACTCAAATCTGTCGCTCAACGTAGAGGTGACCCTGAACTTGTAGATTGCTTCCCAGAGAATGACGCTATTTTTAGTTATAAAGGTCGTTGTATAGTATTGCATATACCTGCAATGGCTCAAAAGCTTTCACAGATTCAATTTAGACCCGAAGACCCGGAAGGAAAGCTGCTTTTTGCAATTCATCTTTTTGGTTGCCTTTTCCACGAACTTGGACATGCATATCATTACACTAAAATAACTGTTAATGCAATAGGTGCACTTTTATTTGATGAAAAGTTGGCTGAATTTAATGTTACTGAGTTGGAAAAATTTGCTGAAGAATATGAAGATAAATTGACTAAGCGGTTTATAAACATTCTTTCAAACAAGGGTTTAGATTTTAAGTATGTAGCTGATCAGCTTTTTGAATGGAAAAAACTCAGGCCAGTAATGCTGCTTCTACGAGGAGAAAAAGACGCGCAAAACTAAGATATTCTGAAATGGACCTTTAAAAAATATTGAGTTCCATGAGAAAGAATTATATTTGGCGGAATGTATAACAAAAAACCTAAGTGGGGTGAAAAGGGGACGGCAGACTGTGTGAAAAGTCATCTTGTCGTCAAAAAATCTGGCGAAGAGTTCGTAGTCCAACCCTATTTCCTACGAGTAACTCGCTCTTTTGGTTTCCTAGTTGACTTCCATTTCCGCCTTGCTGAAGGTGTACAGTATTCCCGGGGTGTGCAGCAGCTAAGCTTAAGCCTAGATAAGCATTTCAAGCGGAATTTAGATTACTACGTGGATCGCATTTCAAAGATCCAGAAGTTCGTAGATAAGAGATGGTCGATACTTAACTTCATAATTTTGCCAGGTGTTGACAAACCTGTTGAACTTAGCCGCGACTTCCAAACCGTTAAGGCTGATTGTTCCACCCAGCTCATGCCTAATATCAAGCTGGCCGGCCGGTTGTCGCTGGCCTACGATATCCTGGTGCAGGCCCTTAGGTCCTGCCCGGAAGATATCCTAACTGAGAACTTAAAGGAAGTCCTAAAACCTGATTTTAAAAGAGATCTTCTTTACAAGTGCCGCAGTAGCCAAATCCCGGGACGCCTTGTGCAGATAATAAATTTGATCACGAGCTTTTAGAACTGGTTAAAACCCGTAGTGAATTGACTGCTTTAGCCGAAATTGCTCTACTGGAACGTTTTCTAAAAGAGCAGGCTGACTTAGATGAAGAACAAAATTGCTGGTTACCCAAAGAGAATAAGGATATCTCTGCTACTTCCATACAGTCGGCCTATGACCCGGATGCTACCTTCCGGAACAAAGGTGGGAAGCACAGCAAGAGTTACGTAGTCAACATCGTCGAGACCTGTGCCGAGGAAAACCCGGTGCAATTA
>JAGVAS010000160.1 GCA_020060185.1 Desulfovibrio sp. | reverse complement strand
GGAGATTCACTTAGATGCCCCCTTTTCATATTACCATGGGAAGAAGGGAGAATAAAACAGAAACTTCGAGGAAACCTTTTCAACCGAAAACTCTTCCCCTTAGAACCGTGTTTACAAAAACAAATCCAGAGCTCGTAATATCCCAGAACTAAACTTTGCTCCTCCACAGGGATCTTTTCTACCGCAGCCCAAAAGTTTTTCATCTGAAGGGAGACAATCTCAGGATAATAAAAAAAATAATAATTAAAAGTATGTTTAAAATGATAAAGAAAGTCGTTCCCCTCTTCTGCTTTTATTTTGTGTTCTTCCATTTATATACCCTCGTTCCCAAAAATAATCTTACCTACGGTCAGTTCCGCTTTCTTCAACAGCTTTATATGAATTAATATAAACAAACCCTACCCCGATGTGGTGGATTTTGAATATCTAACGGGGAATAATAAACCCGTTTATTATTATGCAGTACATAAATACAGTTACACTGCTCCTTCTCGCTAATACTGTATCCCTTTACATATCCTATGAACGAAAGCTTAATCCTGTTACGGAAAAAAAGAGGTTTTTACTCAAAGCACGCTCCGATTTTACGACCTGCCTGCAAAATAAAAAATATAGAGGATTGCTCCTCTATATTTTAGGCCGTTTGTCTGAAAATTTTTGGCAGCATGCAGGTATTGTTCAATATGAAAATATGTGGCGGTGTGCAGGTATCGGTAGGTGTTGCAGCGCTGCCCCATAGTTGTGACCCTGGTAGGGTGTTGGAGTGTTAGTCGGTAAAGATCTGAACCATAATTATCCCCGGAGTCTTTTTGAGAGGCAGGACCCCAATACCCACGTTTTTATAATTGGGGTTTAGCATAATCTGCCTGTGCCCTTTTGTACTGTATTCCAGCTGTATATGAGCCTGGTAAACATTACCTGCCTTGGAAAGATTCTCTGCGGCCCTGGTAAAGGGAATCCCTGCATTTCTTAACATCTGGCTGATTGATCCGTAAGTGGGGGAAACATGACTAAAGTAATTGTGATCAATTATATCCTGGGCCTTTAACCTGGCTACCTGCACCAATCCGTTATGGATTTGTAAAGGTGGTAAATTATTTTTTGTTCTAAACTCATTTAAAAGAGCAAAAGCCTTCGCTTCATCAACAGTCAACCAGGAAGGGGCCGGCGGGAGAGAAGGCTGCGGGGATGGAGTTGATGGAGGTTGAGCCGCTGGTGGACTTTCCGGTGGTGGAGCAGGGTTTGTCTCCGGTGCAGACGGTACATAAACACCCCCACTGCGGCTTCCTGAACGATCAACAGTAGGATAACGATAACTATACTGACCCGTACCGCTTCCCGTTTGCCCGGTACCCGGTTGCGACGGTAACGGCTGAACAGGTGCAGGAGAACCCGGCGAACTCTGGTAACAATCACCGCTTGAAGATGTTATCTTCGCTCCCTCTCTTTCCATAGCAACCCGAAAAGCCTCTGCCCCCTGATACGGTAAAAAGAAAGCCAACATGAAAACGACCAGAGCGACATAGCAAACTGCCTTGTTTTTTTTCATAAATACTCCTCCAGATTTATTTACCTGCTATTATACAAATTGCCAGGATATAAAACAAATATCCATTATCTGTATTATCAAGCAAAATTAAGGAGGCCCGGTCCTTACTCTCCTCTCTGCACGATTTCTTGTAGAGATCTTATGTAATCCCAGTAAATACTAATAATAACCCGCGTCTTTGACTAATATCTATTAAATACAGAAAAAAATTCTGCATAAAAAAGAAAGCAGGTAATGTTATGGAAAAAAACAGACTGTGGGGAATCGATGACATCCCCCTGTTAACTGCAAGTGATAAGGGAAAACATTATTTTGCACTGGATGAGTACGGGCATCTCCAACATTTTTTCTACCAAAATGAGTGCTGGAATTTAGGAACAGGCAATATCTTCAGTCATAAAATACAGGGTTTCGACGCCGCTCTAGATATACAGGGCAACATTTACCTTCTTGGTTACGATGATGCAGGAAGCTTATTTTTTCTGCTTCCCCTGGCAGGCAAATCATCTCCGAAACCTTTTTACCAGGACAGCAGCAAAAAAATATGCCATCTCTCAAGCTGCCTCGATAAAGAAAATAATATGCACATCCTCTACCTGGCTAAAAATGAGGAGCATCAGATGTGGTGGCTATTTTATCTTCGCAGTGAAAAAGATAAATGGCAGGAACCAGTCATTATCGATTTCGGTTATCATTACCTGGAGCAAAAAGGCCTGATCTTAAGAGACTTACAAGATAATCTTTTTATCCTTCACCGGTTGTTTGAAGAAGGAAAATACTGCCTGGTTTTGCGCGGTTTGGCCAGAGAAGCAAACCGCCCTGAAAAAACGTTCTATCTTCAGGAAAGGGAAAGGGAATGCTTTTTTCCTGCTTTTCTGGTTTCCCCGGATAATACACTGCACATCTCCTGGCTAAGCTGTGAAGATGAAGTAATGTTTTTAAACTACACTCACAGGAACCTGGCAGGAAAATGGGAAAATTTCACCAGCTTCGAGGTGCCACATGACACGTTAACAATCGCCCCCCTTTACCTGGTAGAGGATCGCCTTGTTTTATCGTGGAAAAAAGGCGAAAAACTCTTTTATCTTTTTTCCCTTAACGGAGGAAAAAGCTGGAAACGGGGAAGGGGAAAAGCAAAAACAGGTATTGAGCTGACCCGTTTTCGTTCTGTAAATAACCTCTTTACACAAACAAAATGGTGGGGAGATTTTATTTTTGCTTCAGGCATCCCCCCACAAGAAATACTGTATCCGGAAGAATTTTTAAAAAGCCGCGCCGGAGAAGGCGATCTTCCAGAAGAATTTCAAATTCTTGATCTTCTCTCCTCAAACCTCCTAACTTATGCCGGCAACCTTCAAACAGCCAACGCCTTTTTAAAACAGAAGCTGGGACAGCAGGAACAAGAGCTGTTAAAAATGTATTCCTGGGGTCTATCAAGGGCTGAAGCAATGGAGGAAAAGCTTAACGCCAAAAAAATGGAGCTGGAAAAAGTGGAAACTTTCTTTCAAAACACTTTGAAAGAACTGCAAGAACGTATAAGCAGGGAAAAAGAAGAAATGGCAGAAAGGAACAAGGAGTTAATACACCAGCTAAAAACATCGTCTCAAAAAAATGAAGAACTTAAGAAAGAAAATCTTCTACTGCTCAAAAACATAAGCCAGCTTAAAAAAGAGGTTGTGGCCTTAATAAAGGAAAATGAGGAACTGCGTGCTAAAAAGAAGCGTTTTTTCCCCAGGTTTTTTAGCAGGCTTCAGGGTTAAGATTGGCGCTTGAAAAACTTGTAAATTGCTGGAAATTTTATCTGGATTTTTTCTTTGCATTACCTTTTACTTGCTGGTTCTGGTAAAACTGTTCATAGAAAAGGCGATAAGTTTTATAATACTGGGGATTTGGGACAGGTACATTAGTATGAACCTTCTTTTTTTCCTGGGCGATAAGATCCTTTTGTTTCTGGATTTTTTCCTTTTTTACCACAACGGTTTCTTCCGGATGTTCTTCTTTTATTAGAGGAACTTCCTCTGTTATACCTTCGATAAGGCTCTCTCTTTCCGTTGTTTCTGCAGCTATTATGACAGGCACTTCTTCTGTTTTATTTTCCTCGCAGGTATTATTTTTTTCCAGTTCATGCTCTTTTTTCGGGACATTTTCTGAAGACACTGCATTAATTTTACCCTGAACGGTAACGGTAACTTTAAATGGGATAAATTTTATCTTGCTTAATAACGGAAACAGAAAAAAGGGAACGGGGGTTATCCTATAGTTGTACTCGGCTTCACAAATTAAATTCCTCTTTATTTCCCCGGAGTCTTCACATCCAAAATCTGCAGAAGAGGAAATGATATAAGAGAAACCCCTGGAAAAAATCTTCATCTGGGGCACCTCTTCTTTCTTATGATATTTCACGTAATCAATAAGAAGGTCATAACTTCCCCAAATAAAGTTTTGTTCCTGTCCAGTTTTTTTCCCCTGGCTGGCATGAAAATTTTCCATTTTAATAGAAGTAATTTGCAAAAAATTTATGACAAAAAAGCCATACCTGGACTTAAAGCTTACCAGAGAACATTGAAGCCCTTTTTCATTTTTATACTGTTCCATCTTCTTACCTCCAAGCCATACTAAAACAGGCTTAAGAAAACCTCCCAGCCTGTTTTATTGACCGACTCACAGTCAGCTCAGCTTTTTTTCCCTCAACAGCTTTTAACCCCTACAAAATCCTTAAGGCTGTTCCTGCGTAAACTTCTGTTTTTGAGGATAATAACGCCGCCGCTGCTGCTTTCCAAAACTTTTTTGCAATCTTCTTCACTAAAACCACGGCGCCCCAGTCTTTCCTTAATTTTAAGCTCTGGGTTGTTTATAATTTGGACCAAACCTCATCCCTCCTTTCCTTCGCTTTTTATATTTTATGAGTGACTTCATAAAGTGTTACAAGAAAACACTCCCTCTCAGGAAACTTCTAGTATGAAAATGGAGCGGCAAAAGCTGGGGGTTCACTCCGCTTTATTAACTTTATAAAGGCTCCATTTTTGGTTGAAGATAAATTTATTATGTTTGTAGATCTCCTGGAGGTTAATATTATTGGCTAAAAAAGTACGATGTGAAAAATGATAAGTGAAAACATCGCCGGCACAAAAGAGCTTGAACCCGGCCTGTCTGGCCCTAAGGGCATAATCAATGTCCTCGTGGGTACCCAGTCCGTAAGATTCATCAAAGTACCCGATTTTATCCATTACTTCTCTTTTTAACAACAGGCAAAAACCCACCAGTTTTTTAACCTCAAACCATTTTTTAGGGTCCGGCTTATTGAATATCTCTGTAAACCGGTAAAATTCCTCCAGATTATTAAATTCCTGCTCTATCCTTTGGACGCCGTTAATACGATTTCCCCTGGGTCCCACCATGCCGATAGCTGCATCGCTGCAGGCGCAGGAAAGCAGATTTGAAAGCCAGTTACAGCTGACAATGCAGTCATTGTTAATAAGGACAATATACTGCCCGTTACATGCTTTCATGCCATAATTGTAACCGCGGGGAAATCCCAGGTTTGTTTCATTGCGGATTATGCGCGCCCCGGGAATCGTTTCAAAATATTCTTTTGTACCATCGCTCGAACCATTGTCGACCAGTACCAGTTCATAGGGAATGGGTGTATATTCTCTTATAGATTCCAGGCACGCTCGGCTGTATTCCAGGGCATTATATGCTGCCAGGACGATAGAAACTTCAGTTAACCGGGAGTTGCCGCTCATCTTCTTCTCCTTGTAAAAAAAATTTATCTGGCTCTCTAACCATTATATTTGCCGGCAAGCCGGATGGTTCTTATTTTAATTTAAAAAAACAGCAAATTTCTTGCACCTGAAATTAAGATTTAAAATTCCCGTCACAGGGATAATTTGAATTAACAGAGATTTTTAGGAAAAAATTAGTATTAAAGTGGGAAATAAGCGGCATTCTAAAAGTGTCATTTTCGCCCATTGTTTTTATAAGATAAGCATGTAAAACAAGGAGGGGGAAGAGTAATTATAAAAACAAGACGGTTTTATCAATGGAATTTAATCGCTCGCTATCTTTTCGACATCCTGCCACAGGTAGAAAAGGAGCTGCAGAGATGGAAAAGATTTTTAAAAGGATGTCCTCCTTCTCCCTTGCAACAACAGGCCTTGCACAGCATACGGGACAAGCGGTTTCACTGCCAGGGAGGAGCAGTTTTTGCTCTCTTGAATCCCGCTGCCTGTTCAAAACTTCTCCCCCTGATTGTTTCTTTTCAGACTATCAGCGATTACCTGGACAATCTTTGTGACCGTACAACGTGGGAGGAAATTTCATCTTTAACAGAAAAAGAAAAAGACCTTTTCATGGAAAAGGGCTTTAGACATCTTCATTCCTCCATGCTGGTTTCCTTAGAAACAAGCAACCGTACAGATTATGAATTTTACCAGTATTATCCTTACAATCAAGATGAAGGTTATTTACAGGCACTGGTTAACCGCTGCCAAAATAATGTGGCCGCACTTCCCGTTTTTAACAAAGTTAAAGAAAAAGTGCTCTTCCTGACCAGGCTTTACTGTGACCTGCAATCGCTTAAGCACCTTTCGCTAAAATTTCGTGAAAAACACCTGGAGAACTGGTTCCAAGCTTATAAAAAAGAATACCCCTATCTTTTATGGAATGAGTTTGCCGCAGCAGCCGGCTCCACACTGGGCACATTTGCCCTTTTCGCCATGGCCTCGCGGCAAAACTGTTCTACTCGCGAAACAGAAAAAATGTTTAGCTGTTATTTCCCCTGGATTTGTGGACTGCATATTCTGCTGGATTACTTTATTGATCAGGAAGAGGACAGGAAAGAAGGGGATTTGAACTTTGTCTTCTATTATTCCGGTTCGGAACAATGCTATCAGCGGTTGCTATTCTTTATAGAAAATGCCCTGCAGCGTGCCGGAGAACTCTCCAATCCTACTTTTCACCGTATGGTTGTAAAGGGACTCCTGATCCTTTATCTCTCTGATCCGAAAATTAAAAATCAAAAATTGGAGAGTATTGCTCACGGGCTCCTATCAGCAACAGGTGAAAAAGACATCTTTTATCTGTACCGCCTCTGCCGGTCGTTGCGTAATCGCGGCCTGGTATGAAGTGAGCTGCAGGGTCATGGGCGTTGGTTTATAAAGCCAGCGCTACAATTTCCTCTGCAGGACATAGACGGCCAGGCTATCCAGGATTTCTCCCTCAACGGTACCTGTAAAGTCCAACAGGCATTCCCTCGCTGTTCTGATATATAAACCCGCCTTATCAAGAGCTCGTTTTATGGGCTCATTAATACAGGAAGGATGCTGGAGAAATTCCATCGTTGAAGGAGAAAAATCCCTTTTCTCAACAATTTCCCGTAAATAAGGAGCCCAGACGGGGTCTTCCAGCACATAAATCAAGGGCAAAGTAATAATGCCTTCCCGCAGGTCATTACCCACAGGTTTGCCGGTAACCAATGGTTCTCCGGCAATATCCAGGATATCATCAGTTATTTGAAAAGCAAGGCCTAAATTCCTTCCAAAAGCCTCCAGCTGCAGTACGGTAGCGTCCTCCAGCCCCGCCAGGCGCGCTCCGGCACTGCAACAGGCCTCCATCAGGGCAGCCGTCTTGCGGTAAATATTCTGGATATATTGCTGCTCACTAAAACAGAGATTAAAAGCAAAACGCGTTTGCTCAATTTCACCCTCACACATGGTACTGATAGCCCTGGTCAATATTTTATTTAGCTCGTAGTTCCTGCAACAAGCAATTAATTCAAAAGCGCGCGCAAATAAAAAGTCACCTGCCAGAACCGCAGGACGATTGCCCCACAAGGCATTGACTGAGGGTTTTCCCCTTCGCTCCCGGGACTCATCAATGATATCATCATGAATTAACGAGGCTGTGTGGATTAACTCTACCGCTGCAGCGGCCCTTACCAGGGTTTTATTATGAACAGGCTTAAAACTTCCACTCAATAACAGTAATATGGGACGTAAACGTTTGCCCTTGCTGCCGAAGATATGGTCCATCAAATCCTGCATGACCACAACGTTGGAAAGTGTATAATCCTGAAGCAGTTCCTCTATTTCTTCCAGTTTTGACCCCAAAATATCCTGTATCTTAAACCACAACTCATCTTTTTCCGGGGGAATAACTTTTTTAAACATTACGGTTTTAATTGCTTCATCCAAAAAAATATCGACGCCTTCCAGTCATATTTTAAAAAGCTCTTGATTAATTTCAGGGTTTACTATAGTCTTATGAAAAATTACTGTTTGCTGGAGCTGGTCATAGGAGTCGTAAATATCTATCTGCACGGGCAGCAGTGACTTCTTCTCCAGCCACACCTTCTCCCAGGCATTCCTTCGCCCCGGGGAGGGAGGAATTACCCGTAAAAGGTAGCAGGATCCTGTTTTTCTTTTTTCCATACCTATAAATTCTGCATCCCGGGCTTGTGAGAGACTTTTAAGAAATGTTGCCAGTAAAAAAGGTGGGGGGGTTAAATCCTGAGAAAGAGGATTTAATATATAAAAATCGTCCATATCAGGACTAAAAATCCAGGTTTTTCCCCCATCAGATACAAAAACTTGCTCAGGTTCAGCTCCCTCCTCAGGAGAAGAGGAATATATTTCCACACGATAAAAATGCGGGGAATGAAACCAAACTTCTACATAGTAATTCCGCATAGAACTGCCCAGGTTAATTGCCGTTTCCAGCAAGGTATAGTAACTGGTAATTTTTTTCTCTTTTCGTAAAGCCCTTTCAATAATTTTTTCAGCGCTTAAATCCCTTGCGGAAAAAAGGTAGAAAACGCTGCCCAGAACAAGCAGGCCTAAAAGCCAGGGAATTACCCGGGAAAGAATTGTTTTCATAATCTACCATCCCCAAAATTAAAAAACATATTCATGTTAATTTATACTTATGTTTTTGTTTTTATAACACTGGCCTTTACATTTCCTCCAAAAAAGAAAAGCTCCCCGGCAGGAGCCATTAATATGCGAAAAAAAGAACATTTTTGGAATACTCGGGCCGGTAATGTCAGCATCCAGAATTCCTGCCAGCTGTAAATTAAAAAGCTCGAAATAAAAACATCATCGCCCGAACCCCTTAAGCGAGCACTAGCCTTCGCCACTTTATTTAATTTTTACTCATTACCAGCATCATTTTAAATTTTTTTAAGGCCTTCAGGGCATGCAGCTGATTGGCTGGCATTATAACCATCTCTTCCTCTTCGAGGGTAAGCGGGCTAATAACACATTTATTGCCGCATTACCTTTTTTCCCTGGATAACCCACACCAGAGCAAGTTAACAATCTCCTCGGAGGCGTTATCAAGAACCTTGGAGTGTCCCTTTTCCTCCAGTTCAACCAGGTGCCTGCTCATAAGCGCTTCAATGGCTCCGAATATGGCTGCCGAGACGATCTGAAGGTTGCAGGAACGTATTTTTTCTTTCTTAATTCCGTCAGCTAGTATTTCCTCAATAAACCGGGGTAAACCTTCAAACCTGGTTATTCCCTCAAAATGACAAATCCTGGGCATACACCTTTCCCGTAAAAGTATCCTGTAAACATCAGGGTTTTCTTTCACTTCGGCAAAATGCATGGAGAGAATCAGTTTTAGCTTTACCAGGGGGTGCCTGTCTTTTTTCTGGATTTCCAGGTAATAATTCTTCCGTTTTTCGTACTCCGTTTGAAAAATAAAGTTGAGGATATCGTCTTTGTTTTGAAAATAGTTGTAAATGGTTCCTACAGCAACACCGGCAGCAGCAGCTATTTTATCTATGGTAGCATCATGGAAACCCTCACGGGCAATAACTTCAATTGCTGCTTTATAGACAGCTTCTTTTTTACCAACTTGTTCCTTTTTCTCCATCATTCCGCAGTTCCTTCCGTTTATATTTGAATGAACGCTCACTCTTATTGTACTTCATTTATAAAGGCCAAGTCAAGAAAAACTAAACTTATTTTTACCAGTTAAAACAGTATATCATTTTAACTTGAAAAGAGGCATATTAAAATTTTTATACAAAATACAACAAATTTTTTGGTTTTTCTCTCTTATATCATGGCCTTCTTCGTGGGCCGCTTTCTGTTCAGGCCCGGAGATGCAGCCCGCTCGGGACTGGTATCGGTTCTCGTCCTCTATACCATCATCTTCAGCGGCAACCTGGCGCTGCAGTCCTTCGGCCGGGAGGGAGAAGCGGATTGGATCCTGAACAGCGTCCCCCTGGCCGGATGGCCGGTGGTATGGGGAAAACTGCTGGCAGCGGTTCTCCCCACCCTGGTGCTGATGGAGGCCTTGCTGGCGGGCACCGCCCTGGCTGTCGGCCTTTCACACCCACTATTTACGCTCGGTTTGGCGGTGGGAGCGGTGTTTATAACCCTGGGAGCCAGCGCCCTGGGGCTTTTTTACTCCATCAACAACTAACTCCAGCAGAGCAACATATTGTCTATTATCCTCAAGGTCTTCGATGATCAGGAAGTGTTGTCCCCAATAATGCCTGACAGCCCGGGTAGACGGAGGGGACGGGAGAACCGTTCCAACAAGCTAATAATCACCCTCCCATTAGGATATGTCCATATTTTTAGGGAAAAAAACGGAATTCGATGTCCTTCCTTCATATGATTGGAAAGAAACATTCGGTCTTTTTCATATCTGCATCCCCCCTTTAGAAATAGGATTTAAGTTATGGAACAGTTGCATTTGCAAAAGCCGTAGGTCATCCCCCCACATGGGTTGACCTGTCCATTTTAACTCCCTTTGCGATTCAGTTCTAGCAACAGCTTGACTCAGCATCAATCTTTTCCTTTTGTTATACTCGCGTATCTGATACTCATTATTAGATACTGTGCCTTAGATTCCCGTTAGCTGAATAAGAAAAAATTTTTACTTTTTACATTTGACATTTTGAGTTATAATGAGTGTATTCAGAAAGTCTCCAGGTGATGTTAATGGCAAGCCTCAATCGAATTAACAGACTATACCATAATTACTAATAAATGACATATTGCTCTTTG
>JAGVAS010000061.1 GCA_020060185.1 Desulfovibrio sp. | reverse complement strand
TACAGGCAAAAGATCTTCCGAAAAGAAAAATTCACAACTTACATTTGAACCGCTTAGGGCAAAGTAAGTGCTGTTCATAATTAGTTCTTCAATATTTACAACTTTTTTAACCGGATCCCCGCCTTTGGAAAAGATAGATAGCTGGCGTGTAAGTTCTTTGGCCTGCAGGGTTGCCTTTTCAATGTTATCCAGCTTTTCATAAATTTTGTCAGGGTTATCTTTATATACTTTGGCCAGGGAGATATTCCCCAGCATGGTTGCCAGAAAATTGTTAAAATCGTGGGCAATTCCACCGGCAAGAATACCGATTGATTCCAGCTTGTCTGCTTTCTGCAATTCAGTTTCTATCTTCTTGCGTTCGGTAACGTTGTGAATGATCGTTTGTATAGCCGGTTCCCCCTGGTAGCTGAAGGGGCTTGAAGTTAGCTCTATATCGACAATTGTTCCATCGGTTTTAGTAAATTTAGCCTCGATTTTTTTTGAAACCTGGTTGTATTTCATTAGCTGCTGAATTTGTTCCCGGAGTGTTTCCCTGAACTCCGGATGGGCAAAACCAACGATGGATTTCCCGAGAAGCATTTGGGGGCTTGTTACATTTAGCAAGTTTGCTGCTGCTGTGTTGGTCAAGACAATTTTGTCTTTGCTGTGGACGATAATGGCACTGGGCATAAGCTCAACAATTTGCCGGTAGTGCTCCTCACTTTCCCGTAAGGCCCCTTCTGCTTTTTTACGCTCAGTGATTTCAGCCAGTAATTTTTTATTTGCTTCTATTAACTCTATAGTCCGATCTTTAATTCTCTTTTCCAGTTCCGTACTGCGGGTCCTTTTAATTTTTTTTTCTCTCGACTTTATGGCTATTTTGACCCGTGTCATAAACTCCAATTCCTCCAAGGGTTTTATCAGGTAGTCGTCAATTCCGAGGGAAATAGCTTTTTCCAACCACATATAATCCTTTGGAGTTATGATTATTAAAAAATAAATGTCTTCATTGAGGTTTTTTAAGATTTTTAAAACGACGAGGCTATCGATACAAGGTTGATGGATATCCATAATAACGAAGTCAGGATGCCCCTCTTGGGCAATTCCCAGTGCCTCTCCTCCGGTCTGGCAGGAAATAAGGTCGCATTCTATGGCGTTTTTTTCCAGCATTTTTTTAAATTGTTCTAAAGTAAAAATATTGTGTTCAACCAGAAGGATTTTCATTAAGGCATCTTCCTCCCGTTTTTAACATTGAAAATTCCACAAAATTTTCTTGATTCCTTTATAAGATGGCATAAATTATAATTTCGTGGGTACATTCCATATTTTGATAAAAAGTTTCAGGTATGAAAGATGTGCCGGGAGATCTGCTGGGTAGTAAGGCCCTGCAGGAACTGCTCAATGACAATGGATTGGTGTGTCAGAGAGCGGCCCATATCAAGCACCGTACCGGTCGTGGGCTGTTTGTACCATGGCCTCGGCCAGGCCCGGCTTTGTCCCGTAGTCAGATGTTAGTTTTTCAACCAGCCCTTTAAGGATCTCTGCCGGGATCTTTGCCTCTTTTTTCAGGGGGGACTTGGACGAATTTCTGTATTTAATGGTTTTTCCGGCAAGAACTTGAACCCCCTGGGAGAAGATTTGCTGGCCAGTTCCCCCTGGCCTGTAAGCATCCAGATGACTTCCAGGGTTGCGGATTTGTCTCAGTGCTAGAGTTTCCCGGTAAAAGCGAGCCATTAGAAAAGGCACAGTTACAGGAAGACCTGGTAGAGATTCGTTTTTTTCCTAAAAAAGATGCGGCCATTACTTTGGCGAAGCAAATTTTAGGTTAAATTTCGGCCTGATCTTTACCGGGCTGGGGGCCGGAGGCCTTTTTCCCTAACCTTCGAAGATTAGAAATTACTTCACAAAGTTTTATCTTTCTGGAAAGAGCTTTGCGGGGGAAATAATGGTGTGGTTTTTTACGTCGATAACGCCAAAAGGTGTTATCCTTATAAACGGCAAAAAGTCACAGGATAAAAAAAGTAAGGAGAGAAGCAGGTCGTTATGAGAGAACCCCCTCTGGTTCATTAGTTTATAAAGTGTTTCCAGGCGGTTAGCTGCCTCGTGCAGGGGAAGGGAGCTCATCATCCCCGCAATATCGAGCGGGAGTTCATATATATTTGAGCCAGCCTCCCGGAGGACAATCCCGCCTCCCATGTCATACAGCCTCGATGCCGCCTGCCGCATTGCCTCCAGCGACTCCCCGATAACCAGGACCCCCATAGACGTGGTAAACGAACAGGCCAGGCCCTGGATATTGCCGGCAAAACCGCTGAGGAAGCAGGAAATTAAAAACTCCCCTTTCCGGCCCATTAAACTGCAAAAGTGTAATCCTTCAGGCAAAGAATTTCTACCCCACTCTAGAAAATCCGGTTTGGTAATACCGCTGCTTACCAGTTTGATTACCGGAACCCTGCCCTTTCCAGGAGCAAAAACGCCAGGTTTGTCGAGCCAGGGCGGTTTTATAAAATTTGATCCAAAACCGAGCTGCATCCAATCGATATTTTCTATTTTTTTTAACCCTTTTCTGTCCCGGGCGACCGTCTGCCCGCCGATCATAACTTTTTCCGGTACGGGATCCTGCAGGTCTTTCAAAAATAGAATGTCGGCGTACCGGCCCGGGGCCAGGCCCCCGACGTCCTGATCAAGGCCGTAAAAAACAGCCGGGTTAAGGGTGGCGATCTTTATGGCTGTTACAGGATTTACGTTTTTGGCCAGCGCAATCTTAAGGAGTCCCTCGATAAAGCCGTTTTTAGAGATGAAGACCGGTTCAGCCGCGTCCGTTGTCATCATCACCCTGTCCAGGGAAATTCCCAAATCGATCAGGCCCGATAAAATTACCTCCAGGTCGGGGCGAAGCGAACTCTGCCTTAACATCACCCACATTCCCAGCCTCAGGCGCTCCAGGGCTTCATTGCTGTTTATGGGCTCATGGCAGGAGGCTATACCCAGGGCAGCCAGCGCATTAAGGCCGTCATTTTTGCAGCCGGCTGTATGCCCGTCCATCCTCTTTTGCTGTCCTGCTGCTAATTCCAGCACCTGGATAAGAGGGGGTTGGGCCTCCAGGAGTTCGCCCCACCTGGTTATCTCGGCAATAGTGATTACCTCCGGAAGGTTGAGTAATTTGGCCACGTTTTCGGGTGAAAACAGCTCTTTTTCATTGTACAGGGGCGATTGGGGGACAGCCCTTGCCGACCAGTACAAGCGGGGGCCGCAATCCTGCAGGGCTTCAATCATTTTTATAACGGCAGAAGGACCTGCATGCTGGTAAAAGACGAGATCGTCCATGATGAGGGTGGTTGTTCCCAGGGGGAGTACCGCCTCGACCAGGCTGGCGGGGTTGTAGATGACCCATGGATGGCCGTGAGGTTCGATATAACCCGGGGACAGAAAATAACCTTTCGCTGACATTACTTCGCCTGAGGGCCCGCACGGTTGTTCTCCCGGCCTGACATAGGCTATTCTGCCGCGGGCGACGGCTATGTTCGCCGCGAGGATTTCCCCGGAGTAAACGTTGACGATATTTCCATCCCGGATAAGAAGATCTGCCGCCTGTAATCCCTGGGCTACCCGGGAAAGGTATAAGCGCTCTTCTGTTGATGGGGGCAAGGTTATCACTCCGTATCCTGGTATAGTAGGCTTTTTAAAATTTCTTCATGCTTTTCTAAAAACCTTCTAAATTTCAATTTATATTCACCTGAACGGGTACCGGCGGGTTCACGTGAGGAGTTAAAAAATTTTAATACGGTACAAAGCAGGATGTTAAGATTTTTTGTGTAATTATTTTCGTAATAAGAACTTTTTTAAATAACCAAACATGAAATGGGGCGCGAGATGAAAACTATTGATAGCCATGTACTTAAAAGGGAAAAACCGCGTTGGCAAATGTACCCCGGCTGGAAGGTTGTCATTGCCGGTACAGGTATTAACTTTCTCTTTGGCGTATCTTATGCATGGAGCATTTTTGCCAGTGGATTAAGCCGGCAGCTGGGATGGTCTCAGACCCAGGCGGCTTTTCCCTATACAGTCTTTGTTTTCTGCTATGCCGTAGCAATGGTATTAACTGGAAGGATGCAGGATAAGCTGGGCCCACGCCAGGTTATTTTTACAGGGAGCTTTTTCCTCAGTGGAGCATTTATCCTGAGTTCGCTTTTTTTGACTCCACATGGTGTTGCTATAATCTGGGGTCTCTTTTACGGAATCGGGGTGGCCTGTTGCTATGGTTCCGTTACCCCGGCAGCGTTAAAATGGTTTCCTCCACAGAGGAAAGGCCTTGTTACAGGTATTGTTGTGACAGGGGTCGGGCTTTCTGCCTTTATAATGGCTCCCGCAGTGAACTTGCTTGTTGGGCAGGGTATTCAAAAGGCTTTTCTCATTGTCGGTCTGGTATTACTGGTCGGCATTTCCCTTATGTCCCGGTTGATAAGCAATCCTCCCGGAACAGGCCAGGAAATTAACAGTCAGGAAAAAATGGAACGCTGGCATGATCTTTTAAGATTCCCCCAGTTTTATATGTTGTGGATAATGTTTTGTTTTACTACCGGCACCGGTATTACTTTTGTTACACACCTGAATCGGATCGTAGAAATACATACTGCTTTTGAAAAAGGCTATATCATGGTTGCCCTTTTTGCCTTTTTTAATGCTGCCGGCAGGCTGGCAGCCGGGTTCCTGTCTGATCTTGTCGGCTGCGGCAGGGCGATGACGCTTGTCTTTAGCATCACCACCTTGACCCTGTTTTTTGTTTTATATATTAAATCCCCTGTGCTTATGGGTCTAGCCATCTCTGTTTTAGGTTTGACCTACGGGGGGCTTTACAGCCTCTTCCCAGCTACGACTGTGAGTTACTTTGGCGAAGCAAATTTTGGGTTAAATTTCGGCCTGATCTTTACCGGGCTGGGGGCCGGAGGCCTTTTTCCCCTCTTGGTAGGATATCTCTTTGAGCTGAAAGGTGATTTCAAGGCTGCTTTTATCCTGTTAATAGCAATCTGCCTGGTTGCCACGGTGCTCTCGCTCATGGTAAAGAGCCCTTCTGCGTCTCATAAAGCTCCCTGAATCAAAAATCTGCGGGATTTATTATCTCCAATATATTTTATTGACATCTACTAACCTTCGAAGATTAGAAATTACTTTACAAAGTGTAACAGCGGAAATAAAACGGGCCTGCAGGTCTTTCAAAAATAAAATGTCGGCGTACCGGCCCGGGGCCAGGCCCCCGACGTCCTCTGATCAAGGCCGTAAAAAACAGCCGGGTTAAGGGTGGCGATCTTAATGGCTGTTACAGGATCTACGTTTTCGGCCAGCAGCCCTTGCTGACCAGTACAAGCGGGGGCTGCAATCTTGCAGGGCTTCAATCATTTTTATAACGGCAGAAGGACCTGCATGCTGGTAAAAAACGAGATCGTCCTTGATGAGGGTGGTTGTTCCCAAGGGGGTAGCAGAAATCAAACCCTTAGCATCCTAAATAATAATGTAATAATTTCAGTTAAGATCATAAAACTTAAGCGTATGGGTTTAATAAACCAGGTAGGAGGACATGAGTAAATGAACAACGGTAACGAGGAGAAAATTTTCAGGCGTATTGCAGCGGAACTTAACCTGGATTCCAGGCCAATCTCCAGGGTAGTTGCCCTGCTGGATGAAGGAAATACGGTTCCTTTTATTGCCCGCTACCGTAAGGAAATATCGGGGGGCATGACAGATGAGGAACTTCGACTTCTACTGGAGAAGCTAACTCTTTACCGCAACCTGGAGAAACGACGGGAGGATATCCACAGGCTTCTGGCAGAGCAGGGAGTCTTGACTTCCGAACTGGAATCTGCCCTTCAAAATGCTGTCAACGTTACAGAATTAGAAGATATTTACCGCCCTTTCCGGCCCAAAAAGCGCACCCGTGCATCGCTGGCCAGGGAGAAAGGACTGGAACCCCTGGCACACCTGATCATGGAAGGACGGCAGGAACCGCAAGAAGCGGCGCAGCAGTACCTGGACGAAGAAAAAGGCATCCTTTCCCTGGAAGAAGCCCTGCAGGGGGCCCGTGATATAATAGCTGAAGCGGTCTCTGACGACCCCCGTATTCGGCAGGCGCTCAGAACATTTATTTCCGAAGAAGGTGTTATGGCCACGCGTTCCCGTAAGGATACGGAAAGTACCTATGATATGTACTGCGATTTCCGTGAGCCCTGCCGGAAGATACAGCCGCACAGGGTACTGGCCATAAACCGGGGGGAAAAAGAAGAGTTTCTTCAGGTTAAAATTGAAATCCCGGAAGAAAAAGCGTTGTTTTTAATGCAAAAATACTACATAAAAGAGGATTTTACCCCCGGTTCAAAGTTTCATCTGCAGGAGGCGATTGAAGATTGCTGGAAACGTTTGCTTTTCCCTTCTATGGAGAGGGAAATAAGAAACGATCTTACGCAAAAAGCCGAGGAGCAGGCCTTAAAAATATTTAAGGAAAACCTAAGGGGCCTGCTGATGGTCCCTCCCGTAAAAGGCAAGCGCCTTCTTGGAATTGACCCCGGCCTTCGTACCGGCTGCAAAATTGCATGTGTAGATGAAACAGGGAAGCTTTTGGAGACAGCTGTTATTTATCCCACACCACCACGCCATGAAAAAGAAAAGGCTGCCCGGACAGTAATAGGCCTTATGGAAAAACATGCCCTTAATGCCATAGCTATCGGTAACGGTACAGGGGGGCGTGAAACTGAAGAATTTGTGGCAGAAATTCTGGCTGAGTACAAAAAAGATGTGGAATACACAATAGTCAACGAAGCAGGAGCCAGTGTTTATTCGGCTTCTAAATTAGCCCGGGAGGAATTTCCCGACCTTGATGTGGCGGAGAGAAGTGCTGTTTCCATTGCACGCCGGGTCCAGGATCCCATGGCGGAGCTGGTAAAAATAGATCCCCGCTCTATTGGGGTAGGGCAGTACCAGCACGATGTCGACCAAAAAAAACTTGCAGAGACACTGGACGGAGTAATTGAATCCTGCGTGAACCAGGTGGGGGTTAACCTTAACACCGCTTCGGCGGCCCTTTTAGGACGTGTTGCGGGGATTAACAAAACCGTGGCTGCGAACATCGTTGCCTACCGTGAGGAAAACGGCGTCTTCAAAAGCCGTGGAGAGCTTAAAAAAGTGCCAAAACTTGGCCCCTCGGCTTTTAAGCAGTGCGCCGGATTTTTACGACTCCCCGAAGCACAAAACTATTTTGATCGTACTGCAGTCCACCCCGAATCATATGAAACTGCTGAAAAAATCATGGCAGTTATGGGAATTAGGCCCCATCAGCTGGGCCGTACGGAAGAGATTCCTTCCGTTGATATTAAAAAACTGGCGGCTGAGCTTCAGGCGGGTGAACCAACCTTAAGGGATATTATCGATGAATTCAGGAAACCTGGCCGTGACCCCCGGGATGATCTTCCCAAGCCAGTTTTTAAAAAGGGAATTCTTGATATGGGTGATTTAAAGGATGGAATGGAGCTCCAGGGAATCGTGCGCAATGTTGTAGACTTTGGTGTTTTTGTCGATATCGGTGTACACCAGGATGGCCTTATCCATATATCACAACTTTCCGACCGTTATGTCAAACATCCCCTTGATGTTGTTAAGGTGGGCGATGTGGTCAGTGTTCGGGTTTTATCTGTAGATGCCGGCAGGAAAAGAATTTCTTTATCTATGAAAAAAAATGGCACAAAACAGCAATCACAGGAATAAACTTTTTAAAGTGGTTTTATAAAATTTGATCCAAAACCGAGCTGCTTATACAGTTTTCCATACTTTTCTAAAAACCCTCTCCTTATCTCTCCAAAAATAAAAAGCATTTACTTTTCCATTAAATGGCTGTATGATTATTATAGCCTTTTTGTTTTTAAATTAATAAGGAGGGAGAAATCCATGGCTGTTTTAACAGAGGAGATGAAGGATCTGGTTAAGAGTGGGAGGTGCTTAGTAGCTACGGCCGGTAGGGATGGCTGGCCCAACATCGGCCCTAAAGGTTCGGTAATCGTTGTGGACGACAGCACCCTGGCCTTTGGAGAAATGACAGGCAGGCAATCTTTTAAAAATCTCCAGGAAAACCCCAGGGTGGCCATCGCTGTGGTTGATTATGAAAAATATAATGGCTATCGTTTCCTGGGCACAGCAGAACTAGAAACCAGCGGGGAGCTTTATGACAAATTTGCACAGAGATTTGCAGCAATGAAACTGCCAAAGCCTGCAGCGGCGGTGAGGATAAAAGTAGAAGGGATTTACAGCCTTTCCGCCAGAAACCCAGGTGAGAAGATAGCGTGATAATACCGGCTTAATTTTGCCCGGGAAAGCCAAACAGCTCCTCCGGGTTTATTTTTAGGCTTGCAAAAATGGATTCAGCGGCCCTGCGGCAAGGTACCAGGAAGTGGTAAATCCCTTCTTTGAAAGACTGCGCAAACTTGGTGGGAATTAAATATTTTTCTTTCTATGAGATAACCAGGACCTTTGCCCCCCGGATTTTCCCTGCTTTTAGTTCCTGAAGTGCTGTGTTGGCCTCTTCCAGCCTGTATTCCTGTATTTCTGGCTTTATCGGTATTTCCGAGGCCAGCTGTAAAAAATCGCTGATATCTTTCCGTATCACGTTTGCTACGGATTTTATTTCTTTTTCCAGCCAAAGGTGCTGCTGGTAATTTATATTTAAAAGGTATTCCTTATCACGCTCTTCTTTACGAATAGCATTTATGACCAAACGACCTCCGCTTTGAAGATTTTTCAAAGCTTCAACGACGGTTTTCCAGACCGGGGTGGTATCAATGATACTGTTTAATTTTTCGGGGGATTCGGCCCCTATGTCACCGGACCAGGCAGCTCCTAGCTCCAGGGCAAATTCCCTTTCTTTTTCGCTCCTGGCAAAGACATATACTCTAACCCCGGGAAATTTATACTTAAGCATTTTAAGCACAAGATGACCCGATGCCCCGAACCCGGTAAGGCCCAGGGATTGCCCGTCGCGGAGATTTGTCAATTTTAAGGAACGATAGCCTATGCTTCCCGCACACAAAAGAGGGGCTGCTTCCATGTCAGTAAAGATTTCAGGAATTTTGTAAGCATAATCTTCCGGAATAATCATATATTCAGCATAGCCGCCGTTTGCATCCCGTCCGGTAGCCCTGAAGCTTTCACAAAGATTTTCATTTCCGTCATTACAGGAAGGGCAGGTTCCACAGGAGGAATATATCCACCCGATACCGACCCTGTCACCGGTTTTAAACCTGCCGGTAAGGGGGCCATTTTTTACAACCCGCCCTACAACCTGGTGGCCGGGAACGACAGGAAATACGGAGGGCGGGGTTCTCCCTTCAATTTCATCCAGTTCCGTATGGCAGACACCGCAGGTCGAAATTTTAACCAGAATTTCATTTTGACCCGGTTCGGGAACTGGAAGATCAACAAGTTCGAGCGGGTTGCTATTTTCCTTCATTGATAAAGTTTTGGGCAAAATCATTGCTTTCACTTTTAAGGCTCTCCTTTATCTTGAAAGTGCATCCTGTTAAGCTTGATTTTCCCATACCTTTCTTAGTATACTGGATTATATGTAAAACCGCAATAAATGATTGCAGTTACGGGCGCCACGGGGCACATCGGTACCGGGCTATGTTCCCCGCCCTGTTCGGGAAGCGGTGAGGGATGCTGTCAAGTGGTTAAAAAATGTTTTTTTAATAGTCAGGTAAAACCGTTTTATGTCTTTATTCGTCTATATATAAAGGAATTAAGCAGATTGCACCAAATATTTGCTGGATAAGAAGCTAAACCATGAAAGAAATTAGGTTTAAATTTATTGCAATAGTTCTTACCTTGTTTATATGTTTATAACTGCCGGTTTTTTCCTGGCAATACAGGCCTATGGGAATTTCGCCCGGCAGATTTGGCTGCAGAGCCGCTATATAATTCAAGATCTGGAACTAAAAGCACCAACGGGTATTGGGGAATTCCCCTCCCCGGTGGAAAAAATCCCGGAAGAAGAGCTGGAAGCAGCCGATCTCATCCTGCTGGGAGCCCGTCGGGAGGTAAAAAACAGGACCTACTATGATGCTTCCTATGCAGCCATCAGCTACCCGGGCGGAGATGTCTCTTCTGACCGGGGGGCCTGCACTGATGTTGTAATACGGGCTTTTCGCAATGCCGGTATAGATCTGCAGCAGCTGATCCATGAAGATATGGCCAGGGAAGAAGACTGCCTTTTAAGGTGGAAAATAACGGGGCACTTTCGGTACCCAGTTAACTCTGAACTGCCATAAGTTGTTCTTGTTTGCCTTTCAAGTTGTTCTTTGCCTTTCAAAGAGAGATAAGGAAGGTATTTTTTATATTTCCTGCTGCAGGTTTCTGTCTTTGATATAATTTTTCAAAAACCAAAGTCTATTCCCAGACCCTTCATGTTTTCCATTATTTTTTTCCCATGTCTCGCTAGCGGATGAGAATATTCCACTTCTTTTGTTTCCTGGTTAACGACACTTACTATTTCATCCCTGTTTTCGTCGATTGTAATGATATAAATGTTTTCATTTTCATAAAGCTTATAAAACGTTTTGGGGCCACTTAAGCTGTGGAGGCTTCCGCAAAAGCGGCTGCTTTGTTTTATCATATATGGTGTCATTAAATCCCATGTAATAATGCGGTTCATTTTCATCCATGTCCTTTCCTGGCGAAGTAATAATTTTAGCTATATTAATATTTTGATTTAAAGTGATTTGTTCTATTCAATTCCTTCCTAGGACAGCTAGAAAAAATAATAATTTCAGCCAGGTTGCTGCCGCCGTCAATTTCCGGAATGCTTTCCAACCCGAAAACGCTGTAATGTTTTACCATGCGACCAAATACCTCCCTTTAAGCTTTTCAGGTCAAGGTAAAAGTTTTCTGGCATTAGTTTACAACTTTTTCTGTTTCTTGGCACCTGAGATTTCTATTTTCATAGTGTTAAAAAGGATGTTATGGTATCATAATAATATAAATAAAGACTATAACTGGAATGTCGCGGGGAGGGATGATCTTGAATCGCTTGTACCGCTCTCAAAAAAACAGGGTAATCGGCGGAGTAGCCGGAGGCCTGGCCGAGTATTTCGATGTAGACGTGGTTCTGGTCCGGGTATTATGGGTGCTGGCCATATTTGTCGGTGGGGGCGGCCTAATCGCTTATATTATCGCCTGGATTATTGTACCTGAAGAAAAAAAGGTTACCGTCAAAAGCAGGGAAATTAATAAAGCTAAAACAGCACCTGAAGGAGATATCCCGGAGACGGCAGAGGACGGCCCTGAAGCCGCAAAAAGTGTTCCGGAAGCTGCAGACACCGAAGAGGAAACCGAAAAGGAACAGCAAGCCAGGGCAAGAAGGCGGCGCAATGCCGGCCTGGTGCTGATTGGCCTGGGAGTTATTTTCCTGGTGCGGCAGGTTTTCGGGTTTCTTTTCCACTACCTGTGGCCGCTGCTGTTTATTGCTCTGGGTGCCTTTTTCCTTTTGAGAAACGGGAAGGAGGACGGGCGGTGAGAGTAAGTACATTTCTTGCAGGAGTTCTGTTTATCCTGGCAGGCGTTATCCTCTTTCTGGAAAGATTAGGTTTTAGCTGGTGGGGGTTTTCCAGGCAGGTCCTAAGCTACTGGCCGGTAATCCTGATCATTATCGGAATCAGCCTTTTCTGGGGCGGTAAAATTCCCCGCTGGCTGGCCCTGGCTATCATTGTTGTCCTTGTGGGTGGAGTCGTGTCCCTGGCCCTGCTAGCCCCGAAATCCCGTCATCCTTTTTTAGATGACAGGAGGACAACCCTTACGGTGGATCAATCCCAATATGCCGACCTTTCTGCAGGGGAGCTGTCTGTCAGGTTTGGCGGGGGCAGAATTTATATGGGTTCTTCTGCCGGAAATTGGTTTGAGGGAGACCTCGGGGGACGCGCGGGGGTAATTCCTTCCGTAGAAGAACAAAATGGAAAATGATAAAGTAGTTTTAATCCACCCGGACAGGGAAGTCCCCTATATTAGATGGCATTATAAATAATAAACCATGGCCATGCCTGTCAAAATGCCTGCCGTTATACCCAGGATAGCGATGTGGGCGCTGGTGAGCTTGTATACATCGGGAATTAGTTCGTCGCACACAATATAGAGCATGGCACCGGCGGCAAAACCCAGGGACAGGCTCAGGAAGGAAAGAGAAACATTGCCCGACAGTACCCCCAAAAAGGCTCCTACACCCATGGGCAGCCCTGCCATTAAAGTAATCGCTAAGGACTTTACCCGGCCCATACCTCCAATATTCAGAGGGAAGGCCGCTACTATGCCTTCGGGAATGTTATGTACGGCAATTAAAAGCGCCAGGGTAATTCCCATGCTGGCAGAGGAAGCAAATCCCGCACCGATTGCTATTCCCTCGGGCAAATTATGCAGGGCGATTCCCGTAGCAATCAGGACGCCTTTCTTGACGTAGAGCCCTCCCGCTACTTCTTCGCTCACATAATGCCTGTGCGGAAAATTGTTGTCGAGGAAAACAAAAGACAGAATGCCCAGCAGCAGGCCTGAAACGGTGTGGGGAAAGCTGTTGCCCGCTGCTTTTTGCAGTAACTCCATGAAAACGATGGAAAGCATAATACCGGCCGAAAGCCCCAGCATTATGCCCAGCACCTTATCGGATGGCTTTGCGAATAAAAAAGCTAAAATGCCTCCAAGACCTGTTCCCAGGGTTCCGGCAATTAAACCTATAAGGGTTATCTCAAGCCAGTTCATTTCTACTACTATTATCCTTTTTATTTTGATTTTTAGTTATTTCCTTTTATTTGCCGGATTTTACCCGCCAGGCAGCTATGGATTATTATAACATCGGGCTAAATGTGATTAGAAATCTTTATGAAAGATAGCATAAACTATCTTTTTAACTTCAATACCCCGGTTCTGAAGGTATATGCTTATTGACTATCTATCATTTTATTGTAGACTTTTTTATAGAGAATAAAGAAAATTAAACAGGAAAAGTCCTTACTCCCTGACCCTAAGGGTTACAACAATGGATGAAAATGACCGGGTTTGGATCCCGTAATTGTTCCCTGGGCGAAGCGTTTTACTGTTGGCGGAGTGACTAGTGAAGCGAAGAAACAAGTTCACTGCGAAGCGAGAGCTGGAGACGACCCAGCTGACAGGATGTCAGAAAACGAACTTGGACCGATATACTTTTTTACGCCTTGGGCGGGAATGTTACCATTACTTTAAATCAGCAAGTTCTTAAATTAAAAAGCACGAGGAGCGAAGGTTAAGGCGGCCAACTGTTGTTGGCCGACTCCTTAAGCGACGAGTGCTACCATAATATGAGTTGAACTTGCCTAAAGCAATGGTAACTTTCCGCCCATCTAGAACTTGCCGAGCTGAACACGGAGCTCCGCCGACAGCAAGCGCTACGCTATTTTCATACTAACCGCCACGACCCTGCGGGTCACAAAAGCGGATGAAAATGATCTTTATTAGAAACCGTATTATGTCCCGCAAAGGTGGCGCAAGGTTGTGGCGAGCGACATGTGCAGCACAGCGAACAGGTTCAGCGAAGCGACGGCCTTAAGATGGCCCGGCGGACATGGAGGTCCGCCGCCGGACAGC
>JAGVAS010000165.1 GCA_020060185.1 Desulfovibrio sp. | reverse complement strand
TTTATTACTCTTTTCATCTAACCCGTTGGGGGCAATAACCCTGTTACAGTCAAAAAGCTCGTCAAAACCAAGCAAAGTTGTTTCAAAAGCGAAACCTTCTCCATTTATAGTCACCACCTCTACGGAATATGAAGGGCCTTCCAGAAATTCCTCAATGATAAAGCCGCCTATATACAGTTTTTCTTCGGTTAAGACCTTATCCAGTTCATATTGATTAAAAACAATTTTCACGCCGCGGCTTCCGCTTTCCTCAGACGGTTTTACTATTAAGGGGAAAGAGGAATCCGGCCAGGGAATAGGCCGGGGCAGTTCCAGCTGAGAAAAAAGCTTATTAGAAAGACTTTTACTGCTGCTTACCGCATATGCCCGGGAATCATAACAAAAAACTTTACCATATCTCTCCGCTGCCTCAGCCATAATTGCAAGGGTGATTTTGTTTTCCGTAGCGGGGATAATGACATCAACTTTTTTTAAAAAGACGACCAGTTCACGTTGCCAGGTAGCTGTAAGGTTAAAGCAAAACCTTTCGTCGGCCAGACCCAGTGCAGGGGCATGTGGCCTCTTTTCAAGCATTAAAACCCTGTGGCCAGCTTTTTTGAGAAGATAAGCCGCCTCCAGACCCTGTAATCCACCTCCCAGAACACCCACGTTCAATTAAGTACATCCTCTCATTAAAAATTTGAAACAGCAGCTAAAAGATAATGTATACCCTTATGTATTTGTTTCAAGCCTTATTTCGCCAGTAGTGTAACAAAGTTATTCTCCCGCTCATTTGCTGGTATAGAAGATAAAAAGTCCTGTACCCGGCCCAACCTTGGGCCGGGTACAGGTCACCAAGTCCTAACCCGGGCCCTTAGTATTTCAGGCCAAGTTTATTCAATATCCCCCATGCCTCTTTGTAAACCTGCATATATTCATCAGAAGGTAACAATTTGGCGAGATCATAGCATTCGTTAAACGTTTTTCCTTTGGGAGCTGTCTTGTATCCGGTTTCATAGATAGCAACAAGCTCGTCGAGCATCCTGTTGACTTTATCCAAGTCCATGCCAGCTACAGCATGGGCCACTTCACCCATAAAGCGTGCTTCCATAGCTGTAGTATAGTTAGTGGCTACTCCTTTGGCCGAAGCTACCCCGGACACGACTTCCCTGCCGCTGGCTGTATCGGTAATAGATTGAGCAGCAGTCTCTAACAAACACATTACCGTACATGGCCCGGCAAGAGTATAGTACTGGTTGCCAAGCAGGCACTGGGTATTTTCCTCAATTGCCCGTGCACAGTGGCCGGCTACCGCTAACGACTCCCTGGCCGTGGTAATCCCCCACCGTACGTGAATCGGGCCATCAAGGTGCCAGTGTGCCTGCGTCATCAAGAAGGCATTAAGCGTGGTGGCCACGTCAACAATCGTTGTTTCCTCCAGGCCACCTGCATAGCCTCCAAAGATAGGCATTTGCTCGCACATGATAATGTCACCAGCTAAAACATAGTGAGCAGTAAACGTCAGTGCGTTTACGTCTATTTTGAGCTCGTTCAGCTGGGAAACTTCATGGCTGTCTGATGCTCTCATGCCGCCGGGAAAATCTGCAGCGAGAACTCCCGCGGCACTGAGAGAAGTTTCGTTGCCCTACAATCCCATTCCCGGGCGGCCGGCACGGGCCTGCGCCAGCCTGATCATCATTGCTTCGTTTTTAACGGCGTAGATTTCAAAGGGAGTATTGGGTCTGGGATCCTGACCGTAAATTGTCTGGCACACACCGTCAACAATGGTATCGACGATGGGTTCCCTGGCATAAGCTTCATGCATGGCTACAAAATCTTTTTCCGCAACCGGTGCTCCCGTAGGCCCCCCCTGGATAATAGGAGGTTTGCTTTCGTCAAACCTGCGACCCTCGAGCACAACAGCGTCGCGGCCCTCACCAAGAACCAGTCTCTTCGGGGCAGTCTTAATTGCCGCCCAGACTTCTTCTTCGGTGTACTTGATAACGCGCCCGGTATCCATACAATAAACACCACATTCTACCAGCATTTCCATGCCTGCCCTGAAGAGATTGTTGATCAGCTTCTCGTCCGTCGGTATCATCTTCTTTTTGTCCATTTTTATGCCGTATTTCTCTTTGATGCGGCTGGCAGTTTGGGGGATGATCTTGTAGTCCCATTCGTTTTCAGGAATACGTGGTCCTGAAATTGCCCGGGCATAGGATTCAAATACCCCAACTTTCGGTTCATTAGACATCCTTCTCACTCCTTTCCTAATTTTTTTCAATTCATAAGCTCCTTGGCAACTACTACCGCTTCGGCAGCGTTGCTTCCATAACCGTCGGCACCAATTTCGTCAACCCATTCCTTGGAAACCGGTGCGCCGCCAAACATGCACTTAACCTTGTGCCTGATACCCGCTTCTTGCAGAGCTTTGACGATATCCCGTTGTGATGGCATGGTGGTAGTCATCAGGGCAGAACCGGTAACCATATCTACTCCGAGCTCTTTTGCCTTCTCGACAACCACATCAATCGGAACATCGCGACCCAGGTCAATTACCTCAAAGCCGTTGGCCGCTAACATTGTGCCCACAATGTTTTTACCGATGTCATGAATATCCCCTTGCACTGTATGCACGATAACTTTTCCCCGTTTTGTCTTGCTTAGTTCTTCCGCGGAAAGTTTTTCTGTCAGGATAGCCATGGCATTCATGAAAGCCTCTGCCGCAAACAAAATCTGGGGCACATACATTTCGCCGGCATCGAACAGGTCGCTGATGGTCTGCATAGCGGGAGAAAGGCCCTCGCTAATGGCCACAAAGGGATCGATCCCTGCGGCAACTGCTTCACGGGCTGCAGCCTCGGCGGCTTCCACATCCTGTTGTTCAACAGCACTTTGTAGTTTGGCCAGGATTTCTTTACTCATCAGAATCACCTCCTTTCTGGAAGATTAACTTATTTTTCGGGAAAAGCAGTTCCTGGAAAAGAGTTATCTTGGAAACGCTTTTGTTTTAAACCGATTTACAAAATTTCAATCCCCAGCAATTCGGTAATCCTGAATTTTGTCTCTACACCTTTGGCACTACCCGGCACGGAAGCAATAAGGCCGGGATCAAGGTCTTCTCTGACTTCACGCATGACATGTTCGTTGGACAGTTCTTCCGTGGAGATCTTTAACTTTTCCGCCACGTACTTTTTATCCTCAGGCAGCCCCATCCTGAGGGTAATTTTCATCCTTGCTGCCAGATCTCCGGCAGTTCGGATGCCCCCTATCCCTGACGCCTTTACGTGTGCAAGAAACATACCCGGCGGATCTCCAACCTCATTCTATAAGCCATCGACCTTGGCAATCTGCACCATTGATTTTGAAGCTCTCGAGACCGAATCAATCGGGGGTGTTTCAAATACGGGAACTCTATCCACTCCCATACCTATTATCTCCCTGGCCTTGGCCACGGCATCCATGGCATTTTCCGCATAGGCATCGGCTCCGATTTTGTTAGCCCAGCGCTGGGTAACAACAGCGCCTCCGACCATGGTCTTAACGGTGTCACGTATTCCGGCCTTTTTTAATTCCTCTTCAAGCATCTTTTGCCCTACCTGGGTAGTGGTCATCAGGGCAGATGACCCTACCAGATCGGCCTTCACCCGTTTGACTGTTTCTACAAAGGTTTTAACGGGAACATCACGGCCCAGGTCATGCACTTCAAACCCGTAAACACGTAACATGGTAGCTACAATGCCTTTGCCTATATCGTGTATATCTCCTTCAATGGTACCGATTACGGCAATGCCGGCTTTTTTCTCCTCTTTACGGGGCAGGGAACTTTCCAGGATACGAATGGCTGAAACCATCCCCTCTGAAGCAATGATCAACTGCGGCAAAAAAACCTCTCCCTTCTCAAAAAGTTCACCTGCTTCAGCCATCCCCCTGGAGAAGCCCTCGTTGATTACAAGTAAAGGATCTATCCCCAGTTCGAGGGCTTCCCGGGCGACTTTTTCAGCCTCTTCCTGGTCCGCATCCACTACAGACCGTGCCGCACGGCGAAGGATTTCTTCTGTCCCGGTCAAAAGCGATCACCTCCTTACGAGGGTCCAAATCTATGGGAAAATTGGAGGAGAGTCCGGGAGTCAAACCCGGCTGCGCAGATTTAGAGTCTACGTGATCCTGCCGATCAACCCTCCAGGTTATTAAATTTATGCGGAAACCTTATCTGCATAAATAATAAAAGGCCAGCGTTTAGAATACAATTCCGGTTAAGTTACATAGAAACACCGGAACCTCTAATAGAGATGCTTTCTGCAGTCCTGGCATCTTCCATGGGAAAGCTTTCAGAATCGTCCAGGATGTACTCCTCATTTCTGCCGATGGCCCTCATAATCAACCCGGAAATCAAGCCGGTAACTATCGCAATCACAAAGGTCCCCACTACAGCAACCCCCTGTACGGAACCGGCAAAAGGAATGGCCAGCAAGCCACCCACGATCCCGGGAACGCCGTGTAGGTTATGGACTCCCATAACATCACGTACACCAAACGCCTTTTCGAGGGTAGGATGCAGGTAAACAAAGCATAATGAGGAAATGAGGCCAGCCAGGAGTCCAATAGCAAACGCTGCCCACGGCCCAACCAGGTCAACTGTGGAGCCAATAGCCACGCCGCCAGCCAGAATGGCGTAGGTATAAACCAATGGATCGATTTTTTTCTGAATAGCCAGGAGTACCAGATAGGTTATTACCGTGGAACCCATCAGGGCCATGTAAGTGATAAGCATTCCACCTATTACCTGATCCGGTGCAAGCAGCCCGGTTGTAAATGATGGCCAGAGTATCCACAGCAACATTGACGCCAGCCAGACAAAGGAAACACTGTGGACGGTCGTTTTCATAGGAGCATCCATGATCTTCTTGTGCCTTAGAGACAGGATCATGCCGTAACCAAAGTAGGCAGCAAAGGCATGGACAAGAAGGCTGCCACCCATATCTGCTACACCTTGCAGATAGGTAAAAAGAAACCATTCATTAATGGAATAAGCTACAACAAATAACAAGGCAATAATTATATACTGCCATGTTTTAACCTGGCCGAGGAACATTCCTGCAGAAATCACCAGGGTAATAGCACAAACCACTCCCAGGATAATAAGGTCCATATTCCAGGCCTCTGCAAAATATATGGTTTTCACGGCAAAGTAGAAAGGGAAAGAAACTGATAATATAAGCAGTGTCATCAAACATACGCCCCACTCGTAACGCTTGATAAACAACATTAAAAACGCTACGAGCATGAACATGAAGAAGACATCCTGACCGCGGTGATAGCGGAAGAGCTGTTCAGCAAGAAGGGAAACTTCCTGTGCAAAAGCGGTAGTGCTCCAAACCAGCAATGCAGTTGCTACCAAGGCAAGAAACATCAGTTTTCGTTTAACCATTTTCGCTCACTCCTTTGTAAAGCGATTCATTAATGTTCTTGACCATCTTTCCCAATACTGCAGTTCTCTCACATCCTTGTAAAGAGAACCTTAACTA
The DNA here is from genome assembly GCA_020060185.1 of Desulfovibrio sp. Lineage (GTDB taxonomy): Bacteria > Bacillota > Dethiobacteria > DTU022 > UBA8154 > UBA9862. The sequence continues at coordinate 5,150 of JAGVAS010000165.1, read as the reverse complement.
GTTTTACCCGAACCTCTATAGGTTGTCGTCAACCGACCATATCTCACCTTCTTTCCAATTGGTTTGCAGATGTCTTCCTTTGGAATAATATTTTGGAAACCATTCCAGCAACCCCAAGGGGAAGACAATCATGAATAACTCTTTTAAACAGCCGATTATACGCTTTTTCCTCCAAACCAAGCGGTACACCGGGAGCCCCGATTACCACATCATCTGACAACCACTCATCCCTGATAAAACTTCCTTCCGGGGAAGCATCGATAATTACCTGTGCTTTCCGGCAGGCACTCATTAATGATTCCTTTACCGGGGATACACCTGGATATTTCCCGGCAGCATCTGTACACTTCTCTGGCAACTTGTCATAAACATAAACTTTTGCCCTTTTTTCCAAAGCAGACAGCAAGCAAGCATTACCAACTTTCCCCAGCCCTAAAATTAAGGTATCCTTTCCCTGAAGACCACCAGCCAGATGGTTGACCGCGAGCATAAACATTTCCGCTGTGGCCAGAGCATTATCAACGTAATTTCCGCTACGCATATCCAGTGCAAAAAAGATTTTATCATCAGCACAAAATAAGAGACTTGCACCCCAGTCCAGAGCTTCACTTATTCCTGCAATATCAGTGTTTTCCGTTATTTTAACGTTAAGGCCTAAATGTTTCAGAATTGATTCCACTGCCGCAGTAAAACCTGTAATCATTCCCAGGCCTGCAGTAATCGGTATGACTGCTGTTTTTTCCCTTGTAAACATCTCCAGGGTTTGAGTTAAGCCCGCCCCTTCCTGAACAAGCTGAGCCAAAGTCTTCCCGGTTTTTTCCTCCAGTTCACAATCATATTTTTTAAGATCGCGAAAGAGCAAATTTTCCTGCTTTAACCTTGTCATAGAAACGAGCCTATCCTTTCTTCCCCTAGATTCCCCATGGTTTCCATTCTCTGTTCTTCTCTGAAGCGCTGCACCAGGTCGAGATACATACCTAGAGGCGCAACCTCCAGATTCAGCGATTTAAACACCTCTTTAACGTTTTCCACAGTCCTTCTCCCCTCATCAATATCCAGGGTAGTTCGAGATACTCCCCTTAGACCGGTCATGGGGGGAATAAGGGAAGAAACGACATTGGCCCCGGCCTTCAAGCGGGAAGAGAGGCCTTTTAAACCTTCTATATCCAGTGACGCAGGAATCAATTTGTCCGGAAAAACATGGCGCAAAATAGCGATAACCGTTTCTTCTTCCAGGTTGTGAGCGCAACTTCTGGGTAGACCGTCAGGTTCTGGAGGAACATAAGTCATGACCCTGGCCTGCTGAACTCCGAGTCTTTGCATAGCGAGAATGGAAGAAATAATATCCTGCTCACTTTCCCCAAGATGCAACAGCATCCCATCCTCTACCAGCAGGTTAGCTTCTCTGGCTTTTTGTTTCGCCCCCAAACGCCTGGTAAAACTTTGCCCTACCCTTAGCTGTTGAAATAAATTGGGATTATAGGTTTCCTGATAACAAGCATACCAGGCCACTCCAAGTTCAGCCAGTTTTTCCAGAAAATGCTCTCCTACAACTCCCGGTGACAACATTAGCGGCAAATTAACCTGGGAGCGTATATTTTTGACCAGTTCCAGGAGAACATCACCTTCATGTGTTAAATAAAGAGGATCCTCTCCCATCGTCAAATCAATAAGATGCACACCCGAGGATTGCAGGCTTCTGCATACTGCCAGTATCTCCTGGGTTGATTTACGATACCTGTTGATCTTATTATTCGACGCATAATTACAAAATGAGCAAAGGTTCCGACAATAGGTGCTAAAATAAACGAACCCGTAAAGGAAAATATACTTGCCAAAAAAGTGAGATCTGATCTGGCAGGCGCCCTCCTTAAGCCTGGCAATCTGCTCTTCTTTCCGCAGGTAAACCAGGGCCGCAATCTCTGCCGCGGTTAATGGCTCCTTCGTTAAAGCCTTCCTTGTGATAGTCTCTACAGCTATTTTGTCGTTAAACATATATTAACAGCTTGCCTCCATTTTAAGTTAGACCTAGATATTAAGTCGTGCCCCGTTTTGATAACTTAAACTTCTGCTCACGCGCCTGATATTTTGGTACCCCTGGAGAACCATCGCCAACCGTTCCAATCCAAAACCGATTCCATACCAGCGGCCGGTAATATCCCAGTTTTTGTCAAGTTCATGCGGGCCAACCGCAGCAGAAGCAATTTCTACACCTTTCACAACCAGATCAATCGTCCGGCCGTATACTTCACTATGCTCATCCACAACTTCATATGGCAGATCAAAAGGGTAAAGCAATTCTTTTGCCAGATTAAGCAATTCAGAAAGCGGTTCCCTGCAGCCAAGGCAAACCAGATTCAACATGGTAAACTCTTCAATATGATATCCTCCCTTTGATTCCTTGCGAAAACACGGTCCAACCTCAAAAATTTTAAGGGGAGCAGGCCATAATTTTTTTAGTTTACGCAGCAGGTAATATAAATGTGGAGCAAGCATGGGCCGTAAGCACTTTTTCTTTCCTTCATCGACCCAGAACACCTGTCTAAATAATTCAGGAGTTAATCCCATTTTTTCAAGCAGGCCCCTGGACATTAAAACAGGAGTGATGACCTCGATAAAGTCATATTCATTTAAAATGCTAATAAGTGTTTGTTCAACGTCTCGAAGTACAGGCCTTTTCTCTTCCTGCAACTTTTTTAAAGCGGCTTTATTTTGCTCGACCAGCTCTCTTTCCAGCTTTTTAAAAGCTGTTTCCCTTGTATTGCTGTCGAGAAATTCATTCTCCAGGTCGCCATTTAAACCAAGTTCAATAAGACGCTGCACTTGCACCTGAGTAAATTTCATTATTATTCCCCTATTTAAATGAGGTATTTACATACTTGCTGATTTTCCAGGCGGGAATACGACAAACCGGGCATTCTCTTTCAGCCCATTTATTTCTCAGCCACCTGGCGGCCCGGCTGTTTTTTGATATTTTTACCTTTATTTGCTCATGACAGTGTGTTTCAATAACCAGGTAATTTCCATTCCTGGATAAATGTCTAATGCCGTGCAGTACACCATTACGTGAAGGCCAAAGCTTAATCTTTTCCAGTAAAAAAAAGATAGGCTTATGTTTTCTTATATATCTTGCTTTTTTATCAACTTTTTCCCCGTTTTGCTGTTTTATTTCCAGAACATTTTTGAAAGGCATACTGTTTATGTAACCTCCGTAATTTTTTATACGGATTTTATCGCTTGCCCAAATCATAAAATAAAAGCGGTCAGACCCCTATTTCCAGGGCACAACCGCTCCACAAACTGCTGCCAATATCGTTTATTTCTTTATTCTGACCAGAAACTACAGACTGCTTTTGGTACATTGCTTTTTTAAAAGAATTGGCTGGGCCAATCTTTTTTTGAAGCATACCGGTTAATAATAATTCGTTACCTGTTAAGTGTTTGAAAACAAAAGTAAAATTTAAACAATTAAAGCAGCGTCCAGGTAAATACAAGTTCCCTTCTTTGCTCATAAACATCGCTCAGAAACCACCTTTGCCTGGCATGCAAAATATCAGCGCATAGAGTACTCCCCCTTTTACGCGAAGGTCCAAAGTACACCTGTTCCGGGTAGGTTTCCTGACTTAGGGTCATTGCTTGCTTTCCGCCTTCCCAGATTTACATCCAGTGGCTTTATGGAAAAAAGCTTGCCTTTCACAGTGGCGCGACCGTCCAGGATTTTCACCTGGTTCCCTATTTTCCCACATTTTAATTTTAAGAAGACAGAGACATTAACAAAGAAAATTTAAATATAAATATTTTATTTATAATTCGACAATTTTAGTAACAGTAAAGTATTATTTAACTAAATTATATTATTTGGTCCTGTTTTTGTCAAGACAAACATTAAGAAAATATTGAAGTTATTAAACATTTTTAATTACTAAAAATTGCTTCCTCGTTTTTATTTACTTTTTTGCTTAGAAACCCCCTGCGGGCAAACCATTACGCAGACGCCGCAAGAAAAATACCCGTAAAGTTCTTTGTTTTTTTGCAACTGGGCAAAGCAGCGCTGTACATCAATCAAAGGTTCATAACTGTTCTTCCGCTCCCAGAGAACGTTACGAATGGCTCCAGCCGGGCAGGCGTCCACACAGCAGTGACAATTCCCGCACTGGCTGGAGGTAACAGGATGTGAATTTAACATAAGCGGTGCATTTGTCAAAACAGTGGCCCAGTTTAAACGTGGCCCGAATTCCTGACTGATCAACAGCCCGCTTTTGCCGATCCAGCCAAGCCCCGAGCAAGTAGCCGCTGTTTTATGCGGAAACAAATGGTATATCCTGGCAATAAAACTGGAATTTTCCCGGTGAGAGTCCGGGGGGATCGGCAACGCCCGCCAGCCGTTATTTCTTAAAACTGCCGCAACTTTTTTCTGAATCTCCTGCAAACGATTATCGATGGAAAAGCTCCGGTTCAAAAAATAATGCGGTGTACGAATATCTACCTCAAATACCGGATACTTAATGCCAAGGGCAATGGCTTTGGGAATATGAGAAAATTCAGAAGCAAGGCCGGAACTCACATCACCAAATCCCACCAGATCAGCACCCATTTTTTTAATCCGTAAATCCAAATTTTCAAAGTCCAAAAATGGATACGGAATTTTAACTCTCACAAATATCACCCGTTTTCCAAAGTCTTTCCGTACTATTTTACTGTTCCCTTGCCAGGGCAGCGCCTTTGACCATAGCACGTAAATTAACGACAGGGGAACCCGGAGCAATTGAACAACCAGGTGCAATCATGTCGTAACCCTGATTGATGGCTTTAATCGTCTCCTGTACAACTTCTTCCTCGCTACCGGAAAATAGTGTCGTTACGGCATCTACACCGCCGATTAGAGGAATAAAGCGGTCGTATTTTTTTAATTTTTCCTTAGCAGCAGGTGCATCAACTTTTGGTTCGACACTGAGAATACTGGCTCCTGTATTGGCCATATCGTCAATAATAATATCGGTCTTTCCACAAATGTGAAGAATAACGGGCACGGATAAAGCGGCATTTTGCCTTGTTTCCCAGGGAGCCACCAGTTCCCTGTAAATTTTGGGGCTAATCATATCCATAGAGGCCATCATATCCTCAACACAGATCAAATCCGCTCCGGCTTC
>JAGVAS010000166.1 GCA_020060185.1 Desulfovibrio sp. | reverse complement strand
CCCATGGAATACATATTTACGTCCACGGCACTTCAGGTCACAATAATGGATGAAAATGCCGGGTTTGTTTCCATGGGTCGTCGGAAGCTCGAGGAGAGTAGTAGAACTTGCCGAGCTGAACCCGGAACTACGCCACCAGCAAACGCTACGCTATTTTCATACTAATGTCTTCAGGTAGCTGTCTATAGCCCTGGCAGCTACTTTTCCAGCACCCATAGCCAGGATGACTGTTGCTGCTCCTGTTACAATATCTCCACCGGCATAAACTCCCTTGCGGGAGGTTGCCCCTTTCTCATCGGCCTTTATTGTCCCTTTCCGGCCAAGTTCCAGTCCTGAAGTAGTCTGCGGAATAAGCGGGTTGGGGCTGTTGCCGATGGCAATGACGACAGTCTCCACATCAAAAACAAACTCGGAACCTTTCATGGGGACAGGACGTGCCCGGCCGGATTCATCAGGCTCACCCAGTTCCATCTTGATACACTCCATCCCTTTTACCCAGCCGTTCTCATCAGCGATAATTCTAATGGGATTGGTCAGTAAATTGAAAACTACTCCCTCTTCCTTGGCATGCTCGATCTCTTCAGCACGTGCCGGCATTTCCTTATCGGAACGGCGATAAACAATATGGACCTCTTCGGCACCCAGCCGCAGCGCAGTGCGGGCAGAGTCCATGGCCACGTTCCCGGCCCCGACAACGGCAACTTTCTTACCCAGCTTTATAGGAGTATCCCAGTTGGGGAATAAATAAGCCTTCATCAGGTTGGTCCTGGTTAAAAATTCGTTGGCTGAATAAACTCCATTCAGGTTCTCACCCGGAATACCGAGGAACTGGGGAAGCCCCGCTCCGGTACCGATAAAAATAGCCTGGAATCCTTCTGCAAAGAGTTCGTCAACAGTAATGGTTTTCCCGATAACAACATTTGTTCTAATCTCTACACCAAGGCTGGCGATATAATTTACTTCACGCTGTAAAACCTTTTCTTTGGGCAGACGGAATTCAGGAATTCCATAACGAAGAACGCCGCCAGTGGCGTGAAAGGCCTCAAAGAGCACCACTTCATGGCCCATTCTGGCCAGGTCGCCAGCCGCCGTAAGCCCCGCCGGGCCTGAGCCTACAATAGCTACACGCTTGCCTGTCGGTGCCGGCTTTGGAGGCGTTTCTACCCCCTTGGCCAGTTCGTAATCCGCCAGAAAGCGCTCTAACCGTCCGATGGCCACAGGCTGTCCTTTTTTACCCCTTACGCAGAAGGACTCGCACTGGCTTTCCTGGGGACAAACACGCCCGCATACTGCCGGGAGGTTATTTTTCTCTTTGAGTTTTTTTATTCCTTCATCAAATTTTTCCTCCATGACCAGTTTGATGAAAGCGGGTATATCCACTTCCACAGGACATCCCTCTACACATTTGGCCTCCTTGCACTGCAGGCAGCGCGCCGCCTCTTTGACTGCCGTTTCGGCGCTATACCCGAAAGGCACTTCATTAAAATTTTTAATGCGTTCTTTATGATCCTGCTCGGGCATGGGATGCTTCTCTTTCTGCTTGCGCAGTTGCTTGATTTGCTCATTGTCTAACAGCATTGATTCCCACCTCCACATCTGCATTCATGTTCATATTTTTCCAGGGCCACTTTTTCCTCGTTAAGGTACATGCGGGAACGCCGTGTCAACTCTTCAAAATCAACCTGGTGAGCGTCAAAAACGGGGCCGTCAACGCAGCTAAACTTCGTTTCACCACCCACTGTGACACGGCAGCAACCGCACATTCCCGTCCCATCCACCATGATGGGGTTTAAGCTTACCAGTGTCTTTACGCCATAAGGCCTTGTCTGGTTAGCAACAACGCGCATCATGGGTAGTGGACCAACGGCGATAATCTCATCGATTTTTTTACTTTTATCGTCCAGCATCGTTTGCAGGATATCCGAAACGAAACCGTGATGCCCCTTTGTTCCGTCATCGGTACATATGTGAAGCTCCTTGCTGACAGCCCGCATTTCATCTTCGAGAATTAATAGCTCGGCTGTTCTGGCTCCGATAATGGAGATAACTTCCATGCCGGCTTCATAAAATGCTTTTACCTTGGGATAAATGGGGGCAATCCCCACTCCACCGCCAACTGCAATTACCCGTCCGGAAGCTGACGGAAGCTCCATAGGTTTTCCCAGGGGCCCGACAAAATCGTTTAAGTAATCCCCTGCTTCCAGGGTTCCCAGTTCTTTTGTGGTTTTGCCCACTTCCTGGAATATAATTGTTATAGTTCCCTTTTCTTTGTTGCTATCCGCTATGGTGAGTGGAATTCTTTCACCGTTTTCTCGAACTCGCAGGATAATAAATTGCCCGGGTTTCGCTTTTCGCGCGACCAGCGGCGCTTCAATTTCCATAAGTTTAGATACTTCGGCTAATACTTTTTTTGTAACAATTTTGAACATGCAAGAACCTACCTCCCTTGCGCTATGTTATTTTTTTAACATTTAAATAAAGTTCGCCATTACTGTAAAAAAGTCCTTTTAAATTTATACCAAAGATAATATTTATCAATTTAGAATATTTTTACAAGAGGGAAAGTTACTTGCTGGAAAATAATATTAACAAATTTTTAAAGAAAATATTTTTTAAAAGAACTGCTTGCCCGCTCTTAGTTGGAAGTATCCACCCCGAGGAAAAACATCTTTTTCTAACCACCTTTTTCGGTGCTTTTCCTGATCTTGTCCAAAATACCGTTGACAAAACGCGCCGCTTCGTTATCCTGGTATACCTTGGCCAGTTCTATGGCTTCGTTAATGGAAACAAGGGGGGGAATATCGTCGTAATAAAGCATTTCATAAAGCGCCAGGCGCAGTATATTGCGCACCGCTGCCGCCAGCCGGTCAAATTGCCAGTTAACAAGGTAACCCGACAGGATCTCATCAAGTTCCTTCTTTTTACTCAAGACCCCTTTTACCAGGTTAACGCAATAGGACTGTTCCTTTTCAGAAAGACCGGCATCTTTCAGAAGATAATCCAAAGCACCTTCCTGGTTGTTATTACCTACATCAATCATGAAAAGGGCCTTAAAGGCACATTCCCTGGACAACCGTCTTTTCAAACCTTCTTACTCCTTCCCCGGCCTAAAAATAAAAAACCCCTTTGCAGGTGGTTTTTTTAAAAAAGACTAAAATCACTCCCGCGAAAACCAGATCCTTTCAAGTAAATTACGTACACCTTCGTGCTTTTCTACTTTGGCACCGATAAATATTCCCGCCAGGATACAGAAAATAATAAAGACTCCTTTCCAGAAACCGAATACAACAATAATTAGCGCTATAAGCAGCCCCAGAAAACCACCCACAATTTTACCAAAGTTTTCATTTATAAATTTCAAGATATTATCATCCAATGCTCTTCACACCCTTAACGAACATTCTTTTCAATCTTTTCCTGGGCTATATTTTCTACCAGGACTTTTATCTCTGCCACATTTGACCCGCTGATTTCCTGGACATACTCCCTAACCTTCACCTGCAGTTCATTAATCAATCCGGGAATGGCGATATCAGGAAGAACTTTAATACGCATGTAGATAACCAGCCCCTGTTCAATGAAATCAATACGCGTGTTTACTTCCCTGATACCTTTGATTTTTCGGGATGCAGCCAAAACCATGTTTTCAATTGCCTTGAAGGAAATGCGAACTTCTCCTATTTCCGTAAAGCTGACAATAGTACCCCCCTCTTTCTTTTTCCCGCCCTGCGTGGAGAAGGCCAGAAATATTACTCCTACGAGCAGGATCAGGAAACCCAGGGCAGTATATTGCAAATTGCCCGTAATCTGGAACAGGTTTAAAACGGAAAAAAGAGCAGTCCCGTTGAGAACTCCCAGTGTGGCCAAAATTAAAAACAGACCGCATAAGATGGCTAGTATTCCAAGGACAGCCAGTATGAAACGTTTTTCAGTTCCCATAGAAACTAATCTCCTTTCAATTTAAAGCAAAGCTAACCTTTTATTAAGGTATGGGGACACACCCCTGATAAAGCGTCGGGGAATGTCCCCGAATCAGAAGGTTAGCTTCAACATTGCTACTTAGGTATTTCCTCATCCATTCCTTGCTGTGGGAAGCTGACTCCCTGCACATGAACGTTTACCCGTACAACTTTCAAGCCGGTCATATTCTCAATCGATTTTTTTACATTTTCCTGAACTGCCCAGGCCACATCCGGTATGCGTGACCCATAGCGAACTATTAAGTATAAATCTACGGCTGCCTCTTCTTCGCCGACTTCCACTTTTACTCCCTTGGATAAGTTTTTACGTCCCAGGGCTTCAGCAATCCCCCCGGCAATACCCCCGCTCATGCTGGCCACGCCATCAACTTCCGTAGCTGCCAGTCCGGCTATAATAGAAACTACCTCGTCGGCAATACGAATCGCACCCAGTTCTGAAGGAAGTTTACGTTCTTCACCCATACCTTTCCCTCCTTGTATATGATAAAATTACCATCCTTTATAACCTAAACCAATTATATCAGATTTTGCTGTGCTGTATCAAATTATATTTGCTGTAATAATTCCATTTTTTCTCCGTTTCAATTATGCTGGATTATCTGGACCTGCTCCCTGGAAACCCCGGTAATGGAGGAAACCATTTCGGCAATCCTTAAAAAATCCTCTTCATTTAACTTCCCGGCATCGATCATTACCGTTGCCACTCCTTTGCGGGCAAATAAAAGGGCATCATTATAACCCTGCGCTTTCAACATGTTCTCGATGATCAGTTCTTTTTCCATGAGATCAACTAAATTTAAAAGTTGTTTCTCTGCCTCATTTCGCGCTTCCGCCCCCACCTGGGGATTGTTGATCATTTCGTTGAGCATCTCCATTTCCTGTCCGCGGACACGGTCCCTTTCCAGGCGATACTCTACAAAAAAAGCATGAGCATCGTCAAATTGCCATTTGGCAGGATCATCGGGTAAATCCCCGGAGAGTATGGGCCGGAGGATCTCCTCGTCCGGAACTATTTCAATCCGGCTCATCTCCTTTTCCAGGCCGCCTACAAAAAAATAAGTAACAACTGCCACTAAAAGTACACTTAAGAACCAAACTGTTTTCCTGTTCATTACCTTTTAAATCACCCCCTTTCACCTGTCTTTGTTTTCTCCGAAGGGGAGAACGGCTATTCTGTGAACAGGCAAATTCAGCACGCTCTGGATGGCGCGTACCACCTTTAAACGCAGGACACTGTTTTCCACACCCCTGGCGACAATCAGAATCCCGCTGACCCTGGGCATGTTTTCACTGAGAAGAAGTGGCTTTTCTCCACCTCCCGCCTCTTGCAGCAAAACATAATCCTCTTTGCTGTTAGTCTCGAAGATTTCCCGCGTCCCTCCTTCACGATCTCGTTCTGTCGTCTGACGGTTGCTTTCTTCGTTAACCCTGGCATAGAAGGATTCCTTGCTGTTGTCAAAGTTTATAAAGATTTGAACCTGGCTGATTCCATCTATATTCTCCAGAACATGCTGCAACGATCTCATTAAATCTTTTTCATACGTATCCCTGGAGACCATCGTCTCCCGCACCTTTTCAGCAGGAATTGCATTATAAGAAGGCAACTTTTTTTGTGGTGTAAAAAAAGAACTGGCAAACATTAATATTATTCCCAAAAGCAGTAAAGTTAACAGAAAGTAATTTTTTTTCCTGCCGCCTCCCTGCCCCCCCTTCCACAAGTCTTTGAGAAAATTAAGGAGATAGTTTTTTTCTTTCCCGTCAGACACTCTTCTCACTCCTCAAGGTAAAATTTTTACTTCAACTTTTTCAGAAGGAAGCTGGAAATAAGCAGCCACAAATTTATGCATTTCCAAGGCTTTATCGCTATTAGTACCGCCGGTGGGCCCCTCGTTTTCTTCTGGGGCCTCCCCCTCGGAAGTGCTCTCCTTTTTACCCGTTACTTCCACGGTAATCCTGATCTCTTCCACCTTCCCACCGGGTTTACCGGTATCAACAGTTCTTTTCTCCCGGACTTCGGCATAAATGCTCTTTAGAGAACCAAATTCCCTGCTTTCAGGATTTTCCTCTATTAACACCTCCAGGTAAAGTAATTTTTGCCCGAATTCTCTGGCCAGCTCGTTCTCCAGCAAAAAAAAGATCCTGTAGCGGTACTCTTCCAGGGCAAGATTAATATTGCCCCTGTACATCTCCTCCCCCCGCTGGAGAATGTCGCTTAGCTCTGCTTCGTTTTGCAAGCCTTCTGACAGGACAGGCATTTCCCAGTACGGGGCAATGCGTATGATCTTTTGCAATGGTGTAAGCAGGGTAAATATCAGTAAAACTCCCACGAGCATCCGCAGGTAACGGCGAAAAACTCCCTGGGGCAAAACCATCTCCAAAAGAGTGCTTAAAAAGATAATAATAACAATATAACGGATAAGGCTACCGGTCGCTTCTATCATTTCGCTCGCTCACCTTTTAAAAGGGCATTATCAGCGCAACATAATGGTAGCATTGCTGGCTCCCACAATTATAGCGATACCAATAAAAAAGGCCAGCGCCACCGTTGCCACGGCCGCAAAAACCATGACCAGGCAGTTGCTCATGGTATGCAGTGCTTCCCCAAGGGTTGTTTCCCCCAGGGGCTGGATCAAGGCACCGGAAATTTTATAGATTATAATCAGTGAAAGGAGTTTAAGCAGGGGAAAGGCGACAATTAAAGAAAGCATTACCAGGCCGGCGATAGTAGTGCTATTTTTGAGAAGCAGGGAATACCCCAGGACAGTTTCCACGGCATCTGCCAGCATCTTCCCTACTACGGGAATAAAAGCTCCAGCCATGAATTTAGCCGTCCTTAAGGTAAGGGCATCCCCTATACCCCCGGCTACTCCCTGAATAGCCGTAAGCCCTACAAAAACTGTTAACATCAGGCCTAACCCCCAGATACTGATATCCCTGAAAAGATCCGCCATACGGTTAATCTTAAAATGCGGTGAAAAATGATTTACCAGGTAGAGTATGGTAGCAAAGAATATAAGGGGAAATAAAATATTGCGTACCAGCGAAGCCATAAAGTTAACGGAAAAGATGATAAAAGGATGAAAAAGGCTGGCCGAGGTGACATGACCCATAGATGCCAGTAAAGTCAATAATACGGGAAGAAGGGCCAGCAGAAAATTTACCATGCTGTCTACCGTACTCCTGCCTATGTCCAGGGCAACAGTAAAACTTTTCAGGGCCAGCCCCAGTAATACAAAAAATGCGACGGACTCCGTTAACCTGGCCACCTCTTCGCTGCCAAATGCCCCCTGCAGGCTTTTCAGTAAAGCCGCAGCCACCGCCAGGAGAATTAACTGGCCCAGCAGCCCAAGATTGGCCACAACTTCCCTAAAAAGATACCTGAACAGACCCCTGAAAATTTCCCCGACACCGGGAATTATTCCACTCTCGTCTTTTTTCCAGATATCTCTTATGTTCCATGATGGCAAAAATTCCCCGACTTCCGTTTCCAGTTCACGCCAGTAATTTTCCACCTGCTCCCACCCCTCCAGGGAGGAGATGCCTTCCCCGGCATTTACTCCGGGTCCAATCCCCTGCGGCCGTACTTCTTCCTGCGCGGCAACCGTCATTCCTGAAAACAGGAGCACCAGCACAAACGCCAGGCCTGTTACTAAAAACCTTTTTATCATTCCTACCTGCCACCTCATTTTAGTGCTAACGTCCATGACCTGCAGGTCACAACAATGAAGAAAATGCTCTCTCTTCATGAACCGTATTATGTTCCGCGCAGGTGGCGTAAGAGTGTGGCGAGCGATATGTGCAGCGCAGCGAACAGGTTCAGCGATGCGACGGCCTTAAGATGGCCCGGCGGACATGGAGGTCCGCCGCCGGACAGCACGAAAAACATGACCGGGGTTTAGATTCAGTACTTTGTAGCGCTTTGCTGTTGGTGGAGTGACTTGTGCAGCGAGGAAACAAGTTCACTACGAAACGAGAGCTGGAGACGACCCAGCTGACAGGATGTCAGCTGCCGGTGATGACGAATAAGGT
>JAGVAS010000018.1 GCA_020060185.1 Desulfovibrio sp. | reverse complement strand
CTGTACGCGGTAGGCATCGGGTATATATAATTTGCGGCTGGCCAGTTCCCGTTTAACCCACAGGAGATCATTTTTTTCCCTTCTCTCCAAGGGGCCGCAGCTGAGCATATCAAAGCCGCAGGGAGTAAGCACCTGGGGAATACCGGCTTTGCCGGCGGCTTCCAGCCGCTGTGCTCCCGCGGCCCTGTTTCCCCTCAGCAGCTCTTCCGACAGGCCGGCAGGCACGATATCCAGAATCCCTCCGAAAAACCCCTGCTCAATTGCTTCCTCCATGGCCCGGTCGCCAACGCCCTGGGCATGGTAGGCAATGACTTCCAGCCCCAGATCCTCCAGGTGTTGGCGGATGAGCTTGCAGCATTGCTCCGAAAATTTAAACTCGGTAAGGGCAATACGGGAGGAAGCTTTCTCTCCCCTTAAAAGAGGCTCCTGGCTGTTTATCCGGCTGACCATGCCGCTGATGCACCCGGCAGCTCTGATCAGCACATCTTTTACCAGGCTGTTCATTCCTGCAATATCCACCACCGAGTGAAAAATAACCAGATCCTTGGTGCCGAAATAGCGGGCGGCATATTCAGGTATAGCCGCTGTGCTGGAAACCATTACTTTTGGAATACCAAATGGCAGCTCCTGCATAATGGAGGTTGCCATTGTCGTACCGCTGGCTCCCCCGATACTGATTACGCCGCCGAGTTTTCCTTCACTCGCCAGGTGCCTGAGAATGGTAATGGCGCCTTTAATCATTACCCGGGAGCTGCTGGCCGTATCCTGGCTGGTTTTAATCCGCATAAAGTCCTCTTCTGCCATTGAAGCCACCTGCTCAGCGTTAATATCCGGTTGGAAATATGGCTCCCCCCTGGTGCTCAGGTCCAAAACAATCGTCGGGTGGCCTTCCTGCTGGATCTGCTGGCGCAGCAGCGCCAGTTCTTCTCCTTTTGTATCCAGGGTGCCCAGGATAACTACAGGCTTTGCTGACATCAGTTACCCTCCCCGTCAAAGCAGTTCAGGCCAAGGGAGTGCAGGCGCTCAGCAGTTGGTATGCCCTGGGCAGTATAGCCTAAAAAGCCGTAGAATTCAGACAGGAGTGTATCCAGGGAATGAATAACCTGATCGGTCGACAACCCGGCTTCCCGCAGCGGCTCCTGGAAAAACCGCCTGGGGAGACTGTCGCGGGCTTGTTCCTGATCTTCCCGTACATTAAACAATCTTTCCAGGGTAACGATTCTCTCGCCGATTTTATCCCATTCCCCGCTATCCGCAAGTTCATCCCACCCCGTAGCACCCAGAATCAAACGGGATAATAAAGCATCATCAATTCCGGACAGGCCGAAACCGCAGCTTATCAATACCTCGTCGAAAGCCTGGCGAATCTGGACCCTGGCTACCATCTCGCCTTTCCCTTCTTCAGTCCAGCCAAACCCCTCTTTGGCACCGTAAATTTCCGGACGCGGGCGGCCATACATATGGTTACCGCCGATATTGGAGGTGGCGTAACTGAGACCATAACCTTTAATGGCCCTGGGATCATAACCGGGAAGCTCCGAACCTTTTACGTGCATGGCGCTTTCCTCCGCGCCGTGTCCGATGATCTCTGCCGCCCTCTGCACACCCCTGCCGAGGAGATGTCCTATGCCGTGACCATAAGTAATCCGGCGGGCTAATTCTAAAAAGGCGTCCACTTTGCCCCACTCCAGGTTTAAACCGCCGAGTTGTTGACTGGAAAGAATACCCCTCTCGACCAGTTCACAGGCAAAGCCGATGACGTTCCCGGTGCTGATCGTGTCCAGTCCCAGCTGGTCACACAGGCGATCAAAAGCAATTATGGCCGCCGGATCTGTATTTCCAACCTGCCCTCCAAATGCCCAGATAGTTTCATATTCGGGGCCTTCGCTCTCAATACCCCGGAAAGGCCCTCCAGAAACACGGTAGACTTGACCGCATTTGGTCATGCAGTGAAAACAACCCTTGTTGCGCACTTTGAATTTTTGAAAGCTTTCAGCAAATAAATTCTCAACCCCCTCCAGTTTCCCCGATTGAAAATTGCGCACGGGATACATACCGAGTTCCACCGCCATTTCCACCATGAAAGCGGTTCCTTCCCGGGAGAGGGCTTTACGGCGGGGGTTTTCTTTTAACCGTTCCACCTGTTCCTCCAGCGCTTCTCTAAAAATTTCAGGCCGGGCGGGCATAATCTTGCGGGGTGTAACATCAAGCACCACTGCTTTCAAGTTTTTACTGCCCATTACCGTCCCCACACCACAGCGGGCTGCTGCCCTTTTTTGGTGCAAGATTGCCGCATAGAGAACCTGGTTTTCTCCTGCGGGACCGATAATGGCAGCCTTGGCTTTTTTCCCGTATCGTTCCTGCAGTTTTTCCTCTGTCTCGTCCGTATACAAACCCCACAAATCCCGAGCCGATCT
Source organism: Desulfovibrio sp. (assembly GCA_020060185.1). GTDB lineage: Bacteria > Bacillota > Dethiobacteria > DTU022 > UBA8154 > UBA9862. Next base: position 3,797 of record JAGVAS010000018.1, on the reverse strand, counting down.
CAGTTCCACCGTTTTTTCGCCAATGTAAAGATAAACCGGTTCAGCTGCCCTCCCTTCAATAACCAACAACTCAATACCGGCAAACCTCAGGTGTGCGCCAAAAGAGCCTCCCACCACAGACCGGGCTATCAGGCCCGTCAGGGGGCTCTTGGTCATCACCACCCAGCGGGACATACCCTGGGCACCGGTGCCGGCCATCGGCCCCGAAACCATGATCAGCCTGTTTTCCGGCCCCAGCGGATCTGCTGACCGTGGCACTTCGCTGTACAGGTAAGCCAAAGCTAATCCCCGCCCGGCAAACAATAACTTTTGGTGGCTTTCCTGTACAGACTCCCTGGCAACATCTCCCGTGGACAAATTAACCCTTAATACACAACCCTGTTTAATCTCCATGCCCGCTCTCCTTTTTTTCAAAAATATTGAATTGATAATTCACTTTTAGCACAGATAAGTATATAGTTAAACATACAGAACAGCCTAAATATTTTCTTTTTTTTGTCCATGCTGGTTAAAAAGAAAAACCACCTGTCAAGGTGGTTAACTAAAAAAGCGCAGCGAAGGCTGGTGTTTGCCTGGGTTCACTGGAGTTTAATCCTATAATTTACGAGTTTTATTCTTTACTGACATAGTTTAATTCCTCCCTTTTTCAGAATTACTATGCCAGTAGTCCCGGTTTTATTATACTTGTTCAACCAATTTTCAAACCATCCAGATGCAAAAGGCTTGAAAAAAACACAAGTAGCAGACCAATACGTAACCTAGCGGGTTGTTTGGACCTACCTCACAGCATTATGCTCTGTCGGTACCGCCTGAGCGGCACTAGGAGGAAGTATAGCGGTGATATTTCAAGATGATGGGCAAAAGCAATAACCAGTTGTCTTTAACGAGTATGGAAACGGTACAATTCCTAACACAGAAACCCTTAGTACCGGAAAACACCTTTTACTATGGTCTATCCAGTGCCGGGCATATTTTTACAGAGGAGCTTTTCAAGGATTGTTACTCTGATATAGGTCGTTCTTCCATAGATCCGGCTTTTATGGTTAAAGTAATTCTGTTGCAGTTTCACGACCGGGTTTCCGATCGCGAGGCCTGGAACCGGGCTAAGTATGATTTGCGCTGGAAGTTTTCCCTGGGTTTGCCAAAAGAGGAGGCCGGTTTTCACCACAGTACCTTTCCAATTTCCGGGCCAGGCTGCTTTTGCACCGAAAAGACAAGCAAATATTTGAAACCATCCTGAAAGCGGCGGAAAACGAAGGCTTTATCCCCAGGGGCTACACCAAGCAAATTGTTGATTCCACCTGTACTTTAGGAGCAGGCAGTGTCCAGGATACCTATACCCTCATCCGCCTGGCTATCAGAAAGCTTCTAAAAATTTTAAGGTAAAAGACTTAAAGTTAGACTACATCAGCAAGAAAAAACCTCAGATTGACTGGAAGGATCCCTCCCAGAGAGAAAAACTGCTCAACCAGCTTGTTGCCGATGCACGCATGGTCCTTGAAGCTACCGGAGGGTTGGACTTAAATCTGGAACAAGAAAAAGCCGTAGAACTTTTAAGTATTGTCTCCACTCAGGACGTAATCCAGGAGAACGATAAACTCATCCTTAAAAGGGGTGTGGCCAAAGACAGGATTATCTCCACGACCGATCCCGAGATGCGTGCGCCATGGCCGCAAGTCTTCTTCCCAGCGCTTCGACGGTTACAAGACCCATATCTCAATCGAAAAAGAAAGCGAGTATATCACAAACGTCGTCCATACCCCGGGCAATGTCCATGATTCCGAAGCACTATCTCCTCTTATCAAAGAACAAACCCTTCCTTTCCTCTCTATTTTATCAGGATTTTATTAGGAAAGGACAAAAGCACAATTTATTTTACACTCTCATTCATAACCCGAAATTGCCTGTTTCACAGGGTTTTGGAGGGTATTTTTCAGCATCCTCCTAGGCTCCCATTTACCATTATTTATCTTTATCCAGGACATATAGTGCCCCATTAGTTGCGTCCACTCTTATCCGCTGCCCTGTCTTGATTTTTGCTGTACCTTCAAAGGTATTCACTATCGTAGGGAGTCCATATTCCCGACCGACGATGGCAGCATGACTTAGAGTTCCGCCTCTGTCTGCCACCACTGCTTTGACTATACCAAAGACAGGTGTCCATGCCGGATTGGTACCCGGGCAGACTAGAACTTCGCCTGGCTTGACCTCCTTCAATCCGTCATAGCTAACTACCACCCGGGCCGGCCCCTCGGCAACCCCCGGAGCCCCACAAACACCATATATGTCAGCCTTTAGTTCTTCCCTTCTCCTGGGGATTTCCCCAACGACAACCTTGATAATAATTGGGTCTCCTGATGGTATCAGGTCCATTCTGACTGCTTCCTCAAAACTAGCCCTCGTGGTATATACAGGCTCATTAGGTGCAAACTTCCATTCTTCCCACTGGGCCCGCCGCCGGTTTGCTATATATTGTAATTTATGGAACTCGGGACCCAACATTACCATTTCAACTTCGTCCGGGTTCAGGAAAAATACGTCTTCTGGCTTGTCAATGGTACCTGCTTGTGCTAGTCGCCTTCCTATTCCCAGGATGCCGCGGCGCAGCAAAGCATGGGCTTGCAATTCACAATAAAAGTCATGTTCCTCAGAATATGAACTAAAATTCTGCCCTAGTTTAATCAGCGATAAAAACAATTCCTTTTCTTCCTCAGGCACTTTCTGCAATAGTGCTGCCACTGCCTTTTCTCTTTCCTTAGCCAAGTTTTGCCTTATATTGTCCAGGTCATAGCTAGCACCTTTCTTGATAAAAATCTGGATTGGGGATATAGCAGCAGCGGGACATTCAAGCCAATAAGGTTCGTCGAGATCGTTCATCCGCACCATCCTCCACCCGTGCAAGTTCAGGATAGCCTGGAATTCCTTGAGCCACTTTTTCCCTTTATCGCTTTCCTCAAGCTTAGCTAACACATCTTCAGGTGAATTGTTTAAGAACATATCACCCAAGCCCATATCAATAGCCTTCTTACCTAATTCGCAGAGTTTTTTATCAACTTGAAATACTTCATTGTCAAAGCCCCTGAACATATTCTGGAACTCAGGGCTCTCGGTTGTGAGACCATAATCTGTCACTATCTCCGCAAGCAAAAAGTAGCCAGTCGCTGCAGCCTCCAAGCACAGGGTGTGTATTTCCCACATCCTCCGATACATACTTATCATATCCCAAAGGTGATGCATAAGGTCAATATTTGTTGCCTTGTCCAGGTCAAGAGCTTTTAATTTATCATACATCGCTATTAACTCTTTCTTATAACCACGCCATTTACCGGGGAAGTCCTCAATCCAGTCAGCCAACACTTTCTTAAATCGTACAGTGCGTCTCTCTATCTCTGCCTCATCCCTGACTATACGCATAGCCAAATATGACGCACCATTCCTATCCCTTTCAGTGAAGCCTTTGAAACGAGGAAAGCTCAAGACTTCAGCAGCATATTGGAAACTATAGCCACAATATCTGTTCCAGAACCAGCTAAACATAGGTGTCCACCGGGGCACGGAGTGGCCCCCGTCAAAGAACCAACTATTCAACTCTTTGACGTCAACCTCTTCATTAAAATCATACCCCGGGATTCCATCCCACAGTTTAAAACTCTGTTGTTTTTCTTCCTCCATTAGATTTCCCTCCTTTTTTTGATCATTCCCAACCTGGACATAGCCAGAACCAAAAAGTTGAACAAGAAAATGACCCCCTCTAAACCCCGAAAACATCGAGGTTTACACAACAGCTCAAAAATATT
>JAGVAS010000193.1 GCA_020060185.1 Desulfovibrio sp. | reverse complement strand
ACGTACATCCTCTGTTTTCAAGCGAGAAACTCCTCTTTTTCTCAGAAGGATAACCCGAAGCGCTTCCATAATATTGGCCACATCAACATCCCTGGGGCAGCGACCGGCACAGGTAAAACAAGAGGCGCAGATCCAGATAGTTTTACTTTCCATAACTTCATCCAGCATCCCCAGTTGAAGAAAACGTACAACCTGGTGCGGGAGAATATCCATAACCTTACTGACAGGGCAGGCTGCAGTGCATTTACCACACTGGTAGCATTCGACTACATTTTCACCGCTAATAACGGCAAGATCTTTTAAAATGTGGCTTCTCAATTGTTCTGTACTAACTTTCATTTTTATCCTTCCTTACTGCTGCTTCTTCTTTTAAACCCAGGGCCTCTTCCAGAAGCTCAGTAAAATAGTAAACAGGCAGCAGAGGTTTACCCTGGGGCGTCTTTTTTTGCAGCTCCAGCAGGTTATAATGGCAGAGAGGGCAGGCATCAACCAGGGCCTCAGCACCGTAACTACGTGCTGAAGTTACTATTTTTTCAACCATATCTGTCGCTATCTGAGTATTATTCAGAGAAAGATAAACTCCGCAGCACTCTGTCCGGTAGGGATAATACACTGCCGATGCGCCCAGTGCAAAAAGAAAATCCTCTATGATACTGGGGTTTTCAGCATTATCAAACGCCATGATAGCAGCAGGGCGCAGCAGCAGACAACCATAATAAGCCGCAATTTTTCTCCCTGTCAAAGGTTGCTTAATTTTTTTCGCCAGCTCGTTAAACCCCAGTTCATCACGGAGCATTTCCAGGTAATGTATGACGCTTCCCTCTCCTAGATAGGAAGTATCTAATTGAAGGTGATTATTGACCTTTTCACGAACATTCGCATCGTTTTTTATCAAATGATTGGCTCTTTTTATAACATGGTGGCAGGCCGCGCATATTGTTACCAGCTTTTCCCCTTTATCCCGCGCAGTAGCAAGGCAGCGTATAGAGGAAAGAAAAGAGGCAATCTCATCCCTGGCAAGCGGGAACACTGCACCACAGCATTGCCACTCTTTCTGTTCCACAAGCTCAATGCCCAGTGCTTTGGCAGTCTTTAAAGCTGACCTTTCCAATTCGGTAGCTGTGGTCTTCAGGGTACACCCCGGATAGTAACTGAAGCGCACTATCAATGGCCTGGTTCAAGTTTTCTCCTTCAAGGCAGACCAGACCTCCACCTCACTTTCTCTGTACTGATAATTAAGCCTTTTCCAGATATTTAAGAAAGGCCAAGTGCCTCCCGGTGATTATAATGCGGCACGAGGACAGGGGAAACTCTATCCACTACACCCGCACCGCTTTGTTCTATCTCCCGCTGGTAGCAGTAAAGATGCTCGAGGGTTAGCTTGTTCTGCTTGACTTCTTTGGTCTTCACCCCTGCATGAAAACCGGCACGGCGACCAAAAACAATGATATCCAGGAGTGAATTTCCCATTAACCTGTTGCGTCCATGAATTCCCCCTGAGTTTTCTCCTACAGCATATAGATTTTCAATACTGGTACAGCCATTCTCATCAATGAGAAAACCACCATTCTGGTAATGTAGTGTAGGATAGATGAGCATGGGCTCCTTGCGAATATCTATATCAAACCTCGCAAATTGCCTTAACATGGCAGGCAGTTGTTTCTCAATGGTGCCTTCTCCATGAATAAGATCAATAAGCGGAGAATCGAGCCAGACACCAACCATACCGGCAGGTGTTGTTATCCCCATTTTTCTTTCAGTGCATTCCCTGATAATAGCAGCAGATTCAACATCCCTGGTTTCCAAATGATGAATGAATTGCTCGCCTTTTATATTTAAAGGCGTGGCCCCTAGCCCGCGAACTTTTTCTGTTACCAGCAACCCCAGTATCTGGGGTGGATAGGCAGCACCTGTAGGATGGTACTGAATTGTGTCCATAAAAATTAGCTTTGCACCAGCACGATATCCCATGACCAGCCCATCAGCAGTAGCACCATAATGATTGCTGGTAGGAAAATTTTGATAATGCAGCCTTCCGGAACCTCCCGTAGCAAGTATTACCGTTTTGGCACGTGCTATTAGATATTCTTCTGTCTCCAGGTTATAAAGAACCGCACCGGCAGCCCTCCCATCTTCGTCCAGAAGAAGCTCTACAGCCGGGGAGAACTCCACTACGCTAATACCCCTGTTAATAACTTCATCTCTCAGGGTTCTCATAATCTCTGCCCCTGTATAATCACGGGCAGTGTGCATCCTTTTCCTGGAGGTTCCACCACCATGAATGGTAATCATAGTCCCGTCGTCTTCTTTGTCAAACATGATTCCCATATCTTCCAGCCATTTGATAACCAAGGGGGCATCGTTAACCAGAGCAGAAACGAGACCAGGTATATTGGTAAAATGCCCCCCTCCCATAACATCAAGGTAATGGATTAAGGGTGAATCATTCGCTTTATCGGCAGCCTGAATACCTCCCTGGGCCATCATCGTGTTGGCGTCACCAAACCGCAGCTTCGTGACCAGCAGTACTTCCACACCTTGCTCCTTAGCCACTAGAGCTGCAGCAGCACCCGCTCCTCCGCCACCAATGATAAGAACATCCACATCATAGCTGATTTTCTCCAGGTCGAGCTTAACGTTGCTGATCATACTGTGTGATTCCAGGAGATCGGCCAGTTCTTGTGGTATCCTATCCCCCCTATTTACCCCGATTTTCAAGGGGCGAAAGCCAGATTGAATAAAATCAGGGTGAAAATTTTTAAGGACATCCTGGCGTTCTTCCGGAGTCATCCTGGGAAAATCGCTACCCAGCCTATAGGGGCGCGTTTCTTCAACTTTTTTAATTAGCTCTTTCATCTGGGGTGTATACATAGACCCTACCCGGCAAGGTAAAGCCGGGATTAGAACCCCCCTTTATTTAGTAATCATCTCTAACTCTTTAGTTCGAATTTACAAAAGCTTATCGCCATGAGAACCTATTTTTCAGTCTTCAATATCACGATTGTTGTAAGCAACTTTTAGCTCTTCAAGACCTGCTGCCATCAACGCCTCAAGCCCTGCAGTATATTTTCCCCCGGCGATCTCATCAACTCTTTGCGTCAGGTGTGAGGATCTGGCCAGAATATGCCTGCCGTAAAGGCGTCTTGCCAGTATACCCACGTTATACTGTACAATATGCGCCGGGCAGCGTGATGCACAAAGGCCACACATGATACAGTCGAAGGATTCAGTGGCACACCTGGAAATATCTCCTCTCTGCGCATAGGCGATATATTGCATAACATTGAGATCCTGGGGGCACACCTTTGTACATGAATTACACCCAATACACCGGTATATTTCCGGGTAGTAGCTAGAAATAGCCGAGGCTGTTGGATCCAGGCTTTCAATATCGTAAAGTGCTTTCAATGCAGGGAAAAAGGGAATCTGTGTAAGGTACATCCCATGCTCAACCTTGGTCTGGCAGGCCAAGCCTACCTTAAGCTCGTAATCCCCGGCAATACGGTAAACCGTTGCACAAGCACCGCAAAAGCCGGCCCGGCATCCGCAACCGCGTTTTAACTGGTAACCGGCAAATTCCATGGCGTTCATGATGGTCAGTGATGCCGGAACTGTGTACTTTTTACCCATAACATAGATGTCAACCATTTCCGCTGCGTTCATCTTACTCCTCCCCGGAACTCAAAATTCTTATCCCCGTGCAGATTTTCAGGTTATTCCTCCGGCGGCATGGAAATTATACCGCTGTCCATCAGTACCCTGGTCTGCTGTTGAGCACGCCCGATTTTTTCTACAGCCTGACGATAGATTTCTTCACGACTTAATTCTAGGCGGGCAACTTTTTCTTTCACAGCTTGCAGGGCAGTGGCAGTTGCAACCCTCGGGAAAACCTCCCATTCATCCATTGTAGGCAGGATCTTGTCAGGGTGCAAACCCCTTTCTGCCGCACAGGCAGCCAGTTCCTCTGCCGCAGCAATACACATGGTATCAGTGATAGTCCTCGCCTGCACATCAAGGACCCCACGAAAGATGGCAGGAAAACCCAGGGAATTGTTAACCTGGTTGGGAAAATCGGAACGCCCTGTTGAGACTACGGCAGCACCGGCTTCCTTTGCCTCCCAGGGCCAGATCTCCGGGATGGGATTGGCACAGGCAAAAACAATAGCATCCTCCGCCATGGCGCTAACCCATTCCTTCTTGATAGTATCGGGGCCGGGACGGGAAAGAGCAATGACAACATCAGTGCCTTCCATAGCTTCAGCTATGCCGCCGGTACGCTGTTCAGCATTGGTCTGCTGCATGATGACGCGTTTTTCCCGGTAGGTTTCAGGGATATCATCACGGCCCCTGTGCAAGATCCCTTTACTATCACACATGATTATATTTCCAGCAGCTGCCCCGGCTGCAAGCAAAAGCCTGATGGTAGCCACATTGGCAGCACCCGCTCCAATCATGGCAATCTTTACTTCAGAAAGCTTCTTGCCTACAATTTTAAGAGCGTTGATAAGCCCTGCCACAGTTACACAGGCTGTTCCCTGCTGGTCATCATGCCACACCGGGATGTGGCACTCAGCACGTAACCTGTCAAGGATGTAAAAACACTTGGGGTTAGCAATATCCTCCAGATTGACCCCTCCAAAAGAGGGTTGTAAAAGCTTGACCACATTGATAATTTCGTCAGGATCCTTTGTGCCTACACAGATAGGAAAAGCATCGACACCGCCCAAATATTTGAAAAGCAAGGCTTTGCCCTCCATTACCGGCAATGAAGCCTCCGGGCCGATATCGCCCAGGCCTAGGACCCTGGTTCCGTCCGAGACGACGGCGACAAAGTTAGCCTTGTTGGTGTGGCGGTATACTTCTTCACCGGCAGCGTGGATGGCCTTGCAGGGGGCTGCCACACCGGGAGTATACCAGATAGCAAAATCATTAATGTCCCTGACAGCAGCCTTCAAGGCCACCTCTATCTTACCCTGATAAAAGGGATGCAGCTTCATTGCTTCATGAGCAGGTTTTTGTGCTTTTGCTAAAAGCTCGTCTTTGTTCAACAAAATCAGCTCCTTTGGGCGTATTTTTGACGGCCTTCTTCATAAAGGTCGTTCCCATAGGCATCGTTAATAACTACGGCAGGAAAGTCTTCTACTACTAACCGCAGGATTGCCTCCGGTCCAAGCTCGGGGTAGGCGACAACTTCCGATTCCTTTATAGCACGGGCAAGAAGTGCGCCGGCTCCACCTGTGGCAGCCAGATAAACACTCCTGTACTGCTGCAGGGCAAAGCACGTGGCCTCGTTGCGGCTGCCCTTGCCAATAAGAGCCTTGACACCCTGCGCCAGCATAGCAGGAGTATATGCGTCCATCCTGCCGCTGGTAGTGGGGCCCGCTGAGCCGATAACTTTGCCTGGGCGGGCAGGTGAGGGGCCTACGTAGTAGATAACCTGGCCTTTTAAGTCTACAGGCCAGCTTTGACCCGCCTCCAGAAGATCTGCTAGCTTCTGGTGGGCGGCGTCCCTGGCAGCATAAACAACGCCGGAGATAAGAACACTGTCACCAGATTTCAGCTCCATAACATCACTGTCAGTTAGAGGAGCCTTTATTCTTTTTGTCATTTTCTAAAGACCTCCTTAAAAAAACCTCTTCGCGGGAACTAAATAATCCGCTCCGCATGGCGGCTGGCATGACAGTTGATATTCACTGCTGCCGGCATGGTAGCAATATGGCAGGGAAAAACTTCTATGTGCACTGCCAGGGCCGTAAACTTACCGCCAAAACCCTGAGGGCCGATACCGGTATGGTTAACTTTCTCTAAAAGCTCCTGCTCTAAATCAGCGTAGAAGGGGTCAGGGTGAGGCTGGCCTAAAGGGCGAAGAAGCGCTTTTTTAGCCAGGTAGGCAACCTTTTCAAAGGTGCCGCCAAATCCGACCCCTACTACAATTGGGGGACAGGGATTCGAACCGGCCCTATTTACTGTTTCTACAACGAAATCAACTAGCCCCTGACGGCCGTCCGCCGGTGTTAACATTTTAACAGCACTCATGTTCTCACTGCCTCCGCCCTTGGGTGCCAAAAGCAGCCTGACACGATCACCGGGAACAATGTCAATATGAATAACAGCAGGGGTATTGTCGCCGGTATTAACCCTCCTTAGGGGGTCGCGGACAATGGATTTGCGCAGGTAAGCTTCAGTATATCCGCGGCGGACACCTTCATTGAGAGCTTCTTTAAAATCACCGCCTTTAAAATATACTTCCTGGCCCAGCTCGACAAAAAGTACAGCAAAGCCGGTATCCTGGCACAACGGAAACTCACCTTCAGCGGCTATCTGGGCATTCTCCAACAGCTGTCGGAATACTTCCTTCCCCACAGGAGAAACCTCCTCCTCCAAGCCGCGACGAAATGCCTCTAATACATCTGAACCAAGAAAATAGTTGGCTTCCTTACATATCTCCGCTACAGCATCAACCACCAGCTCTACATTTACCTCACGCATCCTACTTCCTACCCCTCCTTACGCCGAATTTTAATTCCCACTATAAACAGCAATCCAATTCAATTGATATTTTTGATTAACCTGTAACCAATTATAATAAACGCATTATATTAATGCGCATAATGAACGCATTGTTTCATTTGCCTTGCAATAACTGTTAAAGAACGAGTCCACTGCACTATGTAGCTT
>JAGVAS010000022.1 GCA_020060185.1 Desulfovibrio sp. | reverse complement strand
TTAATCACTTCTTCAAAAGGCAGGCCATGTGCAGCTACCTTTTCGGTAATAAAAAGGGGGGACCCGCTGGTTAAAGCCAGGGCTACAGCATCGCTAGGGCGGGAATCCACAATAATTTCCTGGCCATCTTTTTCCAAAAAAACCTGGGCATAGTACGTCCCCTCATGGAAATCGTTCACTACAATCTTCTTGATAGAGGCTCCAAGCCTGTTGCATATGGAGACAATCAGGTCGTGAGTGAGTGGACGGGGCAGTACATACCCGTCAAGCTTTAAAGAAATAGCCTGGGCTTCACTCAAACCGATACCTATGGGGAGCACCATGGTTTCATCCTGATCAATTAAAAGGAGAAGAGGGTTTTGAGAAAGATCCATTCCTACACCTTTAACTTTAACAGCAATCATATCGCTCCGGCCCAAAATTCCATGAATATACCGGGCCAACACCTCCTTTCCTTCAAACTGTTCAGTCTAAGGTCCAAAGTCCAAGGTCAAAAGTCACCTAAAAGGACCTTCGACGTTTAACTTTCGACATTTGACTCATTTATTAATTCTAATATTTATTATAGCAATTAAACTCCTTAAGACACTATAATTACTTTTGGAAAAATATTAACTGGAAGCGAGGGAAAGAAGTTCACCAATAGCTTTCTCTACCTCATCTTTTTGCTCTTTAATCTTTAAGCGCAAATTTTCCCTGCGCTCTTCCCCCTGATATAAGGCAATCTTAAGGCTGGCCAGCAACTCCTGGAAAGTCAATTTTTCCGGCGGCAGAAAAGTGTTTTCTCCAACATATTCCAGAAAAGCGTTAACCTTGGGGTCATAGGGGAGCGCCACAAAAGGAACACCACATATTGCCGCTAAAATAAGGGCATGCAGGCGCATCCCTATCAGGAGATCCAGCCCTCCCATGAGTTTCAGAATTTCTTTTGAAGAAAGGCTCTGTTCAAAAATTATCCCCTGTGAAGATGGCAGGGAGGCCAGGGTCCTGGCCAGGGGTAAATCTTTTCCCAGGTGATACGGCAGGTAAACCAACCGGGCGCCAAATTCCCTTTGCAGGTAATTACAGCCGCTTTCAATAATCTGCAAAAGCCTCTGATCAAATTCGGTTTCCCCGGGATAAGGCCTTAAGGCAATACCAACCAGTGGCTCCATCCGGGACTTTTTAACCCCGCGGGATTCCCAGAAAGAAACAATATCTTCCCGGGTGGCCGGCTCCAGGGAATAAACAGGATCGGCGGTAATCCTTATCTCCCTGTTCAACCCGAGCTCTGCAAGGAACTGCGCTGAAGCTGCATCCCTGACACTGACCCAATCCACCCTGGAAAGAACTTTTTTTACCCAGAGACGGCTCCACTTGTGGTGCAAGGGCCCCACGCCATGGGCGTAAACAGCAACCTTTGTCCCCATCAGCATGGCCAGCTCCATAATTCCCAGGTAGTAAGGTATAGAACAGGGGCCGGTAACATCCTGCAACAGTCCCCCACCCCCGCTAACCAGCAGGTCAGTCCGGTGCAGAACACGTATTATGGATGGCAAGTGAGTACGGGATATCGCCTCAACTCCATAGGTTTCCCGGGTATGAAGGGGATCGGCGGAGAAAACAATCAGCTCAATCTCCGGCTGGTAACGGCGAAAAGTAGTAATAATGGCTTCCAGGATTGCCTCATCCCCAATATTATGAAAACCATAATAACCTGAAAGGGCAATACAGGTCAACAGTGGCTCCCCTTTCTCCGGTATGGATTAACTTCTGGCGTATTCTACCCATCATTCTATTTTATATCCGCCCCGTACCAGGAAAATAGCCTCTGTTTCCGTAACTACTCCACGCCCGTCTTCACGAGGGGACAGGATCAGGTGATCCCTGCTAATCATCTCGCCAGAAGAAAGGTTGCGGCCCGAGGTAAGATCGGAAAGGCCGCCGCCAGCGCCTTCTACAGCCTTGGCCCGGCCGCTGCGCAATATAAGTTCCGTTCCGGAACCGGTAAGTAATTTTTTACCCGGACCCACGACCACAACCTGGAAAGTCGGAGCCGGGGTGGTAATAACAGGCTGCCCGGAAGAAGGACGTTCGACACCGCCTCCTTCCAGCTTTTTCATGCGATCTTCCAGTATCTCCCGCTCTTTCTGCTCTTCTTTCAAAGCCTGGGAAAAGGCATTTAACTTTGCTTCTACCCAACTGGCGGTAACCAGGGGATCGTTTTCTGAGCCTGGGACTATGGTAGGATCAGCTCCGGCAACTTGTCCCAATAAAAATCCAATCAACAGAAAAATAAGGGCCAGGGCAATGGCACGCCCCCATTTGCCTTCGGTTAATTTCAGTCTTTCCGCCAGGGTCTTTTTCTTCACCTGTATGGAATCGAGCATCACCAGGAAGCCTCCTTTCATTTCCACAACCTTGTTTTAAGCAGCCGCCACCTGTCTTTTTACAGATACCTTCCGCGGTACTCTTCCAGGAATTCATCCTCGTCCCGGCCTTCCTCCTGCAAGCGCTTTCTCAAAGCTTCCACCTGGAAATAGTGCCCCTCATCACCCATATCCCTCAAGTAACGGTAAAATCCCAGCCTTCTTCCCAGGCGGAAGTTGGCCCTCTTTTCACCGGGCATATCCAGATACCTGTCTATAACACCGATCATGGCCGGCTTGTCATGGGAGAGGTTTCCTTCCACTTCCTCCAGCAGGTTGAGAATATGATCACTGACATAATATCCGCTCCCGTCCAAATTATCCAGCAGGAGCCTTTCTTCCCTGACGATTTCATCATCTTTCAGGGGCTGAAATTCTCCCGTTTGAACCTTCTCCAAAAGGGGAATTCCTTCTCGCATGGAAAGAGTGCGAACACGTATAAAATGAGGATCGATAATGCTTAAAACTCTGGCCGTATCAAGGGCATGTTCCCTCCACATCTTCCGCCCCCCTAACCCCAGAATAACATACTCGCTAAGGCTTAAGCCGGCCTCCTTGACCTTTAAACCGGCCTGGATATGTTCCTCAGCTGTAACCCCTTTGCGCATGTATAACAAGAGGGGATCGTACCCGGTCTCCAGGCCGATATGCACCCTGCTCAGTCCTGCTTCCTGCAGCACCTTAAGCTCGGAAACACTCCGCCTGCTTACGGTTTTGGCCCGGGTATAGGTAGTAATGCGCTCCACCGTGGGAAATTGCTCCTTGATAAAGGAGAGAACTTCTGCCAGCTGCTCCGCCGGCATAATCAGGTTATCAGCATCCTGCAAAAAAACATTTTTCCCGCCCCTGTAAAGCCATAAGGCAACATGGAACAATTCGGGTTCTTGGCGATAAACCAGTTCCAGGGTATCCCTGGTGATGTTAACACCGTCACCTGCTTTAAAAGCATAAGCTTTTATCCTTACAGCTGCTTCGTGGAGGGATTTTAAATCTTCTTTAATTTCTTTAACTGTTCTCCTGGAGAATTTTTCCCCTTTATATACAGGGCAAAAGAGACACTTGTTCCAGGGGCAGTTCCGGGTGACTCTGATAAAAAGGCTCTCTGCCTCACTGGGGGGACGGATAGGTCCCTGTTCAAAAGACATTTTTTTCCACCCCTTTAGTATGAAAATGAGGTAGCGAAGGTTGGTGCTCGCTTAAGGGTTCGCACAGACAGGTTTTATGACCAGCGTTTGCTGTTAGCGGAGTTCGGGTTCGCCCGGCAAGTTCTAGATGGGTGGAAAGGAGTTACCATTGCTTTAGGCAAGTTCAACTCATATTGGGGACATTCCTCTGCAAGAGGTGTGTCCCCATACCTCCCTCTTGGTGCACTCGTCGCTTAAGGAGTCGGCCAACAACTCGCTTCGCTCAGACAGTTGGCCGCCTTAACCTTCGCTCCTCGTGCTTTTTAATTTAAGAACTTGCTG
>JAGVAS010000145.1 GCA_020060185.1 Desulfovibrio sp. | reverse complement strand
TCCAGGAGAGAAACCTTTTCCTGCCCGGCGCCTATGCTCTATCATATACTTTCTTGTAGCAATCCCAATATTTACAGGAGGGACAGTCCCCTTTTGGGAGGAATTGGAAAAGCGGCAGCTTTTACAGTTCCGACCCGGGCAGTCCCCTTTTGGGAGGAACTGGGAGCGATAGCTTTTATCGGTTCCGACCCGGGCATAACTGGAAAATTTTACAGGAGGGACAGACCCCTTTTGGGAGGGATTGGAAATCCCGACCCGGGCACGGTGCAGCCGGACTCCTTTTGGGGATACAGCAATGGAGGTGTTTTTTCTAACTGGAAATATTTATAGGAGGGACAGTCCCCTTTTGGGAGTCCCCTTTTGGGAAGAATTGGAAAAGCGGCAGCTTTTACAGTTCCGACCCGGGCACATTCTGATTTGTTTTAGTAAGATAGAATAGTGCAGGAATACAGCAATGCAGATGTTTCTTATAACTGGTAATTTTTACAGGAGGGACAGACCCCTTTTGGGAGATTCTGGAAGCGCCGAGAGGCAGCTTCCGGAATCTCCGGGCATTGACTTAAAAATGGATAAAAGAAAGACAAAAGGGGAGAGCGGTTAGGCTCTCCCCTTTTAGTTACTTATTTTGTACTACTGCTTGAAAGTTACCCACTCAATCGGGCCATCTTTCGGGCCGTAGTCCACTTCAGCGCCAAACGCTTCGGCGATGACACGGAAGGGCAGCACGGTGCGGCCGTCTTTGATGAAGGCAGCGACATCGGAGGTTACCGTCTCGGCCACGCCGTCTTTTACCACGTTGATGACGTAGGAGCCGATATTGATGGTAATCTGGATGTCGTCGCGGGTCAGGGTGACCACTTCGACAGCAGCATCCTTCGGCGTCCAGTCGGCTTCCGCTGCGAAAGCCTCGGCCAGGAACCTTACCGGCACGAAGGTGCGCCCGTCCTGGATAAAGGGAGCAATATCAGCGATCATACCGGCGCCATCCTGGACATAGCCCTTGGCACCAATGAACATGGTCACGGACTTAGCGCCAGGCTTGGGAGCCGGAGGGGCTTTGAAGGTAAGGGAGAAGGTCCTCGCGATACCGGTGTTTGTAACCACTGTCACGTTATATGTGCCATATTCGCTGGCGGCTAGCTTTAATGTCGCTTTGCCTGTAGTACCGCCGAACGCTCCCTGTTCTGTAATTGACAGAGCGCCTTTAAATACTGTATACATTACATCACTGGCGTAGCTTGGGTAACCGTTGGCATCAACAAGCTGTAACGTTACTTCAGCGTTTAAGCCGTCTACTTTGGGCGTAGCTGTTAAGGCCACTGGGTCACCGACAACGGGTATCTCAATTTTACCGGAAACGTTTTTAGTCTTGTGCATAATCGTAATGGTTACAACGCCAGATTTTTTAGCGTCAGAAGTAGCTTTGACTGTAAAGTTAGTAGTAGATGTTGTATCTATTGTTGCCAGGGTTACATCGCTGGAGGACATCACGTAGTCGCCCCTAGTGGCAGCGATTTTAATGCCTGCGGCATCTACTTCGTTCACTGTTAAATCTATAGCATCGGGAGTAGTAAGGCCAGCTTTAAGGGATTGTTTGTTTGTCGGCAGTTTTACCTCCAGAGAAACTGGCTCGCCTTTTTTCTGGGCTGTAAATGTTTTTTCGGCAAATATGCCTGTGCCGGAAATAGCAGCACGGACCTTATATTCGCCCGCTTTGGTCGTTTCTACCTCAAATTTATAATAGTTATTATCGGTGGTCCATTGTTCTCCTGTTACTTGAGGAGCAGCAGCTAAATCGCTCGGATAGACGGGAACAGAAATAACAGGATTAGAAGTTATTGTCTTATTCCCGTACATATCTGTCTGCTTTACTTCCAGCGTTGCTTTTTTACCTGTCCCTGATTCAAAGACGCTGGCTTCTGTGACAAATTCAATCTTGGTAGGAGCTAAAGCAGTAAAGCTAAAGTTTGATATTGTTTCATCTTTATCCCCGGCTTTTGCTCTGAAATTATAGTTATTACCTGCTACTGTTGTCGTGTACTTAATCGAGGCTCTACCTAAAGCATCGCTGATAGCCGTGCCAATCGTCGCCCAGCTACCTGTCCCTTTTTGCACAGAAAAGGTTACAGTTTCACCGGCAATACCGTTGAACTGAGCGTCTAAAACCCGAGCGTTTAAAGTGATGTTCGTTCCAACGGCCTGGCTAGTTATATTATTTATATTATTATTATCTTTCACAGCAAGGGTTACGCTGTGAATAGATGCCGGATCGGCAGTAAAGGTAATTGTTACCTCACCAATTAAAAGCTTGGCAGGGTTGTTAGCAGGTGCAGTATAGAAGCTGATTTTTGCTTCCCCCGCAATGCTGCTGACCACTTCAAATTTAATTTCTCCATCGGCTGTAGGCTCTACGCCAGCAGATACTGCCGCACCGGTTGCGCTTCCTAAATCAACAGCGTTTAATGTAACTGAAGCAGGAGAAGTTGCCTTCATCTCAATTGTCTCAGCGTCCCGGGAAGATTTCACCCAGAACCCTGCATTTAAATAATCAGGGCTTTTAATCACAGCGCCGTTTCCTTCGCGGGGAATAAGGGTAATCGTCGCTTTGTCAGCGCCATCTGCTTTTACAGAGGTCTTGTCGACGACTACATACGAGGCAGCCGCGCTGTAATCTTTCCCAGACCCCGACGCCCACGCCGTTACCGGCAGCATGGCCAGCACCATGGCGGTGATGACGAGAATCGCAAATAATCTACGCGATTTAATGCTCAATGTTCTTTCCTCCTTAAAAGTTTCTCATTAATTTTTATCCCTCTAAAACACAAAAACTACAAGAATTATTCTATCCTGCCCTTCCTCCAGGCATCCCCCCCTTTATGGTCTAGGCTCAATTCTTTAATTTGCTTCCCTGCTTGGGACAACAGCCCTGTGACTAGGTAACCTTTTAGGGCTCCAACCGTTTAACCTATAGCCACCCCGGGCTGACCCGGAGAAAAACCCCAGTATTCTCCAATTCTACTTTAAATTGAATTCTCCTGCTGCTCCCTGGAAAAAATGTGAAAATTTTTTCTGCTTTGCCATTTCAATCCACGCCCCTGACACGGGGGCGGCACAGGAATTTGGTTAGAGATACCTGCAGAGAGCTAAAAAGGTGGCAATGAATAATTTTGTGTTCATTACCATCCTTCACTATTTAATAACGCAGCTTCCTTTTAAAGGTTACGCCCGGCAAAAAATTTTTTTTAAAAAATATATGCAAATCTACCGAAACAAAAATTATGGCCATCGACAATCCCGAACTGCTGGAAAATATCGCTGAAAATCTTTTAGATGTCCAATCGGAAGAAGAACTGCTCAAGTTAATAACCCCTGAACCGTAAATTCAATACTCCGTATATTTCTACACAGCTTGCATTAGCGTTGGAGCACCTGCTAAGAATAGCCGGTGCCTTTTTTACCTGAAGAGGTGAACCGCGTGGGTAAGATACTCACATCCTGGCATAGAATGGGAATGGAAGAAGGAAAAGTCGAAGGGAAAATTGAAGGGAAAATTGAAGCCCTGCAAAGCTCTATTATTAAGCTCGCCAATAAAAAATTTAACACCATTAGCGGCGAAACTAAAAATAAAATTCTGGCTGTCCTAAACACAATCTTGTTAAAATACTAAATTCATTATAGCAATGCCTTCGTAGACTTGCCCACAGCTGATTTTTTGTTAATTCTCATTAGGAAGTGATTATAGATGAACCCGGTTCTTGTATAAATTAATTGACTTTATGTTCAACTTAAGTGTATACTAAAGTTGAATGTATAATAAAAAGGGGAGATTCAACAATGCAATTTGCCAGTACAAAAGATTTGCGCCTTTATATGGGTGAAATTATACAAAAGATACAGAGCGGAGAGCGCTACATTATAACCTACCGGGGTAAACCGGTTGCCCTGATGCTGCCTTTTAAAAGTGAGCAGGTTGATGAGATGGTACCCCGTTCTTACGAAGAGGCGTGGTCAGAAATAGAGCAGACCTTGCAAGAATCTGAACCGGTATATAACGACTGGTCGGGTGCCATAAAAGAAAGCAGGCGCCGAATGGAAATTCTTATTAGCGAAGAGGAATTTCGTTTCCTAAAGGAAAAGGCCAGGGAAAAAAAATGCTCTCTGGGAGAGCTGGTAAGAGAAACTTTGCAGGAAAAATATTTAGCTGACCAGGAAGGCACCAGAAAAGAAGCACTAAAGAAAATTCTTACTGGAGATTTGGCCCTTCCCGGCAGTGTTTGTTGGGAAGATTTAGAAAAGGATCTTGAAAAGAGGTACAACGATGTGGCTGATTGATACTAATGTTTTTATTTATGCCGCGGGTAAACCTCATCCTCATCAAGAAGGAAGCCTAAAGATTTTAGAAAAATCTCTAACAAACCCGCAGGAATATAATATTGATACAGAGATACTCCAGGAAATTCTTCATGTTTATCATAACAGGAAAGAAAAAAATAAAGGCATGGAACTTGTAGAAAATATATTGAGGATGTTTCCCCAGCCTTTTCCCATTTCGGCTAAAGATATTCTTAAATGCTGTGCTATCTTAAAAAAATATGAAATTAATGTACGTGATGCCCTTCATGCTGCCGTTATTGAAAACCACAACCTGGAGGGCATTATAACTTATGACAAACATTTTTATTTGGTGAAAGAGTTTAAAGTAGTTATGCCCTGATAAAAAAATAATGGATATTTTCTTGCTCTCTAGGGAAACAGGTTCTTAAGATGGGTATTTCTAGAGGGTATTAGCCACCTTTATTTTCCCCCTGCCCTTTTTTTACCCCGGTGCACAGCTCCCGCAGGAAAAGCAGGAAGGTAATTCTTTCCCAGAAAAAGATGAGGAGAAAGCCGCCCAGGCAGCCCAGCCAGAAACCGTGTAAGCACCGCAGGAGGGATAAACCAAGGGGGGCGGTAATATGGGCAAAGGTATTTGCTACGGAAATAGGGGCCATGGTGGCCACGGCCAGGAAGAAAAAGGCCAGGCGCTTAAGCGCCCTCCCGCCGCCGCCGTGGCTGCCCAGGAGGTAAAGCCCCAAAAGGGCCAGGGGATAGCCCAGAACGAACTCCTTGAAGCGGGGCCGGACACCCAGGACCTGCTCCAGGCTGTGCCGCAGGATATTTTCCGCAGGGGTAATCTCCATAACATGGCCGGTTCGCGTGATATATAAAAAGGCAGTGACAAGGAGCAGCCCCAGCAGAAATAGATCCCCCAGGGTAAGGGGGCGCCTGTGGAGGCGGCGCAGGAAAGCAAGGAAAGCCTTCTTCTGTTCCCCGGGAAGCTGCAGCGGAAAAGGCACCGGGCCCGGCGGTTTGCCTGAGGAAGCGCTGCTCTCATAGAAACCCTGCAGGGTAAAAGCCAAAAGCCCTGCTGCAGCCAGGGGAAGCAGGTACATGGCCTTAACCCCGCGAAACAGCTCCATGCCATGGAAAAAAGGAGGCGTGGTCAGAAAGCCGTGTGCCAGCAGCCCGCCGCCCAGGGAGAATAAAAAGACCAGGAAAATGCGGGCAAAAGAGCGGTACAGAAGGCCGGCATCAAGGCAGGCCACCCCTTCACGCAAGGGAACCTTTGGCCCGTTTTCCACAGAAAAGAAGAAAAGGAGCAGGGCGCAGTACAGGGGAAAAAGCACTGCCGCCAGGAGAGAGAGGGCCTGCTGCGTCCAAAGAAAATTCCAGCGGAAGAGAAGAGCGATAAAAATCGCTCCCAGGATAAACAGACCCGGGACGTGGCAGGGCTTCAAGTCAAAGAAAAGCTGCAGCAGCAGCAAAAGAAGCGCCAGAAGGCCTGCAGCCATGATCATGTACAGGATCGCCGGCACCCCCGGGGGGAGCAGGGAGGAAATTTTACCGGGAATATAGCCGCTGGCCCCCAGTTCTCCCGTTAATAAATGCAGGCGGGCGGAAAGTTTCTCTTGCAGCTCTTCTCCCCCGTAGCGGGAGGCGAGATCCCTGATCTGCAGCTCCAGCAGCTGTACCCTCCGCTCCCTGATGCCGTTTAAAGCTGCAGAAGGGGGATCCTCCACATTACCGGGACGCATAACGACCAGGTTATAGCCCGTCAAGGGGGCCACCTTATCCAGCCCCTTGGGAAACTGGTGGTACTCGTAAACAACGGCAGGAATCGCCCTGTGCCGCAGGGCCTCGGCCATCCTGGCCGTAAAGAGGGGATAACCTGGAACCGTCCCCCCTTCAAAAACGACCGCTGAAAGGGGATACTTATCGTAAGCGGCAAGAATCTGTTCCGCTGTAGCGGGCGCTTCGATCTTGCGCTGGCTTAAATAGGGATTGATAAAAAGCCCGGCCCGGGCTACCTGCTCCAGCTGGGCAGGGTTGGCTCCCAGGCTCAGGTGGGGCAGGTTCTCATAGCGGACCCCCTGGATAATGTAGAGGACCATGTCCCCGCAGGAATGGCGCGCCAGCCGGAAGAGGCCCGCCTGCTCCACGTAGGAAAGCGCTTTAAGGTGCTCCCAAACCTGTTCGGCCCAGGGACCTGCCGGCATAAAGACAATATAATCTCCGAAGGAAAGCCTCGCTTCCCTGGCCTTCTCCTCCAGGAATTCCCGGTAAGGGGCAAGCCCGGGGTTTAGGGACAGCTCCCCCACCAGCTCCAGGTTGCTGAGGACATAGCAGCCGGGGTCGCGCCGCAGCCTCCACAGGGAATACTCGGGAACCCCGATGGAGGTGACGCCCCGCTCCCGCAAAAATAAAAGGGCTTCCTCTACGGTCAGCCCCGCCCGCGCCGCCAAGATCTCCACGTCGCTGTAGCGCACGGTCAGCTCTACTTCCCGGGCCTCTTTGGCCGGGGCATGAAAAAGAAAGCCGGCATAAAGGGCCGCAGCTGCGGAAAGCAGCAGGAGGAAAACTAAAAAGCAATTAACCAGCTTGGCGGGAAGGAAATTTTTGTTATTAGAAGATGGGGATTCTTTTTGGCTTAGCATAATATCATTATATTAAATACTTCTTCCTCCGTAAAGCAAGTTGAAGATTTTTCCAAAATTGGTCCGGCGGCAGCGCTAAGGTTCAAAAGGTTCCGGCAGAGATGGACGCCGCCCGAAAAAGTGCAGGATAATATCACGGATGCGCTCAGAAGCCCGGCCATCGCCGTAAGGATTGGCGGCCCGGGCCATGGAGCTGTAGGCAGCGCCATCCTGCAGCAGCCTGGAGGCCGTTTTAACAATAGATTGCCGCCCCGTGCCGGCGAGAAGGGCAGTCCCGGCCTCCAGGGCCTCGGGACGCTCGGTGAGATCGCGCAGCACCAGAACAGGCCTGCCTAGCGAAGGGGCTTCTTCCTGGATGCCGCCGGAATCGGTAAGAATGAGGTAACTGCGCGCCATGAGATTATGAAAGGAAAGGGGATCCAGGGGCTCTAAAAGAAGCGCCCGGGGATGCTCCCGGAGGTATTGATAGACGGTGCTGCGCACCGCCGGGTTTTTATGGACAGGAAAGACGAGAAACGTATCCTTAAAGGCCTGGAGTATATCCAGGAGGGCGAGGCATATTTCTTCCAGGGAAGAGCCCAGGTTTTCACGGCGGTGGGCCTCCACCAGCAGGACCCTGCAGGCCTGAAAATCAATCTTCCTCAAGAGAGGATCGGGGAAAACAAAATCGGGTTGGACCGTAGTTTTAAGAGCATCTATGACCGTGTTTCCGGTGATAAATATTTTTTCCCTCGCTATACCCTCCCGCAGGAGATTGTCCCGGGAGGCAGGCGTGGGAGCAAAGTGGAGTTCGGCGATCACGCTGTTTAAACGGCGGTTGATTTCCTCGGGAAAAGGAGCGTACTTATCCCCTGTACGCAGCCCGGCCTCCACGTGGCCTACCGGGATCTTGTGGTAAAAGGCTGCCAGGGATCCGGCCAGGGTGGTGGTGGTATCACCCTGCACCAGGACCAGCTGCGGTTTTTCCCGCAGGATCACTTCTTCCAGTCCTTCCAGGGCCCGGGCCGTGATATGCGTCAAGCTCTGGCCTTCTTTCATAATGTTGAGGTCATGGCGGGCTGTTAAATTAAAAAGAGAAAGCACCTGGTCAAGCATTTCCCGGTGCTGTGCAGTCAGGCACAAGACCTCTTCCACCCCGCCGGTCCCCCGTAAGGCCCGGATCAGGGGGGCCATCTTGATGGCCTCGGGACGGGTGCCAATGATACTCATTATTTTAAGCAAGCTCATTAACGAGATTCCTTCCTTAAAATGCAATCACTTGTAAATTCCTTTTTTGCTTGCAGCGCTTAGAAAGCTGCTCAGCCCCTCCAGGCGTTTTAATCCCAGGAGAAAGAGGGCAAAGATGACGGGGATAAAATAACTGCTAAAACCGGCAAAACGGTCAAAGGCAATGGCGGCGGCTCCAAAGTAAATGCTGCAGAAATAAAGGACCAGTACCGTCTGGCGGGTAGTCAGGCCCACATCCAGGAGGCGGTGGTGGATATGCCCCTTATCGGCCTTAAAAATAGGCTGCCCGTTCCTGAAGCGCCGCCAGATGGCATAGAAAGTATCGGTAATGGGCAGTCCAAAGATAATCACGGGAATAACCAGGGTGGTAAAGGTAGCCTGCTTGGTCACCCCCATGATCGAAAATCCGGCCAGCATAAACCCCAGGAAAAGGCTTCCGGTGTCACCCAGGAAAATACGTGCCGGGGAAAAGTTATGCGGCAGGAATCCAAGGGCGGCCCCTGCCAGGACCAGGGCCAGGACGGGGATAAGGTGAAATTCCCCCCAGGTCAGGGCAAACATTACGATGGCGGCAATGGCGGAAACACCCGTGGCCAGTCCGTCCACCCCGTCGATAAGGTTTACGGCGTTGGTAAGCCCCACCACCCAGAGAAGGGTAAGGGGTACAACAAAAATACCCAGGAATGTAATTTCCTGAAAAGGAAGAGTAATAAATTCAATTTTGATGTTGTAGGCCAGGAGGACAAAGGCAGCGGCAAACTGGCCGGCCAACTTGGCCTTGTAGGAAAGGCCCTTTAAATCATCATAAAAGCCCAGGGCCAGGATGAGACTGCTCCCCCAGAAAAGGCCCCGGAGCTGCCCCCCTCCTTCCAGGAATAAAAGGGTAAGAGCGGCCACTGTCCAGAAAGAAAAATAAATGGCCATTCCGCCCAGCAGGGGCATAGCCTGTCTATGGATCTTTCGTGAATTGGGATAATCCAGCGCTCCGATCCTGAAAGCAAGTCTCCGCCATAAAGGGGTCAGCGCAAAGGCAAGTCCAAAAGCCAGAGCCGGTGCTAAAAACTCTTTCACTGTACATAGCCACCTGTCCATTTAGTTGAGAATGGCGATATAGGAAAATAGCTCTGACAAAAAGTTCTTTACAGAGGAAGACAATTCCTGCCCGTAAAAGCATGTAATATTTGCCAGGGACCATCTTTATACTATATGACGCACGAAAAGGAATTTGGTTGCGCTACATATACCATATTATCTCATTTTTTTCTATAATTGCAAGTCAATTTTTTTCATGATGCAAGTCAATATCGTACATAAATAGGGTTGCTGTAAATCCAGGGAAGGGGCTTGCCAAAGAAGGGGCGCCAGAAGACCTCAACCCGAAAGGTTCCCGGTTTTAAAACCTTGAAAGCCAGGATCTGTTCACGGCTTTCATACACTACCCGGCCGTTTTTGATCACGCGGATGAGACCGCGGGGAGAGGGGGAAACAATACGCAGCACCGTTGCGGGGGAATAGGCTATCTCCTGGCCGATGGAAACTTCATCTTCATCATTGTTGAGGGCGGAGAAACGGAAACCCCTGGTGGAATGCAGGTAATCACTGCCGATAAAGAAGCGGCCCTTTCTAAGGGAGTTGAAAACCTGCTCACGCGCCGCGGGGAGATCCTTATTTAGCTCCTCCTCCAGGAGAATATGAGTATTTATGGTGCGTAACAGAAATTCATAGGGGAAAAAAGAAAGCTTAAAGGGGCCGATTCGGCCTTTAAAAGAGTGGGCATCGCTGCCGGCAAAGGCCACGGCGCGGCGCTCCTGCGACAGGGAGTCCCAGATAGCCAGGCCGCCAGGGTCCGGAAAACGTGCCGCACGGTAGGGATCGGAAATATACCAGAACAGCACCTTCATTTTGTTGTTGTAAGCTATTCGCCAAAGAGAGCTAAAATTCCAGATCTCCAGGCCGGTAAAACCGCTTATATCCCACCTGTCCCAGGCAAAGCAGCGCCCCTTCATAAAGAAGGGATTGCCTTTTTCCACAGGATGGGCAAGATAACCAAAACCGCCCAGGGCATTAACGGCATCAATGACCTGTTGGGGATTTTCGTCGTCATGGGGAACATTTTCCCTGATACCAAAAGCAATGTAATGATTTTTTTCCACGTTAATTTCCACGCCAAAAAGCACCAGGACCCCGTTGTGCCAGCCCTCAAGGCCTTTTTTCAGGCCTTCGGCGGTGTTGTGATCAGTGATGCAGATAAAATCAAGCCCTAACTTTTCAGCATGCCGGGCAATCTCCTGCACAGGGGCATTGCCGTCGGAAAGGGAAGAGTGGATATGTAAATGACCTGTATACTCAAACTCCTTCATTTTCACATACCCCCCAATACTAATTTATCTTTTAACGGCCTTTAATCCTTCTTTTCCGGTTAAAAAAAATTCGGCAAGATAATGTTTGTCCCCAAACACTATTGTAACAGAAATATTCTGTGATACAATAAAGGAAAAAATTCTCCCCGGGAGAGGAGAGAAAGCAGCTTATGCCGACTGCACTCAGACGCTTTTTTTCCCTGCTGCTTGCCATAGCCGTGGCAGCAGGGGCCTGGACAGCTTACCAGCGATATAGCACCGAAAAAATGAGCCGCCAGGTGGAAATTGCCATAGATTCACGCCTTTTATTGCGGGAAGATTTCGGCGGTGGTAAGCCGGGGACCCAACAATTGCTGGATCTCAAGGAAGCAGGCTGTACAGCTGTAGCTGTTAACCCCCTAACCCTGGCCGAACTGGAAAGAAAGGGCCGGGTAACCCTCCTGGACACTGCTGAACTTCGACACCTGCAAGCCCTCGACGTCCTGGAAAGACCGGGTGAAGAGTTAAAAGAGTTTCCCCAGGGGTTGTATATCATCACCGGGGAGCAGGAACTGTATGAAAAACTGCACCTGGGCCTTTCTCCCCTGCTAAGGGATGTTCTTTACTTCCCTGGAAAAAGCGTTCAGGGCTCCGGGCTTGCGGAAAGCCATACCCTTTTTATCCCCGAGCGTTACATCCTTGCCGTTAAGGAACTGCCCCTCATCCTGCCCCGGGAGCAGATGATTTCCTGGAGCAGCGAGGGGTTTAAAATGATCCCCCTCTTTAACGTTCCTTCCCGCTTTCCCCCGGCATTAAACGAGAAATACTGGGAGGCCCTCTCTTTGCAGCTGCAGGAAATATTGCGCAGTGCAAAGATCACTTTGGGTCCCGTAGCCTTCCCTTCGGCGGCCTTTACCTACCCGGCACCGCAGAGCACAGCGGGAGAAATCTTCCGGGCTGAAGAGCTCTCCCTGGGGCTGGTGGAATTCACCCAGGGAAAGGGTTTAAACGAACTGGCTGCAGCCCTCGATTACCGCGTTTTAAGAACCCACCAGATCTTCACCGCTGAACTGGGGCAGCTGGGAGAGGGCCGTTCCATCGAGCGTTTCTTAAGAGCTGTCCAGGAGCGCAACGTAAGGGTCCTTTTGCTCTACCCTTTCCCCGAACTTGATCCCCGGGGGGAATTTGACGCTTACCGGGGATTCGTAAACAAACTGGGAAGCGCTCTTCAGGAAGCAGGTTTCATCCCCGGAGGGGAACTCCCTTTTCTCCCGTTGAGCATCCCGACAGCCCTTCAATCCCTGTTCAGTGCAGGAGTAGCCGTAGCTGCAGCCTTCCTGGCGGGAATGCTTCTTTTTAAAGGGAAAATACCCGCCGGAAAGGCAGAAAAAGGCGCCGGAAATCCTGAAGGAAACGAAACCGGTTACAAAGAGGAAATTACGCTTAAAGACCGTCGCCGCAGGGCACGCCTGGAATTACAAAAAGAAAGGCTCTTCCTGGGGATAAGTATAACTTTGATCCTGGCGGCGTTTGCCTTTCCCTTGCTGGATTTGGGGCCTTTGCTCACCCCGGGTTTTTTCCAGAAGGGTACCGCCCTGCTGGCCTCTCTTGTCTTTCCGGTCCTGGGCATAATTCTCTTTCTGGAACCGGCCCTGCATAAAAGTCAAAGCAGGGGATATTGGAAGGAAGTCGCCAAAAGCTTCCTTTTTGCCACCCTCCTAACTACGGGAGGGGCCCTCATTGCTTCGGGCATACTGGGGGATACTGCTTACCTGCTTAAAATAGATTATTTTCAGGGAGTAAAACTTTCCCAGGTAGGCCCCTTTCTCCTGCTGGGGCTTTTAATCCTGCTGCAGAAAGGACAGGGCCTTAAAAAAGAAGTAAGAAGCCTGCTGGAATTGCAGATCAAGGTTAAGCATCTCCTGGTGCTTTTCCTGGCGGGGGGAGCCCTTCTCGTCTATCTCATCCGGGGAGGCAATTTTCCGGTCTTGCCGGTAAGCCAGTGGGAACTGGGTCTCAGGCGCCACCTGGAAGTGCTGCTGGTGGCAAGACCCAGGTTTAAAGAATTCCTCATCGGTCATCCCGGTTTTTTCCTCATGGCGGCCCTGCTACCCGCCGGGATCAGGGGTGCTAAAACCCTGGCCCTGCTGCTGGCCCTTTTGGGACAGGTCTCCCTCTTTAACACCTTCATGCACCTGCACCGCCCGGTAAGCCTCTCCCTGCTGGGTACAGTGTATGGAGCAGGGCTGGGAATGCTTTTCGGGCTGATCCTTTACCTTCTGGCAGCACAGGCTGCTTCTTCCGACCTGCGGGTCACAAAAATGGATGAAAATAACCGGGTTTAGATCCCGGCATTGTTCCATAGACGCGGCGTTTTGCTGCTGGCGGAGCGACTTGTGAAGCGAAGCAAAAAGCTCACGTTGAAGCGAAGGTTGGAGATGACCCTGCCGGCATGGAAGCCGGCAGCCGGGAGGTGAGCAGTCAGCGAGCTCTCCCGGGAAGGTCATTATCTGCGGTATGGGGACACACCTCTTGCAGAGGAATGGCCCCGATGCCCGAGCTGAACCGTAGAACGATCTCAAGCGGAACTCGGAGCTCCGCCAACAGCAAAACGCTGCGCTAAAAAACCAGGTGGTTGGCCGCTGCAGTCATGTTTCTCGTGGTAATCAGGGTTGGCGAGAGGCGATCAAGGAATTCCAGGACCTTGCCCGTTCCTTTGGCCACGCTGCCAATGGGATCATCGGCCAGGAAGGCCGGCACACCGGTCTGCTGGGCGATCATTTTATAAAGCCCGTCGAGAAGGGAACCGCCGCCCGTCATCACAATGCCCTTATCGATGATATCGCCCGCCAGCTCGGGGGGAGTTCTCTCCAGAACCTGGCGGACACCCTGGATAATAATCCAGAGAGGTTCGCTGATAGCTTCGATTATATTCTCCGTGGTTACTTCCAGGGAACGGGGAAGCCCGTTTACAAGGTCCCGCCCGCGAACCTCCATCTTCAGGGAGCGGTTGCCGGGAAAAGCGGAACCAATCTGTATCTTCAAGGCCTCGGCAGACCGTTCCCCGATGAGGAGATTGTACTCTCTTTTAATATAGCGGGTAATAGCTTCATCAAACTTGTCCCCTCCTACCCGTACGCTGCAGGAAACCACGGTTTCGCCCATGGAGAGAACAGCGATATCGGTTGTACCACCGCCGATATCTACCACCATGTTTCCGCTGGGCTCAAAGATCTCCAATCCAGCTCCCAGGGCTGCCGCACGCGGCTCTTCGATCAGGTAAGCTTCCTTGGCACCGGTACGGGTTACCGCCTCAATTACAGCCTTTTTTTCCACGGAAGTGGTTCCTGCCGGTATACAGACCACCACCCGGGGCCTTAAAAGACGCCTTCTCTTACATACCTCGTAAATAAAATGTTTGAGCATTATCTCCGTAATATCAAAATCCGCGATGACACCTTCCCTCAAGGGGCGTATGGCAACTATATTTCCAGGGGTCCTCCCCAGCATCAACTGGGCATTTTCCCCGACCGCAAGTACTTTCCGCGTCTGCTGTTCAATAGCAACTACAGAAGGTTCGTTAAGGACAATGCCTTTACCTCTTAAATATACCAAAACGGTAGCTGTACCAAGATCGATACCCATGTCTGTAAACCAGGCCATCTATTGACACCTCTTCCCTAAAGTGGCTGGAGAAATAAAAGTTTCATTTTCTGGTTATTTTCGCCATGGTAAACCAATATTCCTTTTAAATAAAATTAACTTTTGCTAAATGATTTAGCTAAATTTTGGGAAGATTAATTATTCACTTTCTTTGATCGGATCATGGGAATCCTTTTCCGAAAGATACTTCCGGCGGGTTGCTTCGCCGCCCCTTAAATGGCGTTCTGCTTTATTTTTTTCCAGTATGGCGCGAATCTCCTGGGACAGATTGGCATTGATCTGCGGGAGGCGTTCGGTTACATCTTTATGCACTGTACTTTTGCTGACTCCAAAGACTTGGGCTGTTTGCCTCACGGTAAAGCCTGTCTCCATAATATAATTGGTAATCTCCATAACCCTTTGCAATATGTAATCCTGCATGGAGCCGCCCCCTTTGACTGGCATTTGTAAATTTATATGTTCAAAATCCATAATTAATTCCTCGCAGGAATGAACTGGAGAGGATCAAGAAAGTTGTTTTCCAACCTCACTTCCAGGTAAAGAAGGGGGTTCCCCTCATTAAAGGCCGAAACCGGTAAAAAGTTATCTTCTGCCGGTTCACTGCCGGCTTCCGGCTGCGCAGCAACTTCTTCCCCGGCATAACCTTTCCATATGGTCTTAATGGGCACCGGGCCGGGTTCTTCGGCTGGAGCATTTTCCTGATCAGCTTCCATGGGTAAGGAATAAGGCAAAAGCCCGATATTTTCCCCCCTGCTCACATAGCTGCCCTCTTCAACCCAAACTTCCCGCAAATTACCGTAAAAAGTTTTGTGCCCCCCCTCGTGTTCGAGCAATACGGAGTTGTTGTAAAGGTTGCCCTTGCTTCCCACCTTTACCACCAGTCCATCCCATAAAGCAGCAACAGGCGCCCCGGGTGTTGCCTGGAAATAAACTCCCCGCGTCAGCCGGTGCAGGCTGCCCCCGGAAGGGATTTTTTCCGTAACGTAGCTGCCAAAGGAACTGTAAAGTTCCCACTGGGGCAGGGGAGAAGCCGCCTGCGGGAAAAGTACCTGCGCTGCAGCGATTTCCTCCCCATCTTTTTCCGTTTTGTCCTCTTTCTCCTCTGTGCCGGTTTCCAGACGACCCGAACCGTCAAGATCGGCCACTTTTTCCTCCATACCGGGTTGCACGCTGGCCCCGTTTGCTTTCCCATCCCCCTCACCGGGCTGCAGCTCTTCATCCACAGACTCTTTTTCCCGGAAACCGTATTCCATCTCCCTCTCGACTCCCGGAAGTTCAGGAAAAGGTGTTTTACCCCATTTCAGGACGACAAGGGAAAGGAGAAGAACAACAGTGACCAGGTAGGCCCCGGCCATGAGAAAATAGCGGCGGGGAAATATCCCTTCCCTGGAGTTAGCATTAAAGAGAGACTCCTTGCCCTCATGCCTGTCCCCCTCAAGGCTTCTTTCCGCTAAATCAGCTTCTTCTGCTCTTTTCACCCGGCGGGAAAAAACAGGTTTAAAAAAATCAGCAATCACAGTACCCAGGCGTTGCAACCCATAACGTAACGACGCCTTTCCTTTTTTTGATACGGACATTGGTTTTCACCTCCACTTAAGGGATATTATGTCCAAAAAAAATTTCAGGTATTCAGGAGTCAGCAGTCAGAACTCAGAATACTTCGAGGCGATAAATCGTTTTCTTATTCTTACTCCTTCTGACTCCTGACTCCTGACTTCTGACTCCTTAGTAGTTACAAAATGGTAATTATAAATAAAAACAAGGAATAAATATAGCAATAGCAAAAACTGGACAGGGCAGGAGGTTTGCAGCTTGAAAAGGTTCCTAATCTACGTAGCATGTTTATCTCTGGCGCTGGTCTTCCTGCCGGCCATGATTGCTGGAGGTTGGTGGAAGTGGGATCAAAAAGAGGCGGAAATAAATTTTACCCATCCCGGAGAGTTAGCAGGTGAAAGTATCCCCCTTAAAATATACATAGCGGGGAAAAACGAGATTGTAGAAATGGAGATGGAACAGTACATAAAGGGAGTAGTGTCCGCCGAAATGCCGGCCTCTTTCCATCCGGAGGCCCTAAAAGCACAGGCTGTTGTGGCCCGTACATATGCCCTGCGTAAATCGAGTGCCGGCGGCGGCAGCGGCTGCCGGAGCCACCCCGGGGCTGACCTTTGCACGGATAGTACATGCTGCCAGGCCTGGGAAGACGAAAAAGCCGCGCTCCATAAATGGCCGGCCCAGGAAGCCGCTTACTATATGGCGCGTATCTGGGAAGCTGTCAACTCCACCCGCGGCCTGGTGGCAACTTACCAGGGCAACCTTATTTCTGCCGTCTATCATTCCACCTGCGGGGGAGAAACAGAAGCGGCCCTGGAGGTATGGAGCAGCAGCACTGCTCACCCTTACCTGCAGAGCGTCGAGTGTACTTACTGCCGGCATTCGCCCTATTATGAAGCAGAACTTGCCCTGGATTTTTCTGCTTATACTGCCGCCCTGAGCGATGAAAAAGAAGCCCTTCCGGTCCTGGCGGAGGGTAAAATTCCCCTGCTGGAGGTTGTGGAGCGCAGCGGGAGTGGACGCAACCTGCTGGTCAGAATCGGCAAACCCGGCCGCCTTTACAGCGGCAGCGAGGTACGGGGCTTATTGGGGCTCCCCTCCACCTACTTCCAGTGGCGCGTTGCGGGGGAAAAAATAATTTTTAGGACCAGGGGGCACGGCCACGGGGTGGGCATGTGCCAGTACGGGGCCGATGGCCTGGCCAAAGAAGGAAAAGATTATACAGAGATTTTAAAGTACTACTACCAGGGAATAGAAGTGGAGAATTATCATTTTCTTTCAGGACGGCAGGATAAAAATACGTCCACCCAGGGATCTCAGGCGCCCCACCATCCGGCTGTAGCCCCGGCGGATATGATGGACACCCCTGATTTCCGAAAATCCCCTGGCAGCCAGGGCTGATAAAACCAGGGCTGCCCCTCCCCTGAGGTCTGCCGCCTGGACTAAAGCTCCCTGCAGGAGCTGCCGGCCGGTAATAATGGCCGCACGATCCTCGATGCGGATGCGGGCTCCCATGCGGGCCATTTCCTCTACGTGCATATAACGTTTTTCAAAAACCGTCTCCGTAATAACACTGGTTCCCTGAGCCAGGGTGAGGAGGGCCATGAACTGTGGCTGTAGGTCGGTGGGAAAACCAGGGTAAGGCAGGGTTTTTATATCTACCGCCCTGGGGCGCCCCCGGGAACGCACCCTTAAAAATCCCTTTCCCGTTTCTTCAACCAGGATCCCCATTTCCTGGAGCTTGGCTATTACCGCTGACAGATGCTGGGGAATAACATTTTCGATAATGACATCACCGCCGCTAATGGCAGCGGCGGCCATAAAAGTTCCCGCTTCGATGCGGTCGGGGATTACCCGGTAACGCCCGCCCCCCAGGGAAGCAACACCTTCTATACGGACAAGCGGTGTCCCCGCTCCTTTAATCCTCGCTCCCAGGCTGTTAAGGAAATTTGCCAGGTCAACCACCTCCGGCTCGGCAGCGGCATTTTCAATAACAGTGCTTCCCCTGGCCAGCACGGCAGCCATGAGAATATTTTCCGTGGCCCCGACGCTGGGATAATCCAGGTAGATACCGGTCCCCTCCAGGCAGGGTGTTTCCGCCTCTATGTAACCATCATCCATGGTAAACTGCGATCCCATGGCTCCCAGGCCTTTTAAATGCAGATCAATGGGCCTGGTCCCGATAGCGCATCCGCCCGGCAGGGAAATACGTGCACGCCCCAACCGGGCCAGCAGGGGGCCCATTACCAAAAAAGAGGCCCGCATGCGACGCACCGGGCCGTACGGAGCTGTAGAGGTTGTAAGGCGCCGTGAATTTACAAAAATACGTTCATTTCTACGGTCACGGAAAATCTCCACACCCAGTGACCTTAAAAGGCGGGACATAGTCCGCACATCGTCAAGATCGGGCACATCTTCCAGGATAACGCTTTCCGAAGTTAAAAGGGAGGCGGCCATAATAGGCAGGCAGGCATTTTTTGCCCCTTTAATCCTGACCCTGCCCATCAGGGGAACGCCTCCTTCTACCAGGATCCTTTCCAAAAAAGCACCTCCGGCCTAATAGTAGCGGGAAATGAGGGGTGTGCCGGCCCAGATAACGGTTTTATCAAGGTAATCATCGTAGCGCATGGCAAGGTTGAGGTTAATACGCAGGTTCTCCGCCCTTAAATAGTCCCCCAGGTCCGGGGTATAACCCGTAACGCTTACCATTTTACCGTCGCTGATGCTCTGTACCTGTTCCCCCCCGATATCACGGGTAATAATGAGGGATAGTTCCTCCATCTCCTCGGGGCTAAGCTCTCTATCCAGGTGACCGGTGAGACAAAAAGACAAGTTACCCTTTTGCGCTTCCGGTCCCAGCAGGGAAGGAAGCCTGTAGGCCAGGCTGCTCAGCTGCCGCGCTTCACCTTCCTGGTTTACGGTTATAAGCAGGTGGACAATATTTACCCCCTCCTGCTCCATGCGCTGCAGCAGCAAGCGCATCCGGCCCCCGGATTGCAGGTCCGTGTACCTTTCCACCATCATGTAAACCGGGGATTCCCCGTTCTGCTTGCTGTCCGGTTGATAAAGGGCATGGGAAAGGCCTTTCTCCGCCGTGAAAGACTGATCGCTTCCGCCGCCGCGGGGACTGCTGCTGTTTCCGGAAATTTTAGAACCAGGTTCCCGGGCAACAATACGCTTTAGCAGCTCGTCAGCCCTGGCCTCCAGATCCGGCAGGGAGGCGATCTCCGGGCATGTCCCCAGTGAAACCCAGTAATGAAATTCACCTTCCACCACCGTGGCACCGGACAGCTGCATAATACGGTGGAGGGTAAAATAAGGGTTTTCACTGGAAGGGGCCTGTCTCTCAGGAACCATAAAGAACACTCCGCTGATAATTAAAAGGATAAAGAGCACGAATAAAAAGCGCCTCATGGTAATTCCCTCCTGTTATTTTTAAACTTAGTATTAACGGGAGGGAAAAACTTTATACCCTTACATGGCGCTTTTTACCACCCCGAAGGAAAAACATGCAAATCTATTCCCCAGGCTACAGGGAGCCAGAAATAGGTTATCAGGGGCAACCGCTTAAATGGTTATAACAGTCAGCAACAGTCCCGCTTTGGCTATCTGCCGGGTGAGAGCTTCGTTTCTAGCAAAAAAAACCCGGAAAGGGTTTAAAAATTTGAAAAGAAAAGAGAAAAGGTTATTTCCTGGGAAATTATGCGGTTATATCAGAGAAAAACATTTTAAACGGGCGTTCTGTATTGGTTATTAAACTACAGCTTTTATTGTTTATATTTCCCTTCGTCCCTCCAGGGCCCGGGATATAGTCAGTTCATCGGCATATTCCAGGTCCCCGCCGACAGGCAGGCCGAAGCCAATACGCGTTATCCTGATCCCCAGGGGCCTGACAGCACCGGCGATGTAATAGGCCGTAGCATCACCTTCCACGTTGGGATTGGTAGCGATAATAACTTCTTTAACCTCCCCTTTCTTCAGCAGTTCCAGGAGCACCGGGATCTTTAACTCGTCGGGCCCAATGCCCTCCACCGGGGAAAGGGCCCCGTGCAGGACAAAATATTGTCCTTTAAATTGTGCCGATTTTTCGATAACGAGAATATCCCGGGGTTCCTGCACAATACAGAGAAGCGAGTTGTCACGCCGGCTGTCACGGCAAATGGAGCAGAGTTCCTGTTCCGTCAGGTTACGGCAGCGGGAACAGTGCTTTACCCGCCGCCTGGCCTCCACCAGGGCGCGGGACATTTCCTCCACTTCTTCATTTTCCATGGAGAGAACAAAAAAGGCCAGGCGCAGGGCCGTCTTGGGACCAATACCCGGCAAGCGGCGAAAAGCTTCCACCAATCTGGTTATGGCTGGAGAAAAGAGCATAAGTTTTAAATCAACCTTTCCTGTAATCTTTTAGAGGAGACCCTTGGGCAGGCCCAGGTTCCCACTGATCTTCTGCATCTCAGAATTAACCATCTTTTCGGCCTGGCGAATGGCCTCGTTAACGGCACCAATGATGAGATCCTGAATCATCTCCACATCTTCCTCCTGCAGGATCTGGGGATCTAGATGCAGCTCCACCAGTTCCTTGGCACCACTGACAACGGCGCGTACCGCCCCACCGCCACTGGTGGCCTCTACCGTACGGCTGCTTACTTCTTCCTGCAGCTTCATCATCTCTGCCTGGACTTTCTGTATCTGCTTGAGCATCTTACCCATTTTACCGTTCGGCATTTTTATTTCTCCTTTCAACTTTTTTTAAAAGGGAACTTCCTCATCTTCCTGCGGTTCATGGTCTATTTCCTCGAAGCTGAAAGACCAGAAATCCCGGGAATCAAGGCTTTCTCCACCGGTCTCTATAAGCTGGCCGTTGAAAAGTTCCAGCATCTGGCGGATAAAAAAATCGTCCCCCTTCTTTTCCTCACTGTCTTTCACAGTAGAATTTGTTTTTTTTCCCCCCTCTTCCCCTATACCAGCTCCCTTTTCATTCTCCTGCAGGATAACCTTTAAATGCATCCTGGTCCCCAGCAGTTGTTCCAGCAGGGATTCGATATACCTCCTGTGTTCTTTTGATTCTATTCTTCCCTTATGAATGCCATGTGTAGAAGGAAATGATATGGTAAAAATTCCCTCCTGGCAGGAAATAGGGCACCCTTCCTGCAGCAGGGCATGGATACTAAACTTGCGCTGTTTTTTGATCTCCGGCAGCAGCTGTTTATCCCAGAACTCCTGCAGCCGCCCAGGATCGATCCCCGGTGCCGCCTCCGCCGCCCCCGGAGCCTTCACCCCGGAATTTCCGAAAGTGACTTCCTTTTCCTCCAAAGTGTGAAGAGATACCTCCTGTGACTCTTTTTCCAAAGCTGCTTCCAACTGAGACGGGGCCTCAGTTCTTCCGGGAGTCAAATTTTCCCCGTTAAGGTTCAATTCTTCCCCTTTAACTTCCAAAGCAGCCCCAGCCGGTGGAAGCCTCCGGCCCGCCAGGCCCTCCAGTCCGGCAGACTGCAGCTTTGCCTCCAGTTCCTCCAGCCGGCTTAAAAGAGCCCCCGGAGAAAGGTAGTTACGGAAACGGTAGGCTCGAACCAGCCTCAGGAAAGCCAGTTCCAGAAGGAACTGGGGCTGTGAGGAGCCTTTCAGCTGGTAGGTCAGCTGCTGTAAAATTTCCAGCATCTCCAGAAGAACGGCATTCGTAAATTTATCCCTCTGTTTGAGTAGGTAAGGCTTCAGGCCGGGGACATCTTTCAGGCTCTCCTCCTCATCACCCCTGGCCTGGAGCACAACAAGCTTGCGCAGGTAAAGAATCAGCTCCCGTATGAAACGGTACAAATCCCTGCCCTGGTGAACCGTTTCCTGAATGGCGGACAGCCCGCCGGCGATGTCTTCCTCCACAACCGCCCGGAGCAGGTTAAAAACCGTTTCCGGTGCTGTAAGGCCCAGTATTTCCAGGGCCTCGCCGTAACTGATTTTTTCGCCTCCGAAAGCCCGGCATTGCTCCAGGAAGCCCAGGGCGTCCCGCATAGAGCCTTCTGCCAGGCGGGCCAACAGATAGAGAGTCTCTTCTGCTACGGCAAAATCCATTTCTGAAGATACATCCCGCAGAAATCCGGCAATTTCCCCTACCTCCAGCAGGTGAAAATCAAAACGCTGGCAGCGGGATACGACGGTAAGGGGAAGCTTGTAAGCCTCCGTGGTGGCCAGGATGAAAACCACTTTGGGCGGCGGCTCCTCCAGGGTCTTGAGCAGGGCGTTAAAGGCCTCGTTGGTAAGCATGTGCACTTCGTCGATAATATAAACCTTGTAGCGGTTCTGGGCCGCGGCATAACGCGCTTTTTCCCGCAGGTCGCGAATTTCGTCGATACCGCGGTTGGAGGCGGCATCGATCTCCAGCACATCCATGTTGCGCCCCTCTACAATTTCCAGGCAGGAACGGCAGCGGTTGCAGGGCTCTTGATTAACACCCTCCAGGCAGTTCAGGGCCTTGGCCAGGAGCTTGGCCATGGTGGTTTTACCGGTACCCCTGAGCCCGCAAAAAAGGTAGGCATGAGCCACACGGCCGCCGGCCAGGGCGTTTTGCAGCGTGCGGGTGACATGCTCCTGTCCCACCACCTGGGAGAAGAGCTGCGGTCTCCAGCGGCGGTAAAGTGCTGTATAAGGTTTTTTTTCTTCCGGTCTCGGCACGGGCAAAAATGACACCTCTTTAAAGGGTAGACACCCTGAAGCTTAGCGCTTCACCATCAGTTGATGAAAATGGTAAAAAGCTATTTTCGGGATAGTTGTTTCCTTGAGTGCCATATTTTATTTAAGATTTTCCTAAAGTTTTCCTGAAAAAATTCTTTTTAGGACTGTAAAGGTTGTTAAATATTAAAAACGTGCAAGCACGGCCTATAACATCAGTAATTCGCTATGCAAACTTTTTTTCCTGCCTTATAAATAAAAGGAGAGCTCTCCAACTCTGGGCAAAAAGGTCACCTGGAACCGGGATACCCAAACTGTGGATCTAGACGATTAAGAGACAAAATATCCTCCGTGTTTCTATTGCCTTATTAATAACAAAACCGCCGAATCGTTCAGTAATCACAAGATTTGGCGGTTTTGTTTCTGAAATTTAATGGCCGTGCACCTACCTTTGACCCCGCCCCCCAGGCGGAACCCCGGCAGTTTGCTCTGCTCCAGCACCCCCGTGGCACCCGCAATGTTCCACTTACCGCTGCTTCCTCCCGGACCTGACGGGGTTCATGGAATTGCGCCGCACAGGACCAGAGCTTCCTCACCACTTACCGGGGGCAAACCCTGCAAGGCTAAGGGCCGGGGGTAGGAGTTCGACCCTGCTCTAGCGGGTTGCAGGTTCAGGGCACCGCTACCTCCCCGTCCAGCACGGCCAAATTTAGATAAAAAATGGCGGAGAGAGAGGGATTCGAACCCTCGAGAC
>JAGVAS010000090.1 GCA_020060185.1 Desulfovibrio sp. | reverse complement strand
TAACCCTACGTCTGGCAGCAAGATCAGACTTGGGCAAGCGGCATTCCAGTGTACCGTTGGTATAACTAACGTCAAGATGCTCAGATCTGATATTGGTCGGTAAAGCGACAGTCCTGTGCAGGCTGCTGGCAATACCGCCCATATAGGCCAGGGCAGAAATGCTTAGAGAATCGTCTGTTACAGTGATATAGATATTGTTCGGATCGACATTCGGCAGATCTGCTGTTACGATTACGTCATTGTTGGTTTCCGCCAACTCAACCCTGGGTTGAGCAAAACCGGCAGTTGCTCTAATACCGGTAGTCAGGTTGCCCATATTGAACTGCTGCTGCATCTGGGGGTTAATTTGAGCAAACTGGCCACTAACCATGGGATTAATTGCTTGCCAACCCCAGTTGGGGTTAAAACCATAGCTAATAGCTCCCTGAGGAATAAAGCTGCCCTGAATGTTTCCTGCGGGAGAAAACATTATATTACTGAAGGGCAGATTATAACCCCAGGGTGAAGCAGCTACCGCACCTGTTTGCAGAGGCAGGTTATACCCCTGAACCTGTGGAAAAGTCTGGAACGGTAAGAACGTTTGGGGAGCAAAGTATTGTTGGGGAGCAAAACCACTGCTTTGCCAGGGATTAGCCATTGTTGTATACATTTCTCTACCTCCTAATTTTTTTCTTCCCTCGCTTCCACCCTTATTAATTTTTCCTGGGATAGGGAAAATATACGGGGAGAAAAAAATTAAGAAAGAAAAATTATCGTTTTTTGCGATTTTCCCCGTTGTAAAACGTTAGAAAAAGGAATTTCCGGGCTTAAAGAGAATACTAAAGGGGAAAGAAAAAATTACTCAAGTGATAACTAGATGTTAAAAGAGAAATTTAAAATGATACAAAAAGAGTTTTGGAATCTTCTTAAAGCGAAGCGTCTTCCGGAAGCTGAACTTTTGCTGCGAGATGCACTACAGCAATTTCTTCCCGGCAGTTACGAAAACACCCTAATTAAAACCGATCTCGCCGACATCGTTTTGCGCCTGGGAAAAAGCAAAGAAGCAAAGGAAATAGCCCTGGAAGTACTTTCCTATGCCCCTAACCACGTCAAGGCGCTGACGGTGCTGGGCCTGGCTGCCCTGGAAAACAGGGAAACTGAAGAGGCGGTGGAAAATTTAAAAAGGGCCTACGAGCTTAATAATAACAGCTACCAGGCCGGACGTTTGGCCCGGGCTTACGAGCAGGACGGCAAGATGGAAAAAGCCCTGCAAATTCTCCAGGAGGCATTAAAGGGAAACCCAAATGACCAGCACCTCTTGAAGCAATATAGCGCTCTTAAAAGAAAAAGCAGGAAAATCCCCGACGAAGATGAGATTATTTCCCGTTTTTCGCAAAAGGAAGAAACATCCCTGCCCTATGCTGAATATCTCAGGGAGCAACTTGGGCAGCTGGAACCGCAAAAAGCAGTCTTACAGTTACAAAAAATAATTAAGGTAGGAAACCGCAAGGAAAACCCGCACCTGCACATCTTACTGGGGGATCTTCTACGCCGTTTGGAAAAAGAAAACCAGGCCGCAGAAGCGTACAGAAAGGCCCTGGAGCTGGATCCTGAAAACCTCTATGCTCTGACCCAGCAGGCCTTTTGCTATCGCCGCCTGGGAGAAAAAGAAAAAGCCTGGCTCCTGTTAAAGATGCTGCTCTCGAAACAACCCGGCAATACTGCAGCCAAGTCCGCCCTGGTTAAAGATGCCGTTGAACTGGAAAAACTCCAGGAAGCTATCGACTTTTTCGAAGAGCTCTTGCTTAACTTCCCTCAGCATAAAGAGCTCTACGGCCCCATCAACAAGTTGAAAAAGCACTGCCGGGCAGCGGAATAACGGCTTAAATAAACTGCTAACCGCCACGACCCTACGGGTCACAACAGGGGCTGAAAATGCAAGCACGAAGTGGTATGGTTTGGAAACCTGAGATAAGCCTTGGAGCTTTCCACGGAAACACCTGAACGATACCTGCACGCTGCCACACATTTTTATACGAAGAAAGG
Source organism: Desulfovibrio sp. (assembly GCA_020060185.1). Taxonomy (GTDB): domain Bacteria; phylum Bacillota; class Dethiobacteria; order DTU022; family UBA8154; genus UBA9862. The sequence goes on along the minus strand of JAGVAS010000090.1, from coordinate 4,083 downwards.
AGTGCCCCCGTGAAGATCTCCGATCTGGTTTATGTCCCCCCCGTGCGCACCGTGGTGCGCCTGGCCGATCTTAATGACAAAGCACTGCGCCGCAATATGGTGGAGGATTTTATCCTGACTGATGAGGTCTCTTTTGCCCTCTGGAACATACTGGATAAAATTGGGGATCGCCAGGGCCAAGGGTTTTTTATCGTGGGAAACTACGGTTCGGGAAAATCCCACCTTTTAAATGTCATTAGCCTTCTCCTCGGTGATCAGCAGTCACGGGATATCTTTCTACTGGGGTACCGCGATTACGAGCCGGGTGAGCACCAGTTGGCCCCGGTGCTACACCAGGCTTCCGGGGTAAAACCCCTGACAGTGGAAATTTCTCTTGTTGAACACAACAACAGGGAATATCTGGAAGAAATAGTTCTTTCTAATGCCGATAAAAGAATTCGATCGCTGCCCGGACCTGCTCCCGGCAGTTTTCCCGAATTGCCATCCGACTGGCAAAATAAACCGCGTGCGCAGGCTTTCAAGATCCTGCAGGAGGCCCTGAGTAAAGGCGGCTGGGGAGGAATGGTCCTTCTCTTGGACGAGCTTTCCGAGTTTTTACGATCCAAAGCCGATTTTCGTACTTATAACGAAGATGTACGCTTCCTGCAGTACCTTGGTGAATTTGCCGAAGCCATTCCTGCCTGGATTGTGGCCACTCTCCAGGAAAACATCGAAAACACCGGCGCCATTAGCGGCGAAGTGCTGCATAAAATAAAAGATCGATATCCTGTACGTTTTCGCCTGACAGGGCAACACGTTAAAGAAATTGTCTCCCGCAGGCTGGTCCGCAAAAAGGAAACAGCCAGGGATAAACTCCCGGAGATTTACGAGCATTACTGTCAGTCTTTCAGGGCCTTGCCCTTTTCAAGGCAGGATTTTCTCTCCCTCTACCCCGTGCACCCTCTCACCGTAGAATTGCTGGACGATCTGCGCCCGCTTTTTTCCCAGCATCGCGGTGTAGTAGATTTTATTCATTACCGCCTGGCCGGAGACACAAGGCGGTGTATTGAGCCCTTTCTGGAAGAACCAGCCCTACATTTGCTAACCCCCGATTATATCTTTGACCACTTCCGTGACCGCATCAGGGAAACTACTGAAACCAGCCCCTACAGCGAACAGGTTTTCCGCTACTTCGAAAAGGAAATAAATAACATTTTCCCGGAACAGGAGGACGCGGTAACAGCGCTGCGGCTTATTAAAATCCTCATTCTCAGCGCCCTCATTCCTGCTGGTAAGCATTTTAGTGCCGAAGAGCTGGCCAACCTGCTCCTCTACCGTTTTACCGAATTGGAAAGCCAGGTGAATTATGACTACATCCGGGAACTCCTGGATAAACTCCGGTTTCACGGGGCCTACCTTGCTGTAGAAGAAAAAACAGGTCCGGTTGGTGGAAGGTCCCAACAATTCTATTACATTGATCTGCAGGCTGATGTTACTGTACTAATCAAGAAAAAGTTAGCCTATATTCACAGCACTTTGCTTCCCCGGGAGGAACGCCTCATAAACAGTCTCATATCCTGGTTGCAAGAACCATATCTTCCCCTATACGAACTCCAAAACAACCCGGAACAGGAAAAAGAAATCACCTGGCAGAATACCAGGCGCAAGGGGAAAATCATTTTCGATTCCCTGGAAACCCTCCGTCCCGCCCGCATGGAAGATTTGCAGGGAGAACTGGATAAAGAGGAGACCGATTTTATCTTTTTTATCTCCACCCCTTACTTTGAAGGACAGGAAACGGCTTCGGAGCTTGTTTCTTATTTAACCGGGGCGGGTGAAAAAGTTCTGTCTTCCCTGGTCCTGTGGTTGCCCCGCGGGATAACCCCTTCCGAAGAAGAAGAGCTGCTCCAGGCTTTTTCTTATCACCTCCTGCAGGAGGAATATGCTACCGATAACAGCACGCTGGGGCTGCAACTAAAAGAACACCTGGCCATGGCGCTGAATAACCAGAAAAAAAGGGCTCGGGAAATTTTCCGGGACCTCTATTTCCAGGGGACACTGGAGGCGGGAAACAACACCGTTAACCTTTCTTACCTGGGCTACAGGCAATTTGACGATATCATCAACCAGATGGCCGCTGAAGCCTTAAAAGAACGTTTTCCCCGCCATGTAGAAATACGTCCGCAAGTGGAAATTTCCGGCAGTATTTTGCAAAGAGCTCTGGATCATCTCTCTTCACCCCGTTTGGAAGAAGAAGAACCGGAGAAAACCAGTATTTTGGCCGTGGAAAATCTCCTGAAGCCCCTGGGTGTTATTAAAAAAAAGGGACAAACTTACTCCCTGGAAATAAACCCTAAAAGCAGCCCCCTTGTAGCCGAGTTTTTCTCCCTGATTCCAGAGGATGGAAAAGTTACCCTTCCGGACCTGTACTGGAAGCTGCGCAAAGGCCCCTTCGGGCTGAGCAAAGAGGGCTTTCAGGCCCTGGGCCTGGCCATGATTTTAAGCGGTGCTATTTCAGCATACCAGGGGGGGAAGCGCCTTATTCCCTCCCAGATCAACTATTACCGCTTCTGGAAAATCGAAGAGGTGGGGCCGGGAACTCTTATCAGGCCGGAACTGCAAAAAGTACTGGAGGAGATCCCTTTTCTGCCGGAACGCCTGCGCCGCCTTCCCCTTACCTTTGCCGTCCAACAGGCCTTATGGGAATACCTGGCGGGTTTTAAAACAGAGCAGGAGCAAAAATTAAAAGCTATCAGCAGCAAAGTATATATCCTTGAAGGCCACAGCCATTTCCGGATAGCAGACCTGCGTAAAATTGAGAAAATCTTGAAACGCCTCGCAGAATTCCTGGCGGAAATTAAAGTCAGCTACACTTCCCAGGAGGGGCTGGAGCGCTTTCTGACCGCCTTTCAATCACGACCCTTTATCATCGATGACTTCGAAAAAGTGGAAGCGCTGCACAATTTCCTGGACTCTGACCTGGAGAACATCATGCGGATATGGCTTTACCTCAAAGATCCCCAGCTTGTTATTCCCGGTGAAGAAAAGTATGCTTCACTTCACCACCGTTACCAGCTCCTGTTAGAGCTCCTGGTGGAAGAAGACATCCTCCTGGAAGAAAAATACAGGGAACGGCTGAAAAGGGAGTTCAAACTTTTCCTGGAAGAATATACAGCCCTTTACCTGCAGGAGCACCATAAAGCTTTTTCCCCGGAAAGGCTGCAGCCTTACCGCTCCCTGATGGAAACACCATCTTACCTTTTACTGGAACACTTTGGACGTATCAATGCCCTCATCGTGCCCGACGACCTGGTTAGTATCAACAGGCAGCTCTCTTCCGTTCTGACCAAAGAGTGCACTTCCGCCGGGGAACTCCTGCTTAAGGAGCGACCCTGCTGCCCTTGCGGTTTCAAGCTCGGACAGGTAATTTCCCTTCCCCTGGCCAGCGAGCTTGAAGCCAAAATCTACCGGGGAATACGCCAGTATATAGCAGCTCTCCAGCAGGAGAAAAACAAGGAGCAGCTACAGCGTTACCTGGAAAGCCTGGAAATGGTGGGCAGGCGTCATGAAGCCGCCCCGCTGAACAAGCTTTTTTCCACGGACCCTGAAGACCCCGATCTAATAACAAACTTAACTCCCTGGTTTAACCGGAAAGTTGTCGAGCACATTAACCAAGCTCTTACAGGAAATGCTGTCGTCGCCGAACGCTCCCTGGAAGAACTTGAAGCTATGCTATCCGGAAGGGTATTTACCGTTATGCAGGTAGAGGAACTGTTTAAAAACTGGCTCCATGGTAAAGAAGGAAAGCAGCCCCAGTATATCAGGGTCAGGCAAAAAGCAAGGGAACCCCAGGGTGAGCTGTACTACGATCATAATAAAAAAGATACGGAGCAAGAAACAGCAATAACAGCCAGGGAGACATTCCCCGGGGCAAGGGCACTGCTGGAAAGTAAATTTCCGGAACTGGTACCTTTGCTGAAAGCAAGAGGTGAAAAAGGCGTTTTCATGCTTTCCCTGCTCCTCGCCTGGTTAAAATTCCACCAGCCCTTGCAGCAGCTTCCGGGTAACGTATCAGGTAAAGCTGCCAGGCTTTTAGAACTGGAT
>JAGVAS010000030.1 GCA_020060185.1 Desulfovibrio sp. | reverse complement strand
TACTCCGATTTAGTTTATACAACGGGTATCTCTTTAAATGCCCATTTTTACGAATTCGAGAGCACTTTTTCCCTTATGGGGTAGTAAACTCACGCTAGGCTAAAGAGCCCCGTTCAGCCCCCGGCCAGGGGTGGAAATAAACTTACCCGGCAGCCGTCGCTTAAAAGGGTTTTATCCCAGAGTTCTTTCGGAATAGCCCTTCCATCAATGCTGATAAAAATATGATCGCTGCCGTGCCGCCAGCAATATTCTTTCTCCTTTCCCAGGACTGCCGGGTTAAATCTTTTTTCCAAACATTCCAAAAGCTGTTTAAGGGTAGCTCCATCTCCCAACTGCACAACCATCTCCCTTACTCCTGTAACCTCACGCAGGGAAATATCGAAGAAAACCCGGGCTTCAATCATTTCCTGGCACGTCCTCTTTCTCCCGTTCCCTTAATGCCTGCAAAGTAAATTCTAATCGCAGGCTGAACAGGGTATCTTCCTGCGGGAATCCTTTTTTGTCACAACCTCTTTCCAGATACCATTGCTCTCTATCCCTGCTAAACTTTTCCTTGGGGTAAAAAGCCCCCTTCTTAGGACCCCACTGCAGGACATCAGCATGGACCCGTTCAGGAAGCACATCATCCCTTTCGGGAATCATACCCTCCCTGATGTTGTACATCCTGGCCATGAGCAGTATACGCAGCGCCGTTTCTTCCCAGTCTTTGATCCGATACTCTTTACCGGTAGCATAACTAAGAAAATCGAGATAATCTTGAGGAGCAATCATATAATGATGCCATGTACATCCGGTAAGCGAGTCCGCCCAGGCCCTCCTGTTTTGTTCCTCCAGATTAAGCCCGAAGTGATGGCAACCGCCGCGATCACCTACGGCATACTGCAGCGCCCGGTCATGGTGTGCCTGGGGCGCATAACCGGCAAATTCCAGGCCCTTTACATGCATGGCAAAACTCTTAGTCTCTTCACCCAGAACCTGCGAAGCTTTTTTAACGCCCTCGGCCAGGACATCCCCAAAACCCCGCCGGTTTAGGATTCGATGCCAGAGTTCCAAAATTTCAGCAGTGTCTCCCCATGAGAGCTGTAGCCCATCCAGGTCGTCCGCCGTCAGTAAACCTTTTTCGTAACACTCAAGGGCAAAACCGGCAGTGTTACCGAGAGACGTCGCATCCATTCCCCAATCATCGGCAAGTCGGCTTAGATAAACCATATAGCCAAGATCCTCCAGTAAAAGCCCGGGTCCAATGGTACCGCTGGAATCAAAATCAGGGTTGACTAAAAACCCTTTAAAAGGTCCATCCCTTATAACACCGAGCTGCATGCAGCTTACGGGACAAAGATAGCAGCTGCGGGATTTGACCTTATAGCGATATTCATATTCCAACCCTCCCACTGCATCTATGCCGGGCCAGTACGCTTCCCGGTAGTTCCTTACATCCAACTCCGATACGTCGGAGTGCGCCAGGCTGCTCACTGTACTCCCCCAACGGGACAACTTGTAGCCCCTGCTCGTTGTTTTCCGGCTTTCTGTCAACCTGCGCTGAACCTTGTTATATAGATTGAAGAAATCCTTCCTTGCTTCCACTTCTATCCTGCCGCAACCGCGTACCACCAGGGCTTTCAGATTCTTGCTGCCCATGACACATCCTGCTCCTCCGCGGGCTGCGGAGTGGAAAAGCTCATGCTGGATGCTGGCAAAACGGACGAGTCTTTCCCCGGCAGGGCCGATACAAAGTACCTGGGCCCTGGGATCATTGATCGCTTTCTGGATCTTTCTTGCCGCTTCGGAAGTCTTCAGCCCCCAATATTGTTCTGCTGGATGAAATTCAACACTGCCGTCATTTATATCCAGTAAAACAGGGATTTCAGCTTTACCTGTAATAATTATCCCGTCATAGCCGGCAAACTTCAGCTCCGGTCCCCACCCTCCCCCGACCAGGCTGTGGGTAAGGGTGTTTTCAGTTAGCGGAGATTTACATACTACACAGGTTTGAGCCCCTCCGGGAATGATACCCGTAAGAGGACCGGTTAAAAAAAGTAAAGGGCTTTCCGGGTCCAGGGGATCGATTCCAGCCGGAGCCAGATCCCAAAGCAGTCTCGCTCCCAGTCCTCTTCCCCCCACAAAATCCTTCAGCAATTTTTCGCTGAGATGGTAATCGCTAACTGTTTTAGAAGTTAAATTAACTGCTATAAATTTTCCGAGGTATCCTCCCATAACTGCTTTTTAGACCTCCAGTGAAAAATTTCCTTATTTTACGCTTCCGGTATAAAACCTCTGCCAGAGTTTGCTCCCAATCTCTTCAGCGGAAAATCGCGCGTAATGAGCGCCATCAAAAACGGAGGCAGGCATACTGCTCAAAGAAAAGGTAGGACAGGCTTTAACACATGATGGTTCACCGCCACACAAGTCACAAAAAAGGGGCACCCCCTCTACGGGATGAAAAACAACCGCGCCATGAGGGCAATTGCGCAGGCAGCGCCTGCATTTAAGACCCAGGCATTTGGAAGCATCTACAATAACGACCCCCGTCTGCTGTTCAATACTCAAAGCTTTCGCTCTGGGAGGACAGGCTTCCACGCAGGGCTTGCTCCGGCACTGCCGGCATATCACGGGGATGTCCAGAGGACCCGGGTAAACTCTTTTTACCTGAACACGCGATGCCGCCGGGTAAACATTCCCCTCTTTAGCAAGAGAACATGCTGCCTCGCAGGAGCGGCAGCCGGTGCACAACTCATACTGGACCTCAAGACTTGAAAACACAGGCACCATTCATCCTTTCTCAAGGCTTATTTTCTTTCTTAACCGGCAGGGATAACATTTATGTGGAACGGATCCGCTGACAGGATCCCTGCAGCTGTTGGATATAACCAGGTTTATATTGGAACCATTTTCAGAAAAGGGATCATAGCCTTCTAAACTTAACTCAGTACATGACTGCCACCAGCCGTGCTGCATGCACACAACTCCCTCCGGGATATCAGGGGTAAGCTGGGCTTTTACTTGAATTTTTCCCTCCGTCGTTTCCAGGTAAATCCATTCATGATTTTCGATATCAGCTTTTTTAGCAGTTAAAGGATGTACCTGTAAAAAAGGCTCTGGGAGCCTCTGCCGTAGCGAGGGAATCGCCCGCTGCTGGCTGTGGCAGTAAAACCTCGATTTGGCATTTGTCAGTATTAAGGGATACTCCTGCCGGATCTCCTGGGAAAAATATGCAAGTGGATCATTATAAACCGGTAATGCAGGGTAATTATGTTCTCTTAGCTGGGTGGAGAAAATTTCCACCCGCCCGCTCGGGGTTTTAAAACCTCCTTGCCTGAACTTTTGATAAGCCTGCACCTGGGAGATTGTCACACCGCCGGGGTTTTCTCTTAATGCCGAAACAGTTAAGCCCGTAGGCTCAAGCATGTAATTGTATGCTTTTTCTAAATCGCCGTTCCAGAAATACTCACCTATTCCCAGAACCTCAGCCAGTTCACAGATAATCTTCTCATCAGGCCTGCTCTCATAAAGGGGCTCTATCACCTGCGGACGCAGCTGGACGCGGTTGCTCACGCTGGCGGGGGAACGGATAAAAGAAGTCCTTACCCCCCAACCTTCCCAGACGGTGGCCGCAGGAAGAACGATGTCGGCAAACAGCGCCGAGGGAGTCATAAATAACTCCGTTTGCAGGTAAAAATCCAGCCGCTGCAGGGCTTTTACCCCGGTCAACGTTTCCCCGTTTGCCAGTAAAATATTTCCACCAAAGCTTAGCAAGCCTCTAACCAGGTAAGGCTCAGACTTTAATATGGCATGGTAAAAATCATATGCTGTAACATTTTTACCGACAGGCGGACCAAGAGGACGTTCTTGCAAACCGAGACGCTTTTGAGCTTGTGAGCTGCTTAGATATTCCTTGCCTTCTAGCGAGTTTATAGGAATCTCCGGGAGGATCACATTTCCGCCAATTTTATCGAAATCACCACTAAGCGCATATAATATACAGATGGCCCGGTTTGTATTAGTTGCACCGGCATGCTGCTCCAGGCCGTTATAGGTATAGAAACTAACGGGATGGTTCTCCGCCATCAAGTAAGCCATTCTTCGAATCTTTTCCGCAGAAACCCTGCTAATATCTTCAACCGCTTCCGGGGCATACCCGGAAACCAGCTTTTTGAGCAAATGCCAGACTGTCGAACACCTGCGCCTTTCGTTATTAACGCTTATTTCCCACGTACCATCAAGTGCCGGCAGGAAAGCCCCCGGGTTTTGCTCAGAAAGAGACAGCGGTTTATTAGAAACCGTATCCCAGATTACACCGGTACCAACAGCAGAGCAATTTAAATCCGCTCCTTTAACCAGATCGCCCGTATCTTCCCACACGAGAAATGGAGCGTTGGTCCAGTTTAAAACAAAATTGCGATCGAACAATCTTTCATGGATAAAAATATAAATTAGGGAGAGGGCCAGGGCCCCGTCGCTGCCGGGGCGCAACGGAACCCAGCAATCTGCCCGCCTGGCGACCTCATTTTTAAACGGGTCAACAACTATTAATTTGGCTCCCCGCCTGACTGCCTGCCTCAAGGCCCGATCAAACGTCGCCCACGTGCGTGCCGGGTTGAAACCCCAGATCACGATGCAGTTTGCATTCTGTAAATCCGGTTGGGGAAATCCGGTTCCAAAAGTAAGCTTGGATCCCTGTTCGCGGTGCCAGTTGCAGATATGCCCCGTGGTAACCACATTGGGTGTATTCAAGACATTGGCGAGCCGATGCACCCACGGCCTGTAATCCCTGGCGGGGGAGCCGCCAGGAGTTCCCCGCGAAAGAACTACCGCCTCATCCCCACATTTCTCCCTTATCTCCGCTATCCTGCCGGAAGCAAATTCCAAAGCCTCCTTCCAGGATACCTGTTTCCACCCCGGGTCCGAAGAATCCTTAGGGTTGGTGCGTCTTAAGGGACTGCGCAGGCGCTGCGGGCTGTAAACCAGCTCGGGCACCGCTCTCCCTTTAGGGCAGATACATCTCCCATTGGGATGAGCGTTATCGGGAGAAACTTTCGTAAGGCGGCCGTTTTCCACCGTAACAACAACAGCACAAAGCGACCGGCAGTGAACACAGTAAGACTTGAATTGGCTGAAGCCATCTTTTTTCACCTGAGACACCCGTTCCTTGTCACATCGTCTGGATGATATCCCTCGTAATCTCGGAAACAAGATTTCATTTAACGATTAATACGCTTGTTTTGGCACAATGCGCTACCTTGTTGCTTACACTCCCCAATAACAGCTCCTTAATCCCCCCCAAGCCCCTGCTTCCTAACATAACAAGATCAAAAGCGCCCTCTTCCGCCACCCTGCAGATGACGTCAGCAGGATGACCTTTCATCAACATGGTTTTTATTTTTAGACCCTTATCGCGAAAGCGGCGCTCCGCATCTTCCAAGACCTTTCTGGCAGTATTTTCCAAGTTCCTCTCCGCGTCTTCGAGGCTTTTCTTTAACCTCGCAACTGCCTCCCTGTCCATTTCGTCAAAGGACATACCTGCTCTGTAATAATCGCTTACAGGTATATTCTCTGCCACGGAAAGAACAGTCGTTTCCGCCCCTGAACACGCTGCGAGCTTTATCGCTTCCTCCACCGTTTTATTGGAATGCTCGGAACCGTCTGTTGCCAGCAGTATTTTATACATCTCCCCATCTCCCCCAAATGAATATTTGCCCACCCCGGCAGCACCTTAAATACCCATTCCGGTTATCTGGCTCCCCCCTCCCGCGGCCAGTTTATCCAGCTGCTCCAGGGAAAGAAAATCTTCCAGCTTGATCCTTTCCACTACAGCCCTTTCAGGAACGCCAAGCTCCGGGAATGGCTTGCCCACAGGCTTGGTGGCATCTATAATAAAGCCCCCTACAAGCAGATCGCTAAAAGAAGAGGGATCATGACGGTTGGCATTTAAATCACGCACGATCTGGACCTGGTTTGTATTGGCATCCACTCTGGTACCTACCGCCCATAAAACATCGTTTACGTCAAAGGGGTTGATATCCTCATCAACAATGATCACGTTCTTAATGAAATCACCGATAGATACCAGTGCATAATGGGCCAGGCGCTGCGCTTCCCCAGGAATAGTGGGAGTAAACTGAACCACACATGTATAAGGTTGGATCCTGTGGGCCACCTTTACCTTGGGAAATTTTGACTGCAGTTCACGGGTCAGGGTAATGGAATAACCGATTTCCCCGTGCAAAGTATTATGGCCCACCCAGTTATGCTCCGCAATAGGAGTCTCGGCAAAATTAAAGGCCGTTGGGCGAAACACAGGTTCCAAAACCTGGGGAGAGTAATAACGCATAAAGTCCACCCAGGGACCAAGAAATTCTTTTTCTTCAACATGCAGGTATCCTTCCACAATCACTTCGGCATCGGCAGGAATTAAAAAATCGTCTCCCAAAGTTGCTGAGGGCACCAGTCTTAACGGTTCATTTAACAAGCCACCGGCTACATCGTACTCGTCGGATTCATATCCCGGCCGGACAGCACCGGCCAGCATTAAGAGCGGGTGAGCTCCAAAAATCCACGCTACAGGCATTTCCTTTTTACCCATTGCTTTTGTCTTCTGTAAATAGGACCAGAGGTGGCGGTATTGCAACCTGGCCGCTGAACGCTGGGGGCCGTGAATGTGATTGCGATGCCAGGAAAGGTTATAACGGCCGGTTTCCGGGTCCTTTCCGATAGCCAGCCCGCAGATCCACCCCGGTCGGGCATCTTTTTCGTCCTTGCGATAAAGCGGGAGATCGAAAAAATTTACGTCCTCGCCGGTAACCACCTTGTGCTTCACAGGTGCTTCGTCCTTTATAATTACTTCAGGCTTAATTGGATTATTTAATCTCCTGGTAAGCTCCTGAAAAATATCTGCAGCCTGCCAGCGTTCTTCCGGAAGGTCGCAGGCAATAGCAATACGCGCATAGGACCCTTCCTGCTGCCACTGCGAATACCCTTCCCATTTTTTCCCACTAATGGTTTGCAGGTTTTCAAAAATGGTGGCAGGAACTTTACCGGCACGCTTCAACTGCCACACGATCGATGAGCATTCATTTTCATGTGGCTTGAGCGGGCCGCCCTTTATCCTGATTACCTGCGAGGGATACTTTTGTTCCAGCGTTTGTAAAAAAGTTTTGGCGCTTTTTGCCATTTTACTTAATCACCCTTTTCATTTTCATTGTTTAAGACAATTTTCAGTCAATGCTAAATTTTTACTTCACTACAGGAAAATTGGCGGAAACTATCTCTCCTTCCTTGCGGGGATATTTTTTCATGCACATGGGGCAAAATTGCATAAAGTCTTCTCCCCTGTCATAAATCATCTTTCCCGCATTATAAACATGACTACAAAACGGGCATTTGATATAAAATTCCTGTGCCATTATATATTCCTCCCTTCTTTCTTCCCAGCTTTACGCCAAAAGCTTGTTCATTAAATGTAGCGATCAATAAGCCCGGGATACAAATAAATATGCAGTAATACCTGGAAAATAACATACAAAACTGCCGGAACACTCAGGCCTAGTACCAGCGATAAAACCCAGCGCTCTCTGGAAACAAATCTAAGAAACACAATCAGAAATACCGCCGTCGCGGGAATCAGCCCTACCAGGTAGATAAGCGCTATAAGTATTAACAACGATACTATCAGCAGGAAAGCCTTTCCCGCTTTTCTTGTTTTTATTTCTAAAAATAAAGATTTCTCATCACTATCCTCCCGGGATCGCTCCAGCAAATACCTTCTTCCCAGGATTAGTATTTGCCCCAGCACCATTACAGTTAGAGGAGTCATAACAACCAGCGGCGCTCGCCGGGCAGTGGGGTGATAGCCCATGCACATAACAAAAAACACTATTAAAATAACAAGTAACAGAAAACAGAATAACAATTCGGTTTTAAGGCGCTGCTTTGCTTTGGCATCAGCCGGCACGTGAATAATGCCTCCTTTCGCCTTTTACCATTACATAAATGTTGTATACCAGTATTACAAGAGTAATGACCAGGAGCACTAAAGCGACTGGTTGCAGGAAGAATGTGCCTCCATAGAGTTTACTCGACAGGTAAAAGTTTTTTTCCACCATAATCCCCAGGATAAGACCGATTATAAAAGCGGGGCGCGAGTAATCCAGCTTTTTCATGGCATATCCCAGTAACCCGAAGATGAAAGCTATAACGATATCAAACATAACACCGCGTACCACAAAAGCCCCGGTTAAAACAACTGCCAGCAACACCGGCACCAGGACTGAGGAACGTAAAAAGGTAACCCTGGCCAGGGGATTGACCAGTACGATTCCCGCCAGTGTCCCGAATAAATTCCCTAAAACGACGGTCCAGATCATAACAAAGACCAGGTCCAGCCGCTGGACCATGAGTTCACGCCCCGGCTGTACACCCAGGATAAGCAAGGCCGTTAAGAGAATGGCCATGGAAGAACTTCCTGGAAGGCCAAAGGCTACCGTGCAAGCCAGAGCTCCCCCTTCCACGGCATCGTTGGCTGATTCGGGGCCGATAACCCCTTCCACCGCCCCTTTACCAAACTCTTCCGGGTTTTTGGAGGTCTGCTTGGCATGTGCGTAGGCCAGAAAAGCAGCCGATGAACTTCCCAAGCCAGGAATAAGCCCTATTGTTGTACCAATAGCGCTGCAGCGAATTACCAGCCACCAGTTACGCAAAGTATCGAACACCCCCTGGAAAATCTGCTGCTGCATGGCACGGGCTTTCATTTCCGTCGCTTTACGGGCCAGGCTGCCGCCTTCAATCCAGAGATGGAGCATTTCGGCCACGGCAAACAGGCCCAGCATCACAGCAACCATGGGCAGGCCGCTCCATAATTCCATGCTGCCAAAAGTGAAGCGCCTTATGCCCGTAACGTTACACATTCCCACAAAGGAGAAAAGAAGGCCGAGGGTTCCGGCGATCAGCCCCCTGTTTACACTGATGCCCTTCCCGCTGAGCACAGCGATGAAAGTAAGCGCCAGTAACGCCAGCATAAAAAATTCGGGGGGACCGAAGGCCAGAACCACCTGCCGCAACACGGGAAGCAGGAGAGCAAGGACAAATACTCCAAAGGCGGCCCCCATGAAACAAGCTGTCATGGCTGCGCCTACGGCCCGCCCAGCCTCGCCTTTCGCCGTCATGGGCGGGCCGTCAAGCACCGTAGCGGCATTCTGACCCGTTCCTGGAATACCAAACAAGATTGCTGTTAATCCACCTCCCTGGGCCACAGAAGCATGGGCACCAAGGATAAAGGCGATACCCGTTGCGGGACTCATGCGGAAAATAAAGGGTATGGCCATGGCCATGGCAAAATGCCCGCCGATGCCCGGGATTATACCAATAACCAGGCCCAAAAGGGAACCCACTATAATATAAGGAAATACTTCCCAGCTAACAGCGCTGGTCAGCCCGCTTACTAGCGCCTGGAGTACTGGCATGTTAGATCTCTCCTTTAACTGCTTTAACAAAAATTTCATTAATGTCTTCCGGCATTACCAGAGCTTTCTCGAACAGCTTCTTAATTTCCTCATAATCAACATAATCTACAGGGCGATCTGCCTTTTTCATATCTTCCAAAAACCCGGAATCATTCACTGCCTGCTGGAAGGCTTCCCTCAAAAACGCCAGCCGTCCCTCGGGTACCCCAGGCGGAAGAGCAACAGTCCTGCCAACAGCATGGTTGGCTTCCAACACAGTAATAATAGCCCTGGCTTTTTCAGTTTTGGCAACTTCAAACCATGTAGGAACATCAGGCATTTCTGGAGCCCTCTTTTCCCCGCTCTGCAAAATAATGAACTGCTCACCCGCATTAAGCATCGACAAGCGGCTGGCATAGGAGCCCCAGCAACCATCTATTTCCCCGCGGAGCATACCCATATCAATCTCCCTAGAGCTATCGTAGCCGTGAATAAGCTCCGTAGGAATATCCAGTGCATAAGTTGTAATCACAGCGTCAACGTAAGTACTGCCCCCCAGGCCGGTAGCGCCAATTCTAACCGTCTTCCCGGACTTTAACATTTCGTCAAAGGTTTTATTGGGAAAATCGCTCCGCATAGCCAACACCCTGTTATCAGTAGTCAAGCGACCGATCCAGCCGAATTTCAGCAAATCATACGCGACTCCTTCTATTTCAGCCAGCTGGTTTGTTACACAGGCCACGGCATTTTGGATGCCCATTGTCAGACCGTCCGGTCGGGCCAGGTAAAGCTCGTTAACACCAAGCATTCCCCCGCCCCCTTCTACATTTTTGATGACAACTGTGGCCCCGGTATACTTTTCAAGGTATGGTGCCAGTAAACGAGCATTGGTATCATATCCACCTCCCGCCTTGTATGGCACGATAAAGGTAATGATTTTCCCCTTATAAAAAGCTGCAGCTTCCTCTTTCTCTCTGACTACCTCCTCTGCACTTTTTTTCTCCCCCGATACATCTTGAGGCTGTGTTTTAGGTGCACATCCGGTTATCATTGCCGACAACAACAGGATTAAGGCCACATAAATCCCGAATCTTAATAACCTTTTTACTGACAGCTTCTTCATTGTAACTTATCCCTCCCTAAATTTTTAATAGACTTTTGGTATTTACTCAAGTATTAATGTTCTGACTATTTACTGCTTTTTAAGCTTAAATGATTTAATATTATAGATAAGCTCTCCCGTTTTTTAAATTCCGGTGCATCTTCTACCTGTTCCAGATCATCAAGTCCCATGTGCTTCATGATACGGCTCTCCGCTCCAATAAAGCGTACCGGTTTTTCCGGATCGGCATTAAAGTGCTGGTGTATGGTGTTGGGTGGAACATATACTGAATCTCCTGCTTCCCACTCCCATTTTGAAGGTGTTTCTTCAACTTTCCAGTAATACTTGTCATCCAGTTCCACATCAACATCCCAGTGGAGCGAATACCCCTTTCCTTCTAAAATAAACATGTATTCTTCAAAAAGGTGACGATGTTTTCCAGAACAACTTCCACCCGGAATAAGCTGCATGAAAAGATCCAGGGTTTCCACACGGGTTCCCATTTTGTCGTTAACAAGGTGTTTAATGACCCCCTGGGAGCATATTTCCCAGGGCATTTCTTCCGGGACGACAACTTTTTTTAACTTCTCCCGCTGGGTTTTCCCCTCTTTTACTTCCCTTAGCCTCTCCTCATAATAATTAACCTCTTTGTTCCTGATAAAGGCCTGTTCTTTTTCCTTATAACTCACTTTTTACCTCCTCTCCTTAATGTTAATATTTACTTACAGGATACTAGGCTCGAAATTTTCATATCCGGAAACAGGTGTTTTGGGCTGCTCTTCGACAACTTCCTGGAACATCATGTTCATAAATAAATACAATGGTTTGGATTTTATAATCAGCGCCCGGGCGAAATTTTGCTCATCGGCATTAAAATGTTGATGAACACAGGCATTATGCACTATACATATATCCCCGGCTTTCCAATCATATCGTTTACCGTCATGAATATCATAACCTTTGCCGTCTAAGATATAAAAAACGGCTTCATTCATGTGGCCATGCTTTTGAGATTTGCCCCCCGGAGCAATTACTATAAGGTGGGCATACAAAGCCTGAGCGGTATTATACTTGGGAGTTAAGATGTTACAGTTAAAATACTGCGGGCCTTTTTTAAATTTTAAATCTTTTCCCTTAATAACCCCAGAGCTGACGCATGATTAAAGAAAAGCCTGTCTGTTAAGGATTTAAGTGGCAAAAGAGAAAAATTTTATCGCAAAAGGGGCTGGACAAGTCAATAAT
>JAGVAS010000178.1 GCA_020060185.1 Desulfovibrio sp. | reverse complement strand
TTGTGGCGAGCGACATGTGCAGCACAGCGAACAGGTTCAGCGAAGCGACGGCCTTAAGATGGCCCGGCGGACATGGAGGTCCGCCGCCGGACAGCGCGAACATGGAGGTGAGCTCTGCCGGGAAGGCCAATCGAAGGCCTGAGCTGAGCTGGCAAACCTGTCTGTGCGAACCTTAGAGCGAGCACCAACCTTCGCTACCTCATTTTCATATTAATGGAGGAACAACACATGGAGCTTTTTGAGATGACAGCTTACGAAGCTGCCACAGCCCTGCAAAAAAAGGAAGTAACATCCCTGGATTTAACTGAATCGGTGCTAAAGCGTATTTCCGAAGTTGAGGACATTATCAAGGGTTTTATTACTATTCTGGATAGTGAAAAAGTTTTGCAGGAGGCCAAAAAGATAGATAGACTTCTGGCAGAGGGCAAAGAAATTTCACCTCTGGCCGGTATCCCCATGGCACTGAAGGACAACATGTGTACCCAAGGAGTCCCTACCACGTGTGCTTCCCAGATACTAAAAGAGTACCGTCCTCCTTATGACGCTCATGTTACGGAAAAACTCAAAGAGGCAGGAACCATACTTGTGGGAAAAGCGAACATGGACGAGTTTGCCATGGGATCTTCTACCGAAAATTCATCCTTTTACCATACCTGCAATCCCTGGGATACCAGCAGGGTTCCGGGAGGTTCAAGCGGAGGCTCTGCCTCCCTGGTGGCTGCCGATGAGATATTTTTTTCTCTGGGTTCAGATACCGGTGGATCCGTGCGCCAGCCCGCCTCTTTGTGCGGCGTGGTTGGTTTAAAGCCGACATACGGGTTGATTTCACGTTACGGCCTGATCGCTTTTGCCTCTTCCCTGGACCAGATTGGGCCGCTTACCAAGGATGTCAGGGACTGTGCCCTGGTGCTGGATATTATTGCCGGAAACGATCCCCGGGATTCCACATCTGTGCCCAGGGAAAAAGAAAAATATGCAGATTATTTGGGGCGGGAGGTAAGAGGTTTTAAAATAGGACTTCCCCGGGAATACTTCGAGGAAGGTATTGAAGAGCCTGTCAGAAAAGTAGTTATGGAGGCCATGGCCTATTGCGATCAACTCGGAGTGGAAGTGGAAGAGGTTTCTATGCCTAATACCCTTTATGCCCTGCCGTGTTATTACCTTGTTGCCACGGCAGAAGCTTCTTCTAACCTGGCGCGTTACGATGGCATCCAGTATGGCTTTCGCGCCCCGGAAGAAGATAATTTAATTGATCTTTACAGGAAAACAAGAAACCAGGGATTTGGCCCGGAAGTTAAAAGACGCATTATGCTGGGAACATATGCCTTGAGTTCCGGGTATTATGATGCCTATTACCTGAAAGCACTTAAAGTACGTACTCTAATCAGGCGGGATTTCGAAAAAGTTTTTCAGAATTATGACCTGATTGTTACACCGACCTCCCCTACTACCGCCTTTGTGAGGGGGGAAAGAATTGATAATCCCCTGACTATGTACCTCAGTGATATCTTTACCATAACCGCAAACCTTGCCGGTGTTCCGGCCATATCTATTCCCTGTGGTCTTGCCGGGGGGCTGCCTGTAGGGTTACAGGTTATCGGCCGTCCCTTCGACGAGGGACGCATGCTGCAATTTTGTTATGCCCTGGAAAATGTGCTGGGGTTTAAGGGCCTTAAGCCAGGAATACCTGCAAAGGGGGTTTTAAGGGATGTCTCCTGAATATGAAGTCGTGATCGGACTGGAAACCCATGTCGAGCTGCTAACAGAAAGCAAAATATTTTGTTCATGCCCCAATCGCTTCGGGGAAGCTCCCAATACAAATGTTTGCCCCGTTTGCCTGGGTTTGCCGGGTTCCTTGCCTGTTTTCAACAAAAATGCCCTGGAACTGGCGCTAAGAGCTGCCTTAGCTTTAAATTGCACTATTTCGAGTTATAGCAAGTTTGACCGGAAAAATTATTTTTATCCCGATCTCCCCAAGGCTTACCAGATTTCCCAGTATGATATGCCCCTGGCCAGGGATGGATACCTGGATCTCGTTAAAAACGGGTGCCTGGTCCGTAAGGTTAGAATAGAGCGCCTGCACCTGGAGGAAGATGCGGGGAAACTCCTGCACAGTTATGAGGAGGCACGTTCCTATGTGGATTATAACCGCTGCGGGGTCCCCCTGGTTGAAATCGTAACTGCTCCGGATTTACGTTCTCCCGAAGAGGCCCGCCTTTTCCTGGAGCTGTTAAAAAAGATTTTGTTGTATACAGGTGTTTCTGACTGCAAGATGGAAGAGGGAAGCCTGCGCTGTGATGCCAATATTTCACTGAGATTGGCCGGTTCAGATACCCTGGGGCGCAAAGTGGAAATCAAGAACATGAACTCCTTTAAAGCCGTGCAGAGAGGGCTGGAATACGAGGTTAGCCGCCAGGAAGAAATCTTGAGGGCCGGCGGCCAGGTTGTTATGGAGACCACGAGATGGAACGAGGAGAGAGGGATTACAATAGAGATGCGCGGCAAGGAAGAAGAACATGATTACCGTTACTTCCCTGAGCCGGATCTTCCCCCCATGGTGCTGAACGGAGAATTCATCGGTGAGATAAGAAGCAAGCTCCCGGAGCTTCCTGTACAGCGCTGCTTTCGCTTTACAGAGGAATACGGGCTCACGCCGTACCAGGCAGAAATTATTACCTCATCCAAAAACCTGGCGGATTTTTTTGAAGAAACCCTGGAGCATTATCCCCAGCCCCAAAAAGTCAGCAACTGGTTAATTGGGGACGTTTTAGGGCTTTTAAACAGCATGGGAAAAGAAATAAACCAGGTAACGTTTACTCCGTTACACTTCTCCGGACTCTTAAAGTTGCTGGATACTGGAACTTTAAGCGGCAGGCTGGCCAAGGATGTCCTGGAAGAATCCTTTTTAACCGGGAAACATCCTGAGGAGGTAGTTCAGGAAAAGGGCCTGGCGCAGATCAGTGATGAACAGAAACTTCTTCCCGTTATTGATGATGTCATAAAGGGGAATCCCAATGCAGTTAGTGATTACTCAGGGGGAAATAAAAAGGCCATTGCTTTTTTGGTAGGCCAGGTAATGCAGCGTACCAGGGGGCAGGCAAATCCCCAGTTAGTAACAGGGCTCTTAAAAAAACAGCTGGAAGGGTAGAGGGATTTAAGGAAAGGGGACACACCTCTTTTTTAGGAAAGGGGACACACCTCTTTCAGAGGAATGTCCCCATGGAATGTCCCGTGGAATGTCCCCATGGAATGTCCCCGTGGAATGTCCCCGTGGAATATCTTCATGGAATTTTTCCATGGTGTGTCCATACCTACGACCTTGCGGGTCACAACAATGGACGAAAATGGCGGTTACCAGAGTGTACTATGTTTCCCAAGCGAAGCGCATCGCTGTTGGCGGTGCGACTTTTGCAGCGCAGAAACAAGATCACTGCGAAGTGAGGGGTGGAGACGACCCTGCCGGCATGGACGCCGGCAGCCGGGCAATGACATGGACGGGAATTTGGTCGGGGAGGTCGTCGGAAGCCCAAAATGAGCAGTAGAGCTTGCTGCGCGAAACTCGGAGCAGCGCCGCTAGCGTTCGCTTCGCCATTTTCATACTGATATAGGTTTGAAAAGGGGGGAATAAGATGCGGGAAGTGGATGTCGGCTTGCTTACCAGCGCTGTAGCCGAAATGTGCCAGGAAGCAAACTATTTTCTTGGAGAAGACGTTATCAGGGCTTTGGAAAAAGGTCTGGAGGAAGAAATTTCACCCACAGGCAGGGAAGTCTTTAAGCAGCTGCTGGAAAATGCCCGGATTGCCAGGGAAGAAAAGCTGCCCATGTGCCAGGATACGGGCTTTGCCGTTTTATTTGTGGAACTGGGGCAGGATGTCCACTTTGTGGGTGGTGACTTTAATGAAGCAATTAATGAAGGCGTACGGCAGGGGTATGAAAGTGGATTTTTAAGAAAATCTATCGTTAGAGATCCCCTCCAAAGGGAAAATACCGGAGACAACACCCCCGCAGTTATCCATATTGACATTGTACCGGGGGATAAGCTTAAATTGATCTTTGCTCCCAAAGGCGGGGGGAGCGAGAACATGAGTGCTGTTAATATGCTTACACCTTCTCAGGGCGTAGAAGGACTGGTGGATTTTGTAATAGAAACTGTAACCCGGGCCGGGGCAAACCCCTGCCCGCCGGTGGTGGTAGGAGTGGGTTTGGGAGGCACATTTGAGAAAGTTGCCTACCTGGCCAAAAAGGCATTGCTTCGTCCCCTGGGGAAGCCTCATCCTGATCCCTTTTATGCCGGCCTGGAAAAGGAAATACTGGAGAAAATAAACAGGACGGGGATCGGTCCCCAGGGATTCGGCGGCCGTTTTACGGCACTGGCGGTACACATCGAGGTTTTTCCCTGCCATATCGCTACCATGCCTGCCGCTGTTAATATCAACTGTCATGCCAGCCGTCATGTAAAGCGCATTATTTAAGCCTTTGTCCACCCCATTTCCATACCAACGTCCATGTCCCTGAGGTCACAACAGTGGACCAAAATGCGTTTACAGCACTAAGGTTCAAGAGTGCACCACACTGACTCCCCAATGGGGGGTAGCGCTGCAGGTGGCGTGAATTGTTGGAGTGGCCAAAAAGCTCCTGGTGAAGTAAAGGTTGTAGGCGGTCCTGCCGGTATGGATGCCGGCAGCCGGCAGGCGAACAGGATGTGAGCTCTGACGGGGAGACCGCCGGAAGCCTGAGGTGAGCCATGGAGCTTTCCACGACAACACCTGAACGACATCCTGCACGCTGTCACGCATTTTTATATTAAGGAGGTCTCCGGTTGTATGGAGGTAAAAAGAATTAAAGCCCCTTTGACAGATGAGGATGTTTTGAGCTTGAAAGCCGGTTATAAAGTTCTTATTTCCGGAGTCATCTATGCTGCCAGGGACGCTGCCCATAAAAAACTGGTAGAACTATTGGAAAAAGGGGAACCATGGCCTGTTGATTTAAAAGGACAGATCATCTACTATGTTGGGCCAAGCCCGGCCAAGCCCGGCCAGGCTACCGGTTCCGCAGGTCCTACCACCAGCGGCAGAATGGACGCCTATACCCCTGCTGTACTGCGATACGGTGTTAAGGCTTTAATAGGTAAGGGGGGCCGTGACCAGTCTACCCGCCAGGCTTTGAAAGATTTTAAGGGTGTTTACCTTGCGGCTACGGGAGGAGCCGGTGCCCTTCTGTCCAGGGCCATAAAAGGATCAGAGGTCGTGGCCTATCCCGAACTGGGCCCGGAGGCCATTCGCCGCCTTGTGGTAGATGATTTTCCCGCTACTGTGATTAACGATGCCTATGGTAATGATCTCTACGAAGAGGGCCGTAAGAAGTATGCCCTGGAATAAAAATTTTTGCAGTACATCATATTTCGATAGGACAAAACATGAAAAAAGTAAGTAGTGATAGCAGTTGTTGTTTTGATTAGAAAAAAACTAATTGAGGAGGTCGACCCTCTTGAACAGAGACGAGTTATTGGCCAAAGCACAAAAACCCGCTGAGGATGCCATGAAACTGCACCCTTTCTACCAGGGTAAGGTGGAGGTAACGCTGAAGGCTGCCGTTCACGATTATAAGGATTTTGCCGTCTGGTACACCCCGGGTGTTGCGGCTCCCTGCCGGGCTATTCATGCCCGTAAAGAAGAGGTTTACAGGCATACCAATAAAGCTAATTTTGTCGCTATCGTAACCGACGGGACCCGGGTTCTGGGCCTGGGCGATATCGGCCCTGAGGCCGCCCTGCCGGTAATGGAAGGCAAGGCTCTTCTTTTCAAGTACCTGGGAGGTGTAGACGCTTTCCCCATTTGCCTGGACACCAGGGATGCTGATGAATTAATCGATACCGTCAAGTTATTGCAACCCAGTTTTGGCGGTATTAACCTGGAGGATATTGCCAGCCCAAAATGTTTTTATATCCTGGATCGCCTGCGCCAGGAGTGCCATATCCCGGTGTGGCACGATGACCAGCAGGGCACAGCCTGTGTTACCCTGGCCGGGCTGTTTAACGCCCTGAAAATAGTAGGTAAAGATTTGCATAAAGTAAAGATTGCCATGGTCGGTGTCGGGGCTGCCAATGTTGCCACCGTCAGGCTTTTGCTGGCTGCCGGCATGCCCAGTGAGAATATTGTCATGTGCGACAGTAAGGGCATACTGCATAAAGGCAGAACTGATATTAAAGAGCCCCACCGGGATAAACTTAGAATTATTGAGATTACCAATGCGGGCCAGTGTACCGGTGGAATCCCGGAAGCCATGGATGGCGCAGATGCGGTTATAGCTCTTTCCAGGCCGGGGCCTGATACTATTAAAAAAGAATGGGTAAAAACCATGGCCAGGGATGCTATTGTTTTTGCCTGCGCCAATCCCATTCCGGAGATATGGCCCTGGGAGGCCAAAGAAGCCGGCGCAGCTATTGTTTCCACAGGCCGCTCCGATTTTCCTAACCAGGTGAATAATTCCCTTGGTTTTCCGGCTATTTTCCGTGGTGTTCTAGATGTTCAGGCCAGTACTATTACGGATACTATGTGCATAGCGGCGGCAGAAGAACTGGCTGCCTGTGCTGCGGAAAAAGGGCTGAACCCTGAAAGGATACTTCCAGCCATGGATAACTGGGAGGTTTTCCCCAGGGTGGCTGCTGCTACAGCCACGCAGGCTATCAAGGAAGGAGTAGCCCGCCTAAAACCGGACCGGGAGGCAATATACCGAACTGCTATGGAGAAAATTAAAAGGGCCCAGGAGCAGACGAGGATACTCATGGACAGCGGTATTATCCCCCTGCCCCCGGCGGAATAATTTCTGGCGCCGCCTTCTCAGGGATATCGCCGAGGGTGAGCCCTGGGGGATACCAGTGCTCTTGTCAATCCAGATGATATGGCTCGTATCAAGGAAAGCTATGAAAGGGAAGGAAAGGCGACTTAGAAGGAGTTTAAAATAGTTGAAAAGCAGAAAAAACCCGCCTCGCATTGAGGAGATCTTGCAAGTCCTGGAACAGGAATATCCGCTTGCTACCACGGCTTTATATTATAACACTCCTTTTGAGCTGCTCCTGGCCGTGATTCTTTCTGCTCAGACTACGGATAAGCAGGTAAACAAGATTACGCAAAAGCTTTTTCAAAAAATAAAAGGCCCCCATGATATCCTGAACATGGGAATTTCCTGGTTGGAAAGAGCGATAAAAGGGTGTGGATTATATCGTCAGAAGAGCCGGCAGATCATGGAGACATCACGCCTATTATGTGAAAAATATGGCGGTGAGGTCCCCCGGACAAGGGAAGAGCTTATGAAGCTTCCCGGGGTGGGACGCAAAACGGCGAATGTGGTTTTAAGTACTGCTTTTGGTATTCCTGCTTTTGCTGTAGATACCCACGTGCAGCGCGTGAGCCGGAGGCTTGGCTTGAGCGGGGGGAAAAACGCTCTTGCCGTGGAGGAAGAGATCTGCCGCCTTGTTCCCAGGGAGCTCTGGAGGGAAACCCATCACAGGTTGATTGCTCACGGGCGCCGGGTTTGCCGGGCCAGGAAACCGTTGTGCAATGCCTGTTCTTTAGGTCCTTATTGCCCTTTGGCTGCCGAAAAAACCCGGTAGTATTCTATTTCCTCCTCTATTTTTTCCCAGGAGCAATGGCGGGCCACTTCTTCTTTAATGAGAGTTATGGTTTTGCTGTCCTGAGGGCGAATCTGCCTGACAATACCCTGTAGCATTCCAATGGTAGTATAAGTATCGAAATGGACGAGGATTACAGGAACACCTTTTTCCCGGGCCCGTGAAATGACCCGGATATCAGGGTATAAACCTCCGGTAAGAATGAGAACGGAGGTGCTTGTTTCCAGGGCGGTCAGGGCCATGTCACTTCGATCTCCACCGGTAATAACCGCTTTGTTTAAAGCTCTTCGCAGGTAACGCAGGGCTCCTTCTATGGTCATGGTTCCCACCACGATCTCTTCTACCGGCAGCCCCATATTATCCTCTCCGGATAAAATCTCTCCTTTAAGCGCTTCATGAAACTCGGCTACTGTTGGAAAGGTTATGGCGGGATGGGCAGGTATTATGCCCAGGATCTTGTAACCTTTTTCCTCCAGCAGAGGCCGGTAAATATCCCTGGCTTTACCCAGGATAGCCTGGGGAACGTTATTAAAAATGTTCCCCAGCATGTAAAGCCCCCTTGCCTGTATAAAGTTGTTGTAAAAAAGCATTCGATCCAGGTGATCATCTTTATCCAGGTTAGAGATAAAAAGGACAGGGGCTTCCCATCTTTTAGCCAGGCTGAAATCGTCAAGAGAAAGGGACATGCCGGCACAGGGTGACCTTCCCCCCTCTATAACCATGATCCCGTCATTATCTGCTATATCCCTGAAGCTCTCCTCCAGCCTCGCTTCCATCTTCTCCACGGATGGCCTGTTATGGTCTGAGGGCCCGAAAATATAAATGGATTCAAAATTAAGCGGTGCGATTTGCTCCGGTTCCCAGGGAAGGCCCAGTGTTTGTTTAAGGAGCAAGGCGTCAGCGTCCTGGTTATGCTGCAGGTTATGCCCTGCTGTTTTAGGTTTTAAATAAGAAACTTTTAACCCTTTTTCTTTCCACAGCAGGGATAAACCCAGGGCGATTGCTGTTTTTCCGGAACCCGACCTGCCCATTAAGTATATTTTTTTTAACAAGTTAAATTCTCCTTTCTACAATTTGCTCGACTAAATGCTCCCCCCGTTCCAATGCCGGGTGAACGTTGGCCATAAGATCATGGGAAAGGGTAATTTTTACATCAACGGCACATACCCCTTTTTCATAAACAAGCAGGGGATTTATATCCATTTCCCTGATTTCGGGGAAGGAAGTAACCAGGCGTGCCGTGTTGAGAATGGTATCTTTTAAAGATTGCACATCTAAAGGGTTGCTTCCCCTGAATCCCTTTAAAAGGTGGTATGCCTTCGTTTCTTTGATCATTTCGTCAATATCCACTTCTTCCAGGTTTTGGGCCAACCGCACGGAAATATCCTTAAAGAGGTTGACATAGATGCCTCCCAGCCCGAAAACCAGTAAATGGCCGAACTGGAGATCGAAGGAGGAACCTATGATTATCTCCATCCCGGGGGGCATCATTTTTTGTACTTCTATTCCGTAAAAAGGTGCATCAGGAATAAAACGCTGTACTCTATGCATTATACCTTCAAAATGTTTTTTTACTTCCTGCGTGTTTTCCAGTCCGGCAACCACTCCGCCGATGTCGCTTTTATGCAGGATTTTGGGGGAGGCGATTTTAAGGACAACGGGAAACCCTATTTCTTCTGCTTTCTGTGCCGCCTCTTGGGGTTCCCTGGCCAGCTGGCTTGGTGCCGCCGGGATTTCAAAAGCGGTGAGAACTTTAACCCCCTCGTGCCCCAGGAGAACCACCCTTCTTTCTTTCAGCGCATCATAAAAGGTAGCTTTAACCTGTGCTGTATTGTAAAGATGTGTATTTACTTTTTGCCGCTTCTGTTCTTTTTCCGCCGTACCCTCCTGAAGCAGTTTTTTTTGCCGCAGGCTGGCGGCATTTTTGTGGTACTTAACCATACCCTCCATAGCAGCAACGGATCTTTCCGGAAAAGTATAACAGGGTATTCCGGCCTCCCTCAGGAGTTTTTGTCCTTCCTGGATCTCCTTTCCACCCATAAAAACGCCCATAAGCGGTTTCCGGGGAATCTTTTGGCGAATTTTCAGAACAGCACGGGCTACTTCTAAAGGTTCAGTCGTAGCCGTGGGACATAGTAAAGTGATGACTCCGTCCACCTGTGGATCCAGCAGAACTTTCTCCAGTGCGAATTGATAACGCTCGGCTCCGGCATCCCCCAGGACGTCTACAGGGTTGTAAATACTGGCTTCCACCGGCAAAAACGCCCTTAACTGCTTGGAAGTCTCCGCTGTGAAGCGGGCCATGTGCAGCCCTGCTTTTTCCACCTGGTCAGTAGTTAAAATCCCCGGCCCCCCGGAATTGGTTACTATCGCTATTTTATTCCCTTCAGGAAGAGGCTGGTTGGCAAAAGCAAAAGCCATATCGAACAGCTCTTCCATGTTTCCCACCCTGAGCACGGCACTTTGCTTGAAAGCTGCGTCATAAGCGCTGTCGGAGCCTGCAAGGGCACCTGTATGAGAGGTAACTGCCCTTGCTCCGGCAGGGCTGGCTCCTGCTTTCAGGATGATAATGGGCTTGAGGGTGGAAATATGGCTGGCTTTTTCTAAAAACCTTTGCCCGTTAACAATATCCTCAAGGTAACATAAAATGACCCTGGTCGTCGGATCCCATCCGGCATATTCCAGAAAGTCTGTTTC
The DNA here is from genome assembly GCA_020060185.1 of Desulfovibrio sp. Lineage (GTDB taxonomy): Bacteria > Bacillota > Dethiobacteria > DTU022 > UBA8154 > UBA9862. Next base: position 3,865 of record JAGVAS010000178.1, on the reverse strand, counting down.
GTGCAGGTCAGCTTTATTTCCCAGGCTCACAAAATGGGAGAATCCCAAACCGGCTATTTCGCTCCAGTCAATGATGGAAACCAGCATGGCACCGCTTTGTGAAATAAAGGAGATATGACCCTTTCGAGGGAACCCCCTGGCAAAAGAGGCGTTAACAGGTGTATGGGTATGGATCAGACCTACGCAATTTGGCCCTAGAAGGCGTATATTTTTTTTACGGCAGAATGTTACCAGTTCCTTTTCCAGTTCCAAACCATCAGGCCCTGTCTCCTTAAAACCCGCTGAAACGACGATGATTAAGTTAATATTGCTCTGGGCGCATTCTTTTACTGCTTCCAGAACTTTGGAGGCGGGGATGGCAATAACAGCCAGCTCCACAGCTTCCTCCTTTTTTCCGGGGGTAGGCAGTTCTTTAACGCTTTTAAAGCATTTCAGTCCTAAAATCTTTTCTTCTCTGGGATTAATGGGATAAATTTTTCCGGGGTAGCCGCTTTCCAGCAGGTTTTTAACAATAGCATGCCCTACTTTCTCAGGATTTCGTGAAGCGCCGATTACGGCAATACTCCCCGGTGCGAACAGTTTGCTTAAATGTTGCTCTTTCATAAGCGGAATAATTACTCCTTTTGCTGTCGAACGTGCCTGCTGTTTATTTCACTACCAGAAAGTATTCCCTTTATTAGGCCAAAAAAAATATACGATAGCGATTTTAAATAAGTTGAGTTTTTTCAACAGAAAATTTTTCTGCTTCTAACAGGAAAAAAGAAAAAAAAAAAGAAGTAAACTTAGTTAAAAGCAAATAATCTCTCTTTTAAAAAAGAGATTAATATCATGCTGAATATCATGCTGTAAAGGAGGAAAACAATGGTTTACGACAACAGGCTGGAACCGGAAAAACTGGTTAAGAAATGCGATCCATCCCTGTTTGAGTTTGAAACAACGGAGGAGATTAAACCCCTGGAAGACATTATCGGGCAGGAGAGAGCGGTTAAGGCCATGGATTTTGGCTTAACTATTAAGAGGCATGGTTATAATATTTTTATGACCGGGATTACCGGAACCGGCAAAATCAGCTATGCCCGCTCCATCACCCGGGATGTAGCTGAAAATGAGCCTGTTCCCGATGACTGGTGCTACCTTTATAATTTTAAAAACCCCGGTGAACCCATGGCTTTGAATCTGCCGGCGGGTATGGGAAGTGTCTTTGCAAGGGATATCGATAACCTCCTGGAAGATTTAAAAGAAGAGATACCCAAGATTTTTAAAACCGAGGATTACGAGCGACAAAAAGGCACGATTTTTAAACAGTTCCAGGAAATTAGAAGCGGTTTAATGGAAAAGCTAAACAGGGTTGCCCAAGAAAACGGTTTTGTGTTGAAGCGAACCAGCACAGGTTTTTTAAGCGTACCTTTAAAAGACGGCAAAGAAATGAGTGAAGAGGAGTTCAACCAGCTGGAACAACCCCAAAAAGAGGAACTGGAGAAAAAGTCCACCGAAGTTCAGTTAAAAGCTATGGAAATTGTCAGGCTTATCCAGAACGAAGAAAAAAATTTAAAGGATCGCTTCAAGGATCTGGAACATGAAACAGGCCTGCAGGCAGTAGGGCATCTTATCGATGCGATTAAAGAAAAATACACGGAATTTCCCAGGGTTTTAAGTTACCTGGAAGCTCTTAAAGTGGATGTCCTGGAAAACCTGGGTGATTTTAAGGATGAAGAGGATGAAGACAAGCAGTTTCCCTTTCCCTGGTTAAAACGCGGGCCTGATACTGTCGCCTCAAAATATACCGTTAACCTCCTTATTGATAACAGGGAAACCAGGGGCGCTCCTGTAGTTGTTGAACCTAATCCTACTTATTACAACCTTATCGGACGGGTAGAACATGAAAACAGGCTGGGCATGGTTACTACTGATTTTACCATGATTAAAAGTGGGGCTTTACACAGGGCCAATGGAGGCTACCTGATCCTGCAGGCAAACGATGTTCTGCTTAATTTCCAGTCCTGGGAGGTCTTAAAGCGTGTTTTAAAAACAAGAGAGGTCCGCATTGAAACCATAGGGGAGCAGTATGCTCTTTTGGCTATGACTACCCTGAAGCCGGAGCCTATCCCCCTGGAGGTAAAAGTTATTCTTATCGGCAATCCTATGCTTTACCACCTCCTGTACCGCTATGATGAGGATTTCCGGAAACTATTTAAAATAAAAGCAGATTTTGATACCGTTATGGAACGTTCTCCGGAAAATATCTCCAAAATGGCCAATTTTATTTCAACCCACTGCCAGAAAGAAGGGTTAAAACATTTTGACCGTTCGGGGGTAGCCAGGGTTATGGAGTACAGCTCACGCCTGGCCGATCACCAGGAAAAGCTTACAACCTGTTTTAATGATATCGTGGAAATTCTCTACGAAGCCGATACCTGGGCAGGAATACAGGGCGACAAATATATAAACGAAAGCCATGTCGATAAGGCTATTAAAGAAAAGATCTTCCGCTCTGACAAGTATGAAAAGAAGCTTCTGGAGTTTTTTGAAGAAGGACAGATACTGCTTGATCTTTCAGGGGAAAAAGTCGGCCAGATAAACGGACTTGCCGTCTTAGACCTGGGAGATTATACCTTTGGCAGGCCCTCCCGTATTACCGCGTCCACCTTCCTGGGGCGCAGGGGGATTGTCAATATCGAAAGGGAAAGCAAAATGAGCGGCCGTATCCATGACAAGGGTGTACTGATTATCAGCGGCTACCTGGGCCAAAAATATGCCCAGAATATACCGCTGACCCTCTCAGCCAGTATCTGCTTTGAGCAGTCATATGAAGGAGTAGATGGGGACAGCGCTTCAAGCACCGAGCTTTACGCCCTGCTTTCCAGCCTCAGCGGCGTACCTTTAAAACAAAATATTGCCGTGAGCGGTTCTGTAAATCAGAAAGGTGAAATACAGCCTGTTGGAGGTATTACCAGGAAAATAGAAGGTTTTTTTGCAACCTGTAAATTGAAAGGCCTGACAGGAGATCAGGGAGTCATTATCCCTCACCAAAATATCATAAACCTGATGCTTGATGACGAAGTTGTGGAGGCCGTTCGAGAAGGTAAGTTCCACATCTATGCTGTTAAATCGGTAGACGAAGGTATTACCATACTTACGGGTATGCCGGCAGGTGAGCGGGGAGAAGATGGAAAATATCCCGAAGGGACTATTAATTACCTTGTAGAGAAAAAATTAAGGGAATATCACGAAACGATGGGCAAACAATCCAGGGAGCAGGAGAAAGCGGAAGGCCTGCTTGGAAGCAGGAGCGAAAATATGGCGGATTAAACTAACAGCCTTTATCCACGAAGGTAAGGGTCTTTATACCAGGATACAGGAGGAACACAGGGAACGCTCTTATTCCCTTGAGGAGATCGAATCCATACTTGCACAAACCGGCTGGCATCTGCAATCCTGTTACAGAGCTTTTAGCATGGAAAAACCATCAGCGGAGGACAGGAATATATTCTGTGTTGCCCGTCGGGAGGATTAATAAATGCACGTGGTACTGGTTGAACCTGAAATACCCCAGAATACGGGAAATATTGCCCGGACATGTGTAATGACCGATTCAACGCTGCATTTGATCGGAAAACTGGGGTTTTCTCTGGACGACCGTCATTTGCGCAGGGCCGGCCTTGATTACTGGCCATACCTTACCTTTTTTTACTACAGGGATTTTGCCAGTTTTTTGAACTTCAATCGGGGTAACAATTTCTATTTTTTTACGACCAGGGGTAACAAATGTTATACGGATATCTGCTATCAAAAAAATGATTTCCTGGTTTTTGGTAAAGAAACAGCGGGTTTGCCGCAAGAAATACTGGAAAAATGGAAAGACTAT
>JAGVAS010000073.1 GCA_020060185.1 Desulfovibrio sp. | reverse complement strand
ATGGTATATTTATTTACGTCCACGGCCCTTCAAATTACGTTCATGGATGAAAATACCGAGTTTGTTCCCGGAGGCCAATCGAAGGCCTGAGCTGAGCTGGCAAACCTGTCTGTGCGAACCTTAGAGCGAGCACCAACCTTCGCCACCTTATTTTCATATTAACATTATTTTTAACCTGGGTGCAAGCATAAATGGTGATGCTGCTAACTTTTTGTTAAGGCTTTTGCCAGAGCATCATTTCTGGCCATTACCATTATATAAAAGCTTAAATTGGGGGTGAGCTTTGATGGACAAACAAAGAACCAAATTAAAAAAAATAAAGGAAGAATGGTTAAAGCTAATTAATGGCCAGACGGTAGACACATCTGTTGTTTCTCCGTTGATCTACGAATCGTGGAAGAGATCTATGGCCTATGGAGTAGATCCGTATACTCCTCTTAAAAAATTGATACCCCCTGATGAAGTAATAGCAAATTTAACCAGCTGCGAGGATTTATTATCTGAATATGGGGAGATTATCAAAGTAATTTGTGAAATAGCTACAGAGACAGGGCTTATTTGCCGGATTACGGACAGAAATTTAAAAGCTTTAAAGGTTATAGCCAGTGCCGATGTTTTAAAACAAAATTTTCAAAAGGGAAATTTTTTTTCTGCTGATGCTTCGGAAAATGTTTTGGGCACAAATGCACTTTGTTTATCCATAAAGGAAAATAAACCTGTTCAGGTACTGGGGCCTGAACACTTTAACTATTATTTCCATGAAATTAACTGTTCTGCGGCACCGATCCATAATGAAAAAGGAGAAGTGATTGGTGCCATTAATGTTTCCACCAACAGTTTTGAAAAGACTGATATGCAGACCATGGGGCTGGTTATCAGCCTGGCTAAAGTATTAGATAACCATCTGTATATTAACAAAATGCTGGAGGATTTAACAGTTCATAATGCTACCTTACATAAAATAATGGAATGTCTCCCTTCAGGAATTATTTATTTTGATGAAAAAAAGCAGGTTAAAAATTATAATAAAAAAATATTGGAATTGTTAAGAATTGACGGTGACAGTGGGGATGATGCTGTTAGAAAAAAAATTTTAAGATACATTGTTAATTTGGGCTGTTTAGAGGGAAATAAGGAAATAAGCAACGAGGAATTCCTACTAAAAGTAGAAGGCAAGATAGAATCGTTTTTAGTCTCTAATAAAAAAATATTCTCGGGTAAAGAGCAAAAAGGAAATATTGTCCTGGTGGAAAATACAGATAATGTTTTGAAACTCCATGGTTCACTGCGGGGAAACAGCGCTGTCTATACATTTGATAATATTATTGGGGATAATCCAAACCTGCAGCTCGCCAAACAGCTCGCTCAAAAAGTGGCAAAATCATCCTCGGCTGTAATTATTTATGGAGAGAGTGGCACAGGGAAGGAATTATTCGCTCAGGCCATCCACAACGCCAGTGCCCGTAAAAATAAGCCTTTTGTGGGCATTAACTGTGGTGCAATACCGTCGGAATTGATTGAAAGCGAGTTGTTTGGTTATGAAGCAGGAGCTTTTACAGGGGCGTTAAAAGGCGGTAAACCGGGTAAATTAGAAATTGCCTCCGGAGGAACTTTGTTTTTAGATGAAATTGAAAGCATGCCTTTAAACCTGCAGATAAAATTGTTAAGGACTTTATCGATTGACAGGATAACAAGGGTTGGAGGAACCAGGGAAATTCCCATAGATATAAGGCTTATTTCAGCCACAAAAAAAGATCTGTTAAAAGAAGTTGAAAAAGGGAATTTCAGAGAGGATTTCTATTACAGGATCAATATTTTTACCCTGGAACTTCCTCCTTTACGTGAGCGTAAAAACGACATTCGCACATTAGCTGATTATTTTATCAATTCTTTTTCCCCGCTTACCAACGTCCAGGTAGATAAAATATTTTACGAAGCGTTGACGTTATATAAATGGAGAGGCAATATCAGGGAGTTAAGAAATGTAATAGAAAGGGCCATATTACTGCTGGGCAACGAAAAAAAGCTTACCCTGCAGCATTTGCCTGAATATATCCAGGATGCTTACTTATGCGCTAAACTGGGTAATAAAATCGAAACGCAGAGGACTCTTTATAAAGAAAACAAAGAGAAAGGGTTGATGAAAATAGCTGAAGAGCTGGCCATTGAAATTGCCCTTAGGGAAGAGAAGGGAAATTTAAGTAAAGCTGCCAGGAAACTGGGAATTGTAAGAAGTACTTTGTACCAGAAGATCAAAGAAAATAAAAGGCTTGAGAGTGTCTTAAAATCAAACAAATAACGTGATTGTTTGATTTTCAAACAATCACAAGAGGGTTTAAAAAAACTTTTTTCTCCCCCTTTTAGACTTTTTCTCCCCTTTAGAACCTTTCCTTTAAAAATAATCTTTTACATAAAAAATCCCCTTAAAACGATAGCATAGCCTTGCTCCCATCTTTTTACATACCGGATCCCCCTTTGTCTAAGGTCTTGACTCTGGATGTAATTATATATTTGGGTCCATCCACATTTTAATTGGTATAAAAATTGCAACAACAATTATATAGGTCCTGAGACGATCTTTTTCAAAGAAAATTCGGATCTTTGGTGTAATATTTTTAAATAGCATTTTTTAAAAGGAGGATTAAAATGGGTGTAATTTTGGAAGATTTGGAACAGGAGGTCAAGGCGATTCATGCTGACCAAAACGATTTAAACGTGGTAGGCAAAAGAATTAAAAGAATTGAAGCGCTGGCCAAGGCACTTGGTACAGCAAGATATGCTGCTGACCTTAAACGGGATGATATGCTCATCGGAAAGGCATTATTCGCCAAACACCCTCATGCTTTGATTAAAAAGATAGATACTTCCCGAGCTGAGGAGCTTGAGGGCGTTATCGCTGTCATGACTGCAAAGGATTTGCCGGGGAGAAACGGGTATGGAATTCTGATTCCTGATAAACCGGTTATTGCAGAGAAAAAAGTAAAATATCAGGGTGACCCCGTAGCACTGGTAGCTGCCGTAAACGAAGAAATAGCAAAAAAGGCCCTGGATTTAATCGAAGTGGAATATGCAGTTTTGCCGGCATTGGATGATCCCCGTGAAGCAATGAAGGATGATGCCGTTTTAATTCACGAAAACCACCCGGCAGCAGATAAAGGAAACATATTAACAGAAGTAAGTTTAACCAGAGGCGATGTGGATAAAGCTTTTGCCGAGGCAGACATAATCATCGAAAACCTCTACGAAACGCCGATGGTTGACCATTCCTATCTTGAACCCGACGTCTGCATTGCCGAGCCGGATCCGATTACGGGAGGTTTGCTGCTGATAGCGCCGGCGCAGTTTGTACATGCTACCAAAAGATCTCTGGCACCGGTCTTTAATCTTCCACCCAATAAGGTGAGGGTTTTAAGCCCGGTTGTTGGGGCCGGTTATGGAGGAAAAGAAGACTCGTGCCTCGATGTATGCTCAATTGCCGGCGTTCTCGCTTTAAGGACAAAAAAGACCGTTTACTTCGAATTAACACGCGAGGAAATCTTCCGTAATACCGGAAAACGGCATGCCACCTACATTAAACACAGGTTGGCGGCGACCAGAGAGGGTAAAGTTACCGCCATTGACGTGGAAACCATCCTTGACAAAGGTGCATATGTTTCTATGGGAGGTTTAAGGGAACCTACTCATGCAGTTACCCAGAGAACGGTCATGTATGCGGGAGGGGCTTATGCTATCCCCAATGCCCGGGCTAAATCATATTCCGTCTTTACCAACCATCCTTATTCCTGTGCCATGCGGGGTTTTGGAGCGCCACAGGCATATTTTGCCGTGGAAAGCCAGATGGACGAACTGGCCAGAAAGCTTGAGATGGATCCTATTGAACTGCGGCTGAAAAATATTGTGAGGGATGGCGATCGTACGATTTTCGGACAGGTAATGAAGAAAAGCCGTGGGTTAGGCCTGGAAGAATGTATTGCTAAAGTAAAGGAACGCATGGAGTGGGAAAAACCCCTGGAGAGAACTGCCGGGTCCAGAAAAAGGGGAAGAGGGTTTTCCACTTTTCTTTATGGCACAGGTGTTCCGCTTCCCTTTGAAGGAGCCAGCTGCTACGCGACTTTCCAAACTGATGGTACAGTCAGTATAGCAGTTTCCTCAACGGAAATGGGTCAGGGTTTACTAACTGCGTTTACGCAGATTGCTGCAGAAACCCTGGGGGTAGATTTCGATAATGTTGTAGTGAATATTTCCGATACCGATGCTTCTCCTGATGCCGGCCCCACTGTAGCTTCAAGGTCTACAACGGTAGTAGGTAATGCCATCATTAACGGGTGTACCCAGTTAAAAAACAGGATCATGGATTTTGCCTCCAGAGAGCTTAAAGCCGATTCCCGTGATATTGATATTAAGGAAGGAAAAGTATTTATAGTCGGCAAGCCGGAAACGGCAGTACCGCTCGGTTCTATGGTGGCCAAAGCTTTTGTCAACCAGGTTCCTCTTTCCGCAACTGGAGTCTGGTACCCTCCCCGTCCCACTTTCAGTGGAGAGGATGGCCAGGGAGATCCCATGCATGCCTATGCATTTGGTGCACAGGGTGTGGAAATCGAGGTAGACACCGAAACCGGGGAAATCGATATTGTTAAGTTTGTTCTCGCCTGTGATGTAGGTAAGGCTATCAACCCTGTCAACGTGGAGCAGCAGATGGAAGGCGGCGCGGCCATGGGTATCGGCTGGTCTCTGATGGAAGAAATCGATATGAGCAACGGAGTCATGAAAAACGATTCTTTTAAAAATTATCCAATTCCTTCCATCAAAGATGTTCCCGAAATGGATCTCATTATTGTTGAACATCCCAACGAACTCGGTCCTTTCGGAGCCAAGGGTATAGGCGAGCCTCCTACCGTACCCACGGCGCCGGCTATCAGGAATGCCCTTTATGATGCCCTGGGAATCAAGTTTAACAAGATACCCTTTACACCTCAAAGGGTTATTGAAGAAATAAAGAAATATGAGAACAAGAATAGTTAGGGGGTAGAAAGCGGTGAAAACTGAATTTTTCAAACCAGCTACGCTTTCGGAAGCTCTGGCCTTGCTTGATAAGTATCAGGAAAAGGCAGTGATCGTGAACGGAGGTACAGACATTGTCATCAAGATTACCCAAAGAGAAGTAAATCCCGAGGCAATTATTTATATACAGGGTATTGCCGAACTAAAAGAAATTAAAGAGGTTAACGGTGATCTCGTTCTAGGTGGGGCAGTAACATATACGGAAGTGGAAAACTCTTCGCTCTGTAAAAAATATGACGGTTTAATTCAAGCCGTAAGTGAGATTGGCAGCCCGCCAATCCGAAATATGGCCACACCTGCCGGGAATATTGCCAACGCCGCACCGGCTGCCGACTGTAATGTGATGCTTCTTGCTTTAAAGGCGGAAGTGGTGCTTGCCAGTTCTGGAGGGGAGAGAAGCGCTAATATCCAGGATATCTTCGCGGGCCCCTTTAAAACAGTGATAAAACCAAATGAACTGATTAAGGAGATAAGGATTCCTCAACTTACTGCCAATACCCATACTTCCTTTATAAAAATGACCAGGAGAAAAGCACAGGACATTGCCCGTGTGTCTGTAGGCGTATCCCTGACAACCGAGGGCAGTGTTTGCCGGGATATAAAGATAGCCCTGGGCGCCATTAATAAATTTCCCGTTAGGGCTTACACTTTGGAAGAGGCCATGATTGGTAAGGAAGTTGAAAGGGGTGTGGCAGAAATAAAAGAAATTTTCCCACCTGAAGCAACTCCGAGGAAAAGCTACAAGAGGCTGGTAACCAATGTGATTATCGAGAGGGCCATTAGGAAGGCATACAGAAAGGCAGCCGCTGGAGGTGAGCACGTTGGCTAAAAATATATCGTTTTATTTGAATGGAGAAAAAATAGAAATTCAGGTAGATGAAAAAGATCTGCTGGTTGATGTTATCCGTAACAGGATCGGGTTGAAGGGGACAAAGAAAGGTTGCACTAACGGTGATTGCGGAGTATGTACGGTGTTGCTGGACGGAGAGCCGATCCGTTCCTGTATTACACTGGCCTGTATGATTGATGGGAAAGAGATCATGACTATTGAAGGCCTGGGAAATGCAGAAAACGTTCATCCCATTCAACAGGCTTTTGTGGAAGAAGGGGCTATCCAGTGCGGGTTTTGTACCCCGGGTATGATCCTGACTACAAAAGCTTTACTGGATAAAAAAGCAAAGCCAACAACAGGAGAAATCAAAAGGGCTCTTTCCGGTAATTTCTGCCGTTGTGCGGGATATTCAAAAATTTTAAAAGCGGTAAAGACTGCCAGCAGGAACTTGGCCTAGGGCCAGGGCCTTATCTGTCAGCCCTACCTGCCGGGGTGATGCAGAATGGATAAGTACGAAGAATTATTACAAAAAATAACAAATTTAGTCCTGGAGGATAAAGAAAATTATTTAGAAAATGGTGTCCGTTTTTTCGAGCCTCCTTTGATCGGAATCGCTAACGCCAGTGATTTATTATTTAAAGAACTGAAAAAAAGGGAGGTGGTGGGCGAAGTGCATTTTTTACCCCGGGAACTTTTGCCGCAAGCCTGTAGTGTAGTCTCCTATTTTTTGCCTTATTCCCGGGAGATCAGGCAATCTAATTATCAGAAGAAGATTGTCTCTGAGGAGTGGATGCATTCTCGTTTTCTTGGAGAAGCGTTTAATAACAAGGTCAGGAAGTTTTTGGTGGAGCTACTGGTAGCCCTGGGGGGGCAAGCCATTTCCCCTGTACTGGAAGAGAAATACCATGTAGATTACGAGTATTATAGAAGCAACTGGTCAGAACGTCACGTAGCTTTCACAGCCGGCTTAGGGACTTTTGGTCTAAATCGGGGCTTGATAACACAGAAAGGAATATCCGGGCGTTTTGGAAGTGCCATCACTACTTTAAAGTTGGAAGAAACGCCCCGCCCTTATGAGAACGTTTTCCAGTACTGCCCATGGATGAAGGATGGTTCCTGCGGGTCCTGTATAGAACGCTGTCCGGCAGGCGCTATAACTGACAAAGGTATGGATAAGCACAGGTGCAGACAGCACCTTTTAAACAGCGAGCAGGCCAGGGAAGCCAAAGAAAAATTCAACTATACTTATAACGCCTGTGGGAAATGTTTAACCAACGTCCCTTGTGAAGACCGGGTTCCGTTTGGTACTAATAATTATAAAAAAGAGGTAGGAGGTTAACCGATGGCAATTTTGGAAGAGCCAATTAAGGGAGTAAAACTCGTAAAAAATTATGTTAACGGGGAATGGGTTGAATCCAAAGGTGAAATTTACGATGTGGTAAACCCCGCGAACTGCGAGGTTATTGCCAAGGTGCCGGTTTCAACTGCAGAGGAATTCGATGATGCTGTACAGGCAGCTAAGGAAGCTTATTGGGACTGGAGATCGACACCTCCTGTTTCCAGGGCAAGGTATCTTTTCAGGTTAAAAGAGTTGTTGGAAGAGAATTTTGAAGAACTTAGCAGAATTCAAACACAGGAACACGGAAAAACCATCGATGAGTCCAGAGGAGAGACAAGAAGAGGTATCGAGAACGTGGAGGTAGCCTGTGGAATTCCTACTCTGATGATGGGTTATAATCTTGAGGATATTGCCACGGGTATTGATTGCAAATTAATCAGGCAACCTCTGGGAGTTTTCGGTATAATAGGGCCTTATAATTTCCCCTTTATGATTCCCCTTTGGTCTGCGCCGTATGCTGTTGCTACGGGAAACTGTGTTGTTGTTAAGCCCTCCAGCGAAGTGCCCCTCAGCCAGATGAGGCTGGCCGAATTAGTGGAAGAAGCGGGCTTTCCACCGGGTGTATGGAACGTGGTCAATGGTGGAAAAGCGGTTGTTTCGTCTATGCTGGATCATCCGGATATTGCCGGATTAACCTTTGTCGGTTCTACACCGGTGGCAAAAATTATCTACGAAGGGTGCGGTAAAACCCAGAAGAGAGTTATCGCTCAAGGGGGAGCGAAAAACTTTTTAGTAGTGATGCCGGACTGCAATGTCCAGCCGACAATCGCCTCTCTTATGACTTCGTTTTTCGGCAATACGGGACAACGGTGCCTGGCCGGTGCCAACCTGGTTATTGTCGGAGAAGATGAGGAATTTTATAAAGACTTTGTACAAAAGGTTGTTGACACAGCATCCAAAATAGTTTTAGGTTATGGCCTTGATGAAGCGGTACAGGTAGGCCCACTTCGTGATAAAGGGAAAAAGGATAACGTTATCAGTTATATAGAGAGCGGAATACAGGAAGGGGCTAAACTTCTACTTGATGGAAGAATGGTAAAAATTAGAGGAAATTATCCCGACACATGTTTCCTCGGGCCCACTATTTTCGAGAACGTTTCACCCTCTATGAAGATCGGGAACGAGGAAATTTTCGGTCCCGTGATGAGCATCATGCGCGCAAAAAATCTGAATCAAGCAATTGAGATGTGCAATGCCAGTACTTTCGGTAATGGGCATGCCATCTTTACAACGAGCGGTAAAAGCGCCAGAGAATTTCGCTACAAGGTTACAAGCGGGAACGTGGGAGTAAATATCGGAATAGTTGCCCCTATGGCCTTTTTCCCATTCAGCGGGATGAAAGACTCCTTTTATGGTGTTCTGCATACACAGGGCCAGGAAGCTGTCCGATTCTTTACCGAAAGCAAGGTCCTTATTGAAAGATGGTTTTAATGGAAAGAGGGGTATTGGTTGATGAGGTTTAATACGACTTCAGAAGTGATAAGTTTTTCCAGGAGGCTCGAGGATGAATCGGCAGTCTTTTATCAAACCTTATCCCGGAGGTTTCCGCAAGAAGGCAGCGACTTATCTTCTTTTGTAAAAGAAAACAAGAAAAATATAACACAAGTAGAAAGATCATACCATGGAGTTATTACTGATGCCATTGAAGGATGTTTTGCCTTTGATCTGGATCCGGAGGAATATGAACTGGAACCTGAGTTGTTAGAATATACGAATTTTCCCGAAGCGATAGACTGCGCTATAAAAATAGAGCATAAAATTAAAAGTTTTTATGAAAGTGCTGCTGAGCAGTCGAAATCTTTAATGGCAGATGTCCCGAGGGCATTTTTGATGGTGGCAAAGAAGAGAAACGAGCGCATTTCCAGATTGAAAATGTTAAAATCGTAACCTGTCCGGGGAGGTTAGATCTTTTTATAGCCGTAGTCTTTAGTCCTGTTTCGTAAGAGTTTAGGGCGAAATTCGTAAGCCGAAAAAGGTGGTATATATGTATCTGGTCCATTTCTATAAGCAGGGAAGAAAGTGGATAGGGAGATTGCCCTTTGAAAGTGATCTGTTGCAGGCCCTGGAACAATTTGCCGCCGAGCAACAAATCAGGGTTGGTCGGGTCGAAGTAATCGGAGCCGTTAAAAAAGCAGCCATAGGTTTTTATCACCAGGAAAAAAAAGAGTATTTCACGTTAGAATTTAATCAGACAATGGAAATCTTGAACTGTACAGGCAACCTGAGTTTGAAGGACGGATTGCCCAAAGCACACCTTCACATTACTTTGAGCGATCACGAAGGCCGTTCCTTCGGAGGGCACCTTATGCCCGGCACGGTTATTTTTGCCGGTGAAGTTGTAATCGAGGAATTTGTAGGGCCTGAACTGCACCGGGGGTTTGATCAACAGACCGGGCTGCCGCTTTGGGAGAAAAAGGACAGCTAAAAAAGCCGGGTAAAAAAGTATTTTGCCCCTTCGGTGATAAAAAGCACGAGGAGTGAAGATTAGTGCAGCTGGCTTTCTTCGCGAAGCGAGTTGTTGACATTTAAGCTATTTATAGAGAGGGGGTAATCTGGTAACAGAGATAAGTAGCTTTTAAGCTTTACTTACCAAATGGAATTCTGTGCTCTTTAATACCAGCGGATCATTCTGTAGTCCTGACAAAAGCCCAGCTTGAACCTAAAGTTTTAAAAAACAAATTAAAGAAATTAAGGGGGAGTTACGAAGTGAATAAAAAATGGAAAGTGCTGGCTACTTGGGTACTAGTTCTCTGCTTGGGAATGCTTGCAATTCTGGGGCCGGGCTGCCAGACGGCAGATGTAGGCCAAAAACCGGGAGATGCAGGCGAAAAGATGGGTGTTATTAAAATGGGAGCCATCTACAGCCTCTCCGGGGCCGGTTCAGTAATTGGCAATATGCAGAGGGATGCGGTGATGTTTGCTATCAACCAGGTTAACGAGCGCGGCGGAGTAGAGATAGATGGCAAGAAATACCTGCTGCAGGGAGTTTTCAGGGATGATGAAAGTAAGCCGGATGTCGGTGCCCGCCGTCTGCGGGAGCTGGCAAGAGACGGCATCAAAGTTTTCCAGGGTGGAACTATGGCCCATATTGCTTTAGCCATCAGTGAAGCTTCCAAGGAAGAAAAAGCATTTTTTATGGCATCCTGTGCAACTTCACCAGATTTCTTTCACAAAGATACCAAGGCACCTTATTCTTTAAGCATTCTCGGTAATGCTATTTCTGTAGGCAGGTCCGGGGCAACTTATGCTATTAAGGAATATGATCCCAAAAAACTCGTTTTCTTTCTACCTGATTATGCTTTTGGCCATCAACATGAGGAAGGTGCCAGGCAGATTATCAAGGATCACCCTGATATAGACTTCAACGTAGTTTATTCACCGGTTGGGACGGCTGACCTGACTCCCTATATAATCCAGGTCAGGGATCTAAAGCCGGATGTTGTTGTTATCGGACACTGGGGCAATGATGCCATTACCGCTTTGAAACAGGTCCATGAAATGGGGCTTGGAAAGGATACCAAATTAATATTTATATGGATTATCAGTGTTTTCGCCACTGCGGTGGAACCCGAGAGCATTGAGGGAATGAAAGCTTTGACCTTCTGGTACCCTGATATGGAAGGCTTAAAGGATGAAGAAGTCGTTAACGCTACGAAGGAGTTAACGGACGAATGGATCTCGGCCATAGGTTCACCTCCTGATGCATATGCCATGGCAGCCTGGCTGGGAGTTATGGAGACAGTTCGCGGTATGGAACGTGGACAGTCTACTGATCCGGAAAAGGTCTATAATGCTCTTATGGAAAATCCTGAATTCAACAGTCCCAAAGGACCGGCGACATGGCGTGTAGACGGGACTCCGGCGTATAAATACTGGGCGTTTATTTTAGAGGGTAAAGGTCCCGGCACCCGTAAAGACGCGCGTTTCGATTTTGGAAAAGTTCTCGATGCTTATGAAGGCGAAGAATTTCTGGTTCCCCTTGAAGATTTAGGGTGGAAGTGATTAAAGAAAGGCCTGAAGCAAGAGGAAGTGCCTTTGGCGAAAGGCACTTCCTCAACCCTTTTCACAATACTATTGGAAAGGTGGATTTCATGGCGGAGATAATAGCAACTGAGGGTTTGACTAAAAGATTTGGCCCGCTGACCGCTGTAAATAAGATGGATCTAAAAATTGAAAAAGGCAGGGTTTCCGGTATTATCGGGCCTAACGGTTCAGGAAAAACAACGTTGTTCAACCTCCTGTCAGGATATTTTCCTCCCTCCGAGGGGAGAATCTTTTATGAAGGACATGATATTACCAGGCTTTCACCACAGGAGCGTGTTAAGAGAGGTATCAGCAGGAGTTTTCAGCTGGTATCGATTTTTCCACGTCTAAAAGTATACGAAAACTTGGTTCTTTCTGTACTCAGGTTCAAGGAAAACAATAAAGGAGGAGCCAGGTTTTACTTTTGCAAGGTCGCCGATAATAAGGAACTGCTGGACGATTGCATGCAATATCTTGAAATGGTAGGTCTTCAGAATAAAGCCAATACGCTTGGCGGGGAGCTCTCCTACGGGGATCAGCGCTTACTGGAGATTGCCATAAGTTTGTCCTTAAAGCCAAAAATCCTGCTTTTGGACGAGCCTTTTAGCGGGCTTGGCGATCTGGAAATCTCATTTATGATGGAACTCCTCCATAAAGTTAAAAAAGATTTTACTATTGTTATTATTGAGCACAAAATTTCTAAAATAGAGGATTTCTGTGAACAGCTTTTTGTAATGTCCCAGGGATCACTCATATGCCAGGGAGAACCCTGTAAAGTACTGACTAATGTTGAAGTTAGAAGATGTTACTGGGGGGAAGTAGGTTGAGCATACTGTCTGTAAATTTTATCGACGTATTCTACAGTAGTGCACAGGCTCTTCATGGTGTTTCCTTAAATTTAAACAAGGGTGAATTCGCCTTTATCGTGGGTCGGAATGGTGCGGGGAAGACCACCCTGTTAAAAACTATTTGCGGCGTTTTGAATTGCAAAAATGGTTCCATTGTCTTTGAAGATCGGGAAATTCAAAATTTGCGACCCGAATTTCTGTCCCAGAGGGGAATTCGTTTTATTGCCCAGGAAAGAAGGGTCTTCCAATCCTTAACGGTTAAGGAGAACCTGGAGCTGGCTGCTTTCGCGTCAGGAGTAGCCCTTTCCGAGACTATCCGTACGGCTATAGAAATCTACCCCCAGTTTGAAAAGCTTCTTAACCAGAAAGCAGGAAAACTAAGTGGTGGACAGAAAGAAATCCTTCTTATCGTTCGGGCCTTAACGGGAAACCCGAAGCTGCTCCTTATTGACGAGCCCACGGAAGGCTTAGCCTCCATTGTCATAGATGATATCTATAAACTTCTTGAAAAGATGAGGGGAAGTGTTTCAGCTATAATTGTGGAACAAAACCTGAATCTGGTGACTCAGTTAGCCGATCGCATTTACCCCATGAAAGAAGGAAAGATCGTTAAAGAAATTACAGATAGATCGGAAATTTGTAATGTCAAAGAGTTAGAAGTATATCTTTGAGAATTTTGTATCTCAGTAAAAAGGGGTAGAGTTTAAATATGATGGGAAAAAACAGGCCGGGTCTATTCTTTTCGTCAGTCAGCTCTGGTAAACGCAGTCTGGTAGAGATTATTATCATAGCTGTATTATGTATTCTTTTATCTTTTTACATGGGAAAACACAGGGTGGCGGACTTCATGATTTTTTGTATTACCGTGCTTTCATATGACCTCATTTACGGATTTATGGGGCACCTGACCATCGGCCACATGCTTTATTTCGGAACGGGAACTTATACCGCGGCACTTTTTATGAAATGGGTAACTCCCAACCCCATCCTGGGTATTGTTGCGGGTATCGTTGCCGGGGCGCTTTTGGCATTAATTGTGGGGAAGCTGGTGATCCGTACAAAGGGTGCAACTTTTGCCCTGGTTAACATGGCCTTTAATTATGTGGGTTTTTTCCTGGTAGCATATGCGTGGGGTAATGTAACCGGAGGCGAAGACGGGATGCCCAGTTTTACCGGGCCGCTCGGCTCTTTTTATCTACACCGGCACCCGTACTGGTTTTTCTTTGTTTTATTCTGTTTGCTCCTCTCTTTTTATTTGCTGAAACACTTTAGCGCCTCGCCTTTTGGCATTATGGTCAGATCAATCAGGTACAGTGAAAGAAGGGTCAGATTCTTAGGGTATAACAGTCATTATTACAAACTTGTTACTTTTATCATCGCCTCCAGCTTTGCCGCTTTTGCCGGCACTCTCACAGCAATCAATTACGGGTATATCGCCCCCGATTATATCAGCCCCTTACGAAATGCGGAAATTATCTTTGCCAATCTTATCGGCGGAATCGGGAATATCTACGGTGCTTTAATCGGCGGTATGGTTTATATGATTATCAGGGACTTTCTTTCCATTTATGTGGAAAGGTGGGAATTGGTCCTCGGTGTTGTCCTCGTTGTCACTGCCTTAAGATTTAGAACAGGTATCACTGGTTATATACAAAAGTACCTCTAGCTACTTCTTTAACAGGAAGGGGTGAATCGAAAAATGCTTGAGTCAATTATGTTTGGTTTAACCATAGGTGCGATTCTCTACCTGGTTTCCATTGGTTTCGCCATTACTTTCGGTACAATGAAGGTAATTAATTTTGCCCACGGTAGTATTTATGCCCTGGCGGTTTATTTTTTTATGACATCGCTTCCCTACGTGAAAAATAATTTTGTAGTTTCACTTTTAATCGGTATTGCTCTGGTTATTCCTCTAAGTTATCTCATTGAAAAGTATATTATCCGTTACCTTTACGGTGAGTCGGTACACTATGCCATCATTGCCACATACGGTGTTCTCTTTTCCACCACGGATACCATAAAGTGGATCTGGGGTACCAATCCCTGGCCGATCATTGTTCCGACGAGGGCTTCCATCCAGCTGTTTGATGTAACTGTTCCCCTTTACCGCATCATCATCATTGGGGCTGCTGTGGCAATTTTTATCGCCCTGCACTTGTTCTTCAAAAAGACTATAGCCGGGAAAGTGATTGTCGCTGCCCTGGACGACAGTGTAGGAGTCCGCTGTTTGGGTATAGATCAATTCAAGTATTTTTCTCTTGTGTTTGTCATTGGAAGCGCTCTTGCAGGCGTCGGCGGTATTCTTTACAGCCCCATTGCCGCAGCGGAGCCTTACATGGGTTTCAGGTTTGTGCTGCTGGCCTTTGCCGTAACTCTGGTAGGAGGTATGGGAAACCTGACGGGAGCTTTCATTTCCGCTTTCAGCCTCGGTATGCTTATAGCCATGACTGCAAGGGTTTTGCCGCGGCTTTCGGAGATGATGGTTTTTGTTGTAATGGCGGTTGTTCTTTTACTGAGGAAGGAAGAGTATGAATGAACTTTTTAAAAGATGAGGTGAAAGGGTTGTTTAAAGTTTATGTTACCAGGAAAATTCCCCGGGAAGGGCTGGATCTTCTGGAGGGTTATGCTGAAGTAAAAGTTTGGGAAGGTGAACTTCCCCCTCCAAGGGATGTTCTCCTGGAAGAAGTTCAGGCAGTGGACGGTCTTTTATGCCTGCTGACGGACAGAATTGATAAAGATATTTTCACAGCTGCCAAAAACCTGAAAGTAGTAAGTAATTACGCAGTGGGTTTTGATAATATTGATCTGGCTGAAGCAAGCAGGAGAGGAATAGTCGTAACCAACACCCCCGATGTACTTACGGAAACCACGGCTGATCTGGCTTTCAGTTTAATGATGGCTGCCGGAAGAAACATCGTAACGGCGGACAGGTATGTACGGGATGGGCTTTGGAGGACCTGGGATCCCCTGCTGCTTTTAGGCAGAGACATTAACGGTGCTACACTGGGTCTCATCGGTATGGGGCGTATAGGCCAGGCTATGGCCTGCCGTGCGGCCGGTTTTGATATGCGTATCCTATACTTTAACGAATTTCCGGTAGATGAAGTGGAAAAGAAATTTCGGGCTCAAAAAGTTACCCTAGAAAAACTCTTGCAGAAATCAGACTTTGTAAGTATTCATGTGCCTCTTACCCCATCGACGAGTAAGTTGATAGGAGCCAGGGAGTTGGGTTTGATGAAGAAAGAAGCGATATTAATCAATACTGCACGTGGTCCTATTGTTGATGAACCTGCACTTATTAAAGCCTTACAAAACGGGGTTATCGCCGGTGCAGGGCTGGATGTTTTCCAGGAGGAGCCCATTGGCAAAGATCATCCCTTATGCCGGATGGATAATGTCGTAGTTGTCCCCCATATTGGCAGTGCAAGTTTCCGCACCAGGACAAAGATGGCTGTTATGGCTGCCAGCGGTATTGTCCAAACATTGTCAGGAAACAGACCGGAAAACATAGTTAACCCTGAAGTCTTTACCGATTAGAGCAATTAAAAAAACAAGGAGAAAGATTGTTATGCTATGGAGCGATATGTTTTCACTTGGAATTGTCCATCCCCAGCTTTTTCCGGAAACAAGCAAAGGTGAAGGGGCTATTTTAGAAACTATATCTTTGCTGGTAGCGGATGGTTTTTTTGATGCCTTAGAAATCAGTTCAATTAAGGATTCTTTAGTCAGAAAGCGTGTTAAAGAATTGCTGCAACAGCACGGTATAAGGAAGGTATACTGCTGTGCTCCGCCTATCTTAATGAATAAAATCAATCTCAATGCCCTGGAAGAAGAAGAGAGAGCGGAAGGCGTCCGGCAGGTAAAAAATTACCTGGACGAAGCCTTATTTATGGAGGCGGAAATTTTCACTGTGCTCAGTGGGCCTGACCCCGGTCCGGAAAAGCGCCTGGAAGCCAGAGAACACCTTATTTTGTCTTTAACAGAGCTCTGCAGTTATGTAGAAGAAAGAGATAGCAATTTAACCATAACCCTGGAAACGTTCGATCGCGCCGTTGATAAAAAATGCTTAATCGGTCCGACTCCGGAGGCAGTTCAGGTAGCCAGAAAAGTTTCCGGGGCAGGTTTTGAAAATTTCGGCTTAACCCTGGACCAGGGCCATCTACCGCTGCTTGAGGAAAAACCCGGTGAAGCTATTAATGAAGCTATTCACTTCCTGTTTCATATACACCTGGGCAATTGTGTCAGAACCGATCAAAAACACCCTTTATATGGTGATCAACACCCTCGTTACGGCCTGGGAGGCTGTCACCTTGAACTTGGCGATCTGGTTTCGTTTCTACAGGCCCTCGCCGATCAAGGATTTTGCCGGGATCAGCTTAAAAGGGACATTAAACCTGTGTTAAGTTTTGAAGTTAAACCTGCTTTAGGGGAAAGTTCCTTGCAAACCCTGGAGGAAACGAAAAAGACCTGGCTTCAGGCCTGGGGTAGGTTTGCTGACAGCTGGAAAAAATGAGTTTAAATTCAACAAGAAAACTGCCTTATTTGGTTAAAGCAATTATTTAAAAAACTGTTTCCAGACAGCGGGTATGTTTTATTTAAGCCTGGCTTTTTTTGCCGCTGCAGGGCAGTTTATTTTTTTAAGCACCAAAACTTAAAACCGGGGAATCTTTTGTGGACAATCTACCGGCAATAAGTAATAATGAAAAAAAGAAACAGCGGTATGGGGGTAAAAATGAAGGCAGATTTGGGGGCATATGTCAAACTTGCTGCAGCTATGGCTCTTGTGGGAAGTTCAGTTGTGGTTGGTAAGCTTATTGTGGCCAGTTTCCCGATTTTTTTAGCCTCTGGCCTGAGGTTTTTAGTGGCCCTGGCTGTGCTTTTGCCTTTGTTGCTTAAGTATGAAAAACGTTTCCCGGCTATAACTCCAAGGTATTTACTGATCCTCTTCCTGCAGGCGTTTAGTGGAATTTTCCTGTTCAGCATTTGCCTGCTTTATGGTTTAAAATTGACTACTGCTACCAGCAGCGGGATTATTACCAGTACTACACCGGCAGTTGTAGGGATACTCTCATTTGCCTTCCTCAAGGATAGGTTTACATGGCATAAGGGATTGGGCATTTCTCTTGCCGTGGCGGGGATAATGTTTATCAGCATTGTTAGTGCTTCGGTAGATGTAGAGCAGAGTCTAAATTCTTTTCTGGGGAATTTATTAATCCTGGGAGCAGTATGCTGTGAAGCTTTGTTCATAATTTTGGCCAAAGTTGCCGGGGAAAAGGCATCACCCCTGACCATGTCCACCATGGTAAGCATTTTTGGCCTTTTGTTGTTCCTGCCTTTTTCTGTATACGAAGCGATAAATTTTTCATTTTCTGTACTTTACCTGAAAGATTGGTTGTTCATCGTTTACTATGGTGTTGTGGTTACAGTAATTGCTTTTATTCTCTGGTTTCAGGGCCTGTCCCGGGTTCCTGCCAGTACAGCGGCGGTTTTTACCGGTGTTTTACCGGTCAGTGCCGTACTGCTGTCATACCTTATTCTAAAAGAATCATTCTTCTGGTTTCACCTGGCAGGGATGTTGTGCGTCCTGCTGGGAATTGTGTTAATTGCCAGGGAGCCTCTGCAGAACCTGCACGTGTAGCCGGCGTTAACTCTTTGTAACTAACAGGGAAATTTACCTGCAGAGCCTGTCCCTGTCGAGGTTCTAAAGGCCATTGTTAATAAACCGGTATAGATCCTCTAAATAGCCCTGGTAATCAGGGGAAAGCAATTCCCCTTCGTTGTTGTTGTAAAGCACGTGGTCCCTGACGAGGAAAGTTTTTATCCCTTGATTTTCAAAGATAGAACATTGATTTGTGATCATACACATGTTATGATAAACAGGAAAGGTGGAAAATACTGTATAATACAAGAATCAATTCTTTCTTTCAAACTCTTCATTATTTTCGATAATTACTTTTAATCCCGGATAAGGGGGAAATGATGTGATAACGCAAGAACAAAGAAGAAGATATGAATCTGGATGGTTGAAAAGAAGAAAGGAAAAAGAGGCTAATCTTAAGCAAAAACATAAGCTGGCTTTAAAAAAAGCTAAAACAATTGCCAGGTTATTGAAAAATAAATATGGTATCCAAAAAGTTGTACTCTTTGGATCGCTTGTAAATGACAAGTTTTGGGAGCACTCTGATATAGATATTGCTGTTTATGGTATGGATGTAGAGCGGTATTTAGATATATTATGGGAAGTTTATCAGATTGCCTTGCCATTTAAAATAGATATGATACCTGTTGAAAAAGCAACTGGCAAGTTAGTAAAAAAAATTGAGCAGGAAGGAGAGGAGTTATAATGTTCCATAAGTTGGTGCTGTTGCGGGATGAAATTGAAGAAGAACTGGCAAATATTTATCAATTACAAAAGAATTTGCAGGATATCAAAGCACAAAAATTGGATCCTGAAATTGAAAAACGGGTCTATGCATCTATTCTTTCAGATTTTTATATGGCGTTGGAAAGAATATTTAAGATAATTGCCAGGGAAATTGATGCTGAGCTACCTGAAGGGGAAGATTGGCATAAAAAATTGTTACGACAAATGTCGGTCGAACTGCCAGAAATTCGTCCTGTAGTATTTGACAAAAAGTTATACTATCTTTTAGAGGAATATTTAAAATTTAGGCACCTTGTACGCAATATATATGGCTTCCAGCTGGAATACAAGCGTTTCACCCACCTGGTTGGCCAAATGGATGAGGTTGTCTCAGAGGTGGAACTGCAGTTGACAAATTTTTTTAATGTGATGCAGGAAATTACCCAAAAACTTTAAGTAAATTTTCTATTGGAAGCAGATCCTTTTAGTAAATTCTGTAATTCCTGGCATTGTAATAGGTGTCTGTGTATTAGGGTGCTTTTTCCAGCAGGCCCCAGGGGGCCAGGATTTCGAAGAAGGTGGGGCCGCCGTGTAGATAGCGGGGTTCCTCCCACTTTTTAAGCTTTGTATAGTGGAAGTTTGTGCGGAAGCCGTGATCTGCGGCAATCAGAACCAGGGAGTCTCCAGGCAAGTTATCCAGCACCGGCCAGAGCTTTTTTTTGCCCTGCATGGCTATTTCTTCAGAGAGGGTGAGGAGATTCTCGCGGGAAGTATGCACTTTATCGTCAACAAAGTCAAACTTGAGGGCCCTGATAGCTGCAGGCTGCTGTCCCGGGCTCTGAAATTGCGGACGGTTGTTTACGGCCTGTAGCAGGGAAGCAGGCTCCACTAAAAGCTCTGAAATTATATTTTCGTTTACGTTCACGATGTGGCCGAGCAATCCCGTTTCTTTGAGGGGTTGAAGCTGGTTTTCCGTAACAGTGGGGAGAAGGGCCCAGGTAAAGCCCTCTTTAAGAAAGCGCAGCTTCATTTCAGAAAATATTTTTTCCATTAGTAGTTCCCAGATGTCCACGCGGGCACCGTCCAGGATAAAGAAATAAGCTCCTCCGCTGTATTTTTTTTTCTTTACCCAGGCGGGGAACTGGCGGAGAAGTCCTGCCAGGGTTTGCCTGCCGGTTGGGGTTTCCTGCCGGCAGTGGACTGTGAATTGTTTTAAAAGTTTGTCTGCGGAGGTAATATAAGAGCGTTTCCAACTCTCCAGGGTAACAGCCAGGGAGTTTCCGAGGGGCCGGTCCAGTTCTTTCAGGAATTCCATTTCCATTTCAAAACGAGAAACCTGACGATAAAGGTTTTCCCAACCCTTGTCGTTTGAGGGATAGCTCTGCACGGCTTTTTCGGTGCGGCGCAGTGTTATGTTGCAAAGGGCCAGGGCGTTTAGCAAGGACAGGCCTTTTTCTTTTTCCTTCTGGAGAGCGTTTTGAACCCCTAGGCAGGATTCTGATGCTTCCCGTTTCAGGGAGTTTTGTACTTCCAGTAGGGATTCTTTTATATTCCGGAGATTACTTTCACTTTCTTCGCTTTGGAGCTGGAAAGCAAGTTTTCGGAAAATTTCCTGTACGATTCCTGGAAAAACCGGTTCTGCGATCATTTTTTCCAGTAAAAATCCGAAACGGTAAGGTTTTTCCCCGGATGTTCCTGTGCCCAGGTAAAGTTCCCAGAGCTGCGCAGGCTCTATTTTGTTTTGTATATCACGGGCGACTGTTTCCAAAAAATACGGTTCCCAGGCCTTTTTCTCATTAAGCATACTGTCTCCCAGGGCAACAAATTTTTCTTCCTGTCCCAGCCAACTGCTTTCATCCAGTTCTAAAAGCCTGGCAGCTTTACCTGATACGTTACCCGGAAGCTGCTGCAAGGGCTGGTGGAATTTTAACCAGGCGAGGAGCAGGGAAAGCAT
>JAGVAS010000078.1 GCA_020060185.1 Desulfovibrio sp. | reverse complement strand
TTTCAGCTCAGGTTTCCGATGACCTTCCCGGGAGAGTTCGCATCCTACTCACCTCCCGGCTGCCGGCTTCCATGCCGGCAGGGCCATCTCCAACCTTCGTTCAACGTGAGCTTTTAGCTTTGCTGCACAAGTCGCTCCGCCAACAGCAAAATGCTGCATATGCGGAACAACAGCGGGATCTAAACCCGGTCATTTTCATCCATTTTTGCGACCCGCAGGGGCGTGGCTGTTAATAGGAAAAGCGGCTGTAAAGCGGGCAGCGAGCAACTGGACGGTTACTCAATACACAAGGGCGTGGCGTTACTTCACCATTCCCGTAAAATAGGGGACTGAAATCGCAAACAGTTCCCGCCATGCAGGAAGTCCTCTCCTGGGCGTAACAGGAGAAATCTTCCTGCAGCCGCTCGCTTTTCAGTATCTTTTGCAGCAGCCTGCTTTCCCTTAACCTTGCCTGGATCGCGGTCATGGTGTTGAAACAGGACAGTTCCAGGCCGTTTTTTAGCACAAGAATGTTGCTGCAGGTTTCTTTTTTAGTTCCCTCGATCTGTTCGAGGGAAATGTAGCCCAGCTTCCGGTCAAGGGGGAAAGTGTCGGTTTTTAAAGTGAGCGGGAGGTAAATCAGTGTTGTGCAAAGAGGAACGGGAATGTATCTTTTCCTTCCCAGCAGGGGCCCGTAGTTTTTCTTAACAGCGTGCAGATCTATGTTATATAATTGTGCCAGCCTTTTGATAATCCAGCCCGTAGAACGCCTGTCAAGGTATTTTTCCCCATTAACTTTAATTAACAGGGTGGCCTCACCGCCTTCAGCATGTGAGGCGGGTATGATGGCAGCAATTTCCTTTTTCATAAGTTCAAGCTGACATTTCATTGCTAAAAGCCTCCTGAGAATTTTTCCTAGAGAATTATAACGCACACGTGTTCGCTTGTCAACTTAAATAAGAGTGGTCATAAGACTGCTCAAAGGAGATAACAGGCCATGTCCTCCTGGTTTTTGCTTCCCCCTGAAAATATACATCATAAAGAAAATGTCATCCTGGAGCGGGATGATTTAACGCATCTCAAAGCATTACGGCTGACCAGGGGCGACTTTATTGTCCTTGCTGATGGTAAAGGGAGAGCTTTTAAAGCCCGCCTTGAGTACATCGGTTCACAGAGAGCGGAAGCAGCGATCCTTTATGAAATCGAACAAAAGGTTGAGCCTTCCCTGGAGGTGACTTTGTTTACGGGGGTTTCCAAGGGGGAGAAGATGGATCTGGTCATACGTCACTCCGTAGAACTTGGTGCTAGGAAAATTGTACCAGTTCTGACGGAGAGAACTGTGGTGAGGGTAACGGCAGAAAAAGGAAAGGAAAAAACCAGGCGCTGGCAGAATATCGCTGTCTCTGCGGCTGCGCAATGCCGGCGCAGTTTTATACCTGAGGTTTTGACCCCTTTAAATTTTACAGAGGCGCTGGAGCTGATGTGCAAAAACGACCTTGTTATTGTGCCCTGGGAGGAAGAAAAGGAACGAGGGCTCCGGAACCTTGCAGAAAACATCAAAAGTCCCCAATCCGTTAGTATTTTTACGGGCCCGGAGGGAGGAATTTCCTTTAAAGAAATGGAAAAACTAAGACAACTCCCGGGGGTTTATACTATCTCCCTGGGCCCGCGGATTTTAAGGGCCGAAACGGCTCCTCTGGCGGTACTTTCCATAGTTATGTATCTTTGGGGTGACCTCTGCGGAGTAGTATGAAAATAGCGCAGCGTTTGCTGGTGGCGTAGCTCCGGGTTCTGCGTAGCGAAATAGAGGAGTGAGTGTTTTTGGCGTCACTGAAGGTAGCTTTTCATACGCTGGGGTGCAAGGTAAATTATTATGAGACTGAGGCCTTAAAAGGAGCTTTTCGCCGGGAAGGTTTTGAATTGGTAGATTTCCAGGAGAGGGCTGATGTTTATGTTATTAATACCTGTACTGTTACACACCTGGCCGATCGCAAATCCCGCCAGGCCGTTCGCAGGGCGAAGAAGCGCAATCCTGCAGCCATAGTAGCGGTAACGGGCTGTTATCCGCAGGTTAATCCCGGCGAATTAACTTCCCTGCCGGAAGTTGATATCATTTCAGGAACGGGTGAACGTCTTTCCCTCCCGGAGATTGTTAAAAGAAAATTGGAGGGGGAGGATATTGCTCCTCTGGTTACTCCTTACGGGCAGGCAGCAATTTTTGAGGATCTGCCCTGGGTGCCGGAGCAGGAAAGAACCAGGGCCTTTTTAAAAATTCAGGATGGTTGTAACCAGTTTTGCAGCTACTGTATTGTCCCCCTGGCCAGGGGGCCTGTTCGCAGTATCCCTCCCGGAAAAGGGATGGAATATCTCCGGGAAATGGGGCGTTCCGGGCACAAGGAGGTAATTCTTACCGGTATTCACCTGGGGTTGTACGGTCTGGATCTGGAGCCCCCATTGAGCCTGGCTTCCTTTTTAGTTGATGCCGTTACGGTTCCGGGAATTGAAAGAATACGCTTAAGCTCCATCGAGCCGGCTGATTTCAATGAGGAGCTTATTAAGGTGATTAAAGAAAACGAAAAAATTTGCCGCCATCTTCATATCCCTTTACAGAGTGGGGATGATAGCGTTTTAAAAAAAATGGGGCGCTCTTATGATACCGCTTTCTATACTGCGCTTTTAAACAGGCTGCGAGAGGGCCTACCGGACCTGGCTGTCAGCACCGATGTCATCGTCGGCTTCCCCGGGGAAGAGAAAGAGCAATTTCTCCAGAGCTGCAATTTTGTCAGGGAAAGTGCCTTTAGCCGTTTGCACGTTTTTAAGTTTTCACCCCGTCGTGGCACAAAGGCCGCGGAGATGATTCCCCAGGTGGCCCCGGAGGTAAAAGAGCAGAGAAGCAGGATGATGATTGCCCTGGGAGAGGAGCTCTCCCGGGCTTTCCAGGAAAAGTTCCTCGGGCGGGAACTTTCGGTCCTTTTTGAGAAAGAGCTGGAGGCGGGAGCCGGGGAGGATGGTTCTGACCTGTGGATGTCAAGGGAACTCAGAGGGGAGTACCGCCTTTCTGAGGGCCTTACTTCGAATTACCTGCGGGTACGCGCTTTAACGGCTGGCAATTGGAGGGGTAAAATAGGAGAGGTACGCATTGAAAAAAGCTTCCGCGGTTATTTACAGGGCAGCCTGGTCCGCAATACCAACGTTTATGACCCTGCGGGTCACAACAACGGATGAAAAATGATCTTTTTTAGTCATATTAGGATTTTTCCCCGCATATAATCAAAAGGAAAGAGAAGTGTTCAGGGGGGAAAATCCATGAAAAAAAGAGGCAGATTTTTTGTTGTCGAGGCACGCCGTCTTATCCCGCTGTTGTTTCTACTGGTGCTGTTAATAGGTTTAACGGTCTATGATAACTTTTTCCGTGTGGAACCAACCGCCGGGTTACCTGAAGGGGGAGCGAGCAACCTGGTTTTTACTACTACGGACTGGGGGGTGCTCACTTCACCGACTTCTTTCAACCTGGTAGTGGATCATGATGAGTGGATTAGGGTTTCCCAGGAGTTGGGCCTGTCTCTTCCCGACTACCCCTTTAATGCTGCAGAAGAATTGGCTGTCTTTGCTGTTAACAGCGAGATACAGAGTATGGATGTGTTACCCAGGTTTGGAGAAGTTGAAATAAGAGTTATGGTAGAACCCAAGGATAATTATTTCCATGTAATAACGGTTGATCGCCAGGCTGTGGACCTTGAAGGTGCAGTCTGGAAATTTGTCGATAACCAGGACCGGGTTTTAAGCAGGATTGTTCCTTTTTGGCAAATAGAAAAAGAAGATAAAAATGATGATGAAAAAGAAGAGGAAGTTATCAAGTAATTCCTCCCGATAATTCCCCCCGAGACAATTATTTTCGCCTTAATGATTTCCGGCTGCTGGCGCCTGAACAAAGAGTAACAGCAGTGAAAAAAAAGCAGGTTTTAAACACCTGCTATTCTTTTTGCTGCCCCTTGTTTTGTTCTGACCGCAGCTCCTCTATTTCCTGGGCAATAACATCTTCCAATGGCTCCCCAATAATTTTTTGAATATCGGAAAGCATAACACTGAACTTGTACTCTGCTTCCAGGTAGTCTTTAACAACCATATTGAGCCTGACAATCTCCCAGACCCTGGAAAGGCGCTGTTCTTGTTCCGGTGATATCTCCAGGCCTGCTAGCTTTTGCTGCTGCAGCTCCCATTGACTTTTTCGGAAATCGGAGAGCATTTCTTTTGCTGCGGAATCTTTTTCCAAACTTTCCAGTGCTTTTTTAAAAGCTCTGTATTCAGAGGACGATCTGATAGCTTTTGCCAGCGCGTGGGCATAATCATAAACGTTCATACGTATAACTCCTTTCTTGTATGAAAATGAGGTGGCGCAAGTTGGTGCTCGCTCTAAGGTTCGCGCAGACAGGTTTGCCAGCTCCGCTCAGGCTTACGGCTGGCCTTCCCGGGAGAGTTCGCATCCTAACTCACCTCCGGGGCTGCTGGCTTCCATGCCAGCAGGACCGCCTTCAGCCTTCGCTTCGCTGAACCTGTTCGCTGCGCTGCACATGTTGCTCGCCACAACCTTGCGCCACCTTTGCCCGGACCATAATACGGTTTCTAAAAAAGATCATTTTCATCCATTGTTGTGACCCGCAGGGTCGTGGCGGTTTGTGTGAAAATGGCGCAGCGTTTGCTGGTGGCGTAGTTCCGGGTTCTCGCCCAAGTTCTACTACTCATCTCGAGCTTCCAACGACCTCCCGAAACAAACCCGGCATTTTCATCCATTATTGTAACCTGAAGTGCCGTGGACATAAATATGTATACCATGGGGATATTCCATTGGGGACATTCCTCTGAAAGAGGTGTGTCCCCTTACCTTGAAAAGACGAGGTGTGTCCCCATACCTTATTCGTCATCACTGGCACCCCCCATCCTGTCAGCAGGGTCGTCTTCAGCTCTCGCCTTGCAGTGAACTTGTTTCTTCGTTTCACAAGTCACTACGCCAACAGCAGAACGCTACGTTTATGGAATAATGACGGGATCTAAGCCCGGTCATTTTTATCCACTATTGTGACTTGCACAGGACAGGTTTAACAGCTTAAGTTCAGGGCCGCAATTGGCCTGCCCGGTGAGCGCACCTCTATGTTCGCGCTGCCCGGGGAACCCGTTCCTTAACGGACCTGTGTACAAATTCTTTAACTTCCTCCGCAGCTTTTATGGTGTCGCTACTGTCCAGCGTGAGCACAAAGTCAGTTGTTTCCGGCTTTGATTCTCCGTAAAGACGGTCATAATACAGCCGGCACAGCTGGCTGACTAACTCCCTGTAGTTTTCCTCCCTCAGAAGTGAAAGGAAATGTTCAACGGTTTTCGCCCCCAGGTATTTTTTCAGGGAAAGAATTACCTCCCCGACCTTTTCCTTTTCACTGTCAGTAGAGGGGGTATATTCTCTTAGGAGCCTTTCCACCCTGTTTTCCAGAGGGGCGGCCAGCAGGATATGATTTCCTTCCTGAATCGCCTTGAACAAGAAATCCGGCTGGTAAACGGAACCGATTCTTTTTCCTTCACCCTCTACAATCAGGTAACCGGCATTTTTAAGCTCTTCCAGGCGGTTCCAGAGCAGGGCGTCAAAATCTTTTTGCTGGCGCACTTCTTTAAAGCCCAGGTGTCCAAACAGGGAACCCCTGTGACAGGCCAGGCCTTCAAGATCGATGCAGGGACAACCCTTTTCCGCAAGTATATGCAGAATCTCTGTTTTTCCCGTGCCTGTCAGCCCGTTAAGAACAAAAACAGGTTTGTTTAGTTCATAGGATATAAGTTCATCCAGGATAAAACGCCTGAAGGATTTATAACCTCCTTCCAACCTGAAAGCGGGAATATCCAGCATTTCCAGGACGGTATAGATGCTCCGGCTGCGTATTCCTCCTCTCCAACAATATAAGACGGGTGTATTAGCACGGCTTAGCTCTTCTATTTTTTTGATAATATCCGGGAGCTTGGGAGTGGCAAAAGAAAGGCCTTTTAATCTTGCCTGTTGTTCGTCTTCCTTATAAACGATGCCGATAATTTCCCGTTCTTCGTCGTTGAAAAGAGGAATGTTTATAGAACCGGGAATGGATCCCTGACGGTATTCGTGAGGGGAGCGCACATCGATAAAAACAGCTCCGGGTAGCTCCAGGGCCTCTTTAACTGAAATTTTGCCGGACATATATTCAATCCTTTCACCGGACCTTAAGTCCTTGTTTATACCTTGTATATTATTTATTATAGCAGAATTGCCTTTTTTGTAAAAGAACGGGTAAAAATAGGCCGTGGTAATTTAATTTGAGGTTTTGAAAAGGTAAATAAAATGTTATAATAAGTGTTATAATATCCGATTTAGGGAGGAAATTACCTTGAAGGACTGCATATTTTGTAAAATTGCAAACGGGGAAATACCTGCACAGCTTGTCTATGAAGACAAGCAGGTTGTAGCTTTTAATGACATAAACCCCGTTGCGCCTGTCCATATTCTTTTGATCCCCAGGTTACATATTCCCAGTTTTAATGACATTAAACCGGAGCACAAGGAGCTTATGGGACACCTGGCCTGGGTAGCCGGTGAACTGGCCCGGATGAAAAACATTGACGAAAAAGGCTACCGGCTGGTTATGAATTGCGGCCGGGATGGAGGCCAGGAAATTTTTCATCTTCATTTTCATCTCCTGGGTGGGAGGCCTTTCGGCTCCAGCCTGGTCAGCAAAGGCGGTTAGATGAAAATGGGGTGGCGAAGGTTGGTGCTTGCTCTAAGGGTTCGCTTGAGACAGGTTTGCCAGCTCAGCTCAGGCTTACGGCTGGCCTTCCCGGGAGAGTTCGCATCCTAACTCACCTCCCGGCTGCTGGCTTCCATGCCAGCAGGGGCCACCTTCAGCCTTCGCTTCGCTGAACCTGTTCGCTGCGCTGCACATGTCGCTCGCCACAACCTTGAGCCACCTTTGCGGAACATAACACGGACGTTCTTTCCAGGAGAGAGCGGGAGTTCGCATCCATTTTTTTCTTGATTTTTTTTGCCTTTACCTTTCGTTGACAGTTCCCCGGTCAAAAGGTATAATAAGTTGAATGGTTTTCTGCAGAGCCTTTTCCTTTTTGAGGCCAGGGTTGAGGGGAGGGAAACATGTGTCGGAAGTTAAAGTTGGAAAAAACGAGAGCCTGGATAGTGCTCTGAGGCGTTTTAAAAAGCAGTGCGCAAGAACAGGCATACTCTCAGAACTTCGCAGAAGAGAACATTATGAAAAACCGAGCGTTCGTCGTAAAAAGAAAGCTGAAGCTGCACGCAAAAAGAGGAGGTATTATAAATAACGCTGGGGGGCGTTTCCATGGAGCTTTTGGAAAAATTACTCGAAGATCAGAAACTTGCCATAAAAGCCAGGGAAAAGTTTCGCCTCAATGTGATACGCTGTTTGAGAAGTGAGGTAAAAAATGCCGAGATAGCAAAGAAACAGCCCTTAAATGAAGAAGAAACACTGGCAGTACTACAAAGAGAGCTGAAAAGGAGAAAAGAA
The DNA here is from genome assembly GCA_020060185.1 of Desulfovibrio sp. Classification (GTDB taxonomy): domain Bacteria; phylum Bacillota; class Dethiobacteria; order DTU022; family UBA8154; genus UBA9862. The sequence goes on along the minus strand of JAGVAS010000078.1, from coordinate 12,097 downwards.
GCCCTGGCTGATTACGAAAAAGCCAACAGGCCCTCTCTCTTGCAGGAGTTAAAAGAAGAGATAAACATTATATCTTCATACCTTCCCCCGCAACTCTCTGCAGAGGAAATAAGACAAATGGCGCAGGAAGCTATAGCCGGGCTTCGAGCATCATCAAAAAAAGAGATGGGCAAGGTAATGAGTTTTTTGATGTCCCGGGTTAAGGGAAAAGCCGATGGGGCTGTGGTTAAAAAAGTTGTCGAAGAGTTACTCAAGTAAGACTTGGTTACGCCAAGTTTTACTTTTATAGGATGGGGGAGGGAGCCTTTTTGTTAAGGAAGGTTTGCTTGTTTCTTGTTTTTTTGTACAGCTTAATAATTTTCTCTGACGCCCTGGCGGCACCCTTGAAGGTTTATGTCGTTCCCCTTCGGGGTGAGGTAGAACCGGGGTGGTTGGTTTTTCTGGAACGCTCCCTGAAGGAGGCAGCAGATAACGATGCCGCTGCTGTAATCCTGGAGATGGATACTCCCGGGGGATATATTGAAACGGCTAAAAAAGCCCGCCAGCTTCTAGATGACTTTTCCTCTCCTGTTTATGCTTATGTTAAACCACATGCTCTTTCTGCAGGGGCATACCTGGCCCTGGCCGCCGATGGCTTTTTCATGGCCCCAGGCTCTACTATCGGGGCGGCCGAACCCAGGCTTGCGGGCGGTAGAGAGGCTGTAGATGAAAAGTATCTCTCTTCCTGGGAGGCTGACATGCGAGGGGTTGCGGAAAACCAGGGGAAAGACCCCCTACTGGCGGCAGCAATGGTGCGTAAAGAAATTGCTGTTGAAGGCGTGGTTTCTTCAGGAGAGCTTCTGACCCTTACGGCTCAGGAAGCGGAAAGGCTTAAGTTTAGCGATGGAACGGTGTCAACAATAGAGGAATTGCTGCAGGTTCTTGATCTCGAAGGAGCCGAGCTGGTAAGAATTTCACCTACTCCCTGGGAAAATATGGGCGGCTGGCTTATCAAGCCGACAGTGGCTACCATTCTCCTTTCACTGGCTTTTCTTTTTCTTGTCCTGGAAGTACTCACGGCGGGTTTTGGAATTGCCGGCCTTTTAAGCATCCTTTGTTTCGGCCTTTATTTCGGGGGGCATTTCTTTACCGGTGTAAGCGGCTGGCTGTCTGTTTTCCTTTTTCTATTCGGTATTGTTCTTCTCCTTGTAGAGGCTTTCATACCGGGGTTCGGAGTTTTTGGAGTGGGGGGCCTCGTTTCCGTTTCGGCTTCCATCGTCCTTTCGGCAGCTTCCACTGAACTCGGGCTTAAAATGCTGCTTGTCTCTTTTCTTATTTCCGGCACTGCGGGTTTTCTGGCCTTTAAATATTTACAGCGCAGAGGTGCCCTGCGGCGGTTTGTTTTGTTCGACGCAGCTACCAGGGAGCAGGGTTTCCGTTCTTCTGCCGATTTGTACTATCTGACGGGGAAAAAAGGGACAAGCGTTACTCCCCTGCGTCCCGCCGGAATTGTACTCATCGAAGGTTCCCGTTTTGATGTTGTAAGCGAGGGTTCTTATGTTCCACAAGGTGTTGCCGTCGAGGTAATAAAAGTGGAAGGCAGGAGGGTGGTAGTCCGTCCCCTGCGGGAAAAATAACGATCTTAAAATTAAACGATTTGTAGTTAAGGAGGGATATGATCTTGAGCGAATTATTGCCTTTTTTGGTTTTACTTGTCCTTATTATTATTGGGTTTTCCGTATTATTTAGTTTTATTCCTTTAAGACTGTGGATTGCGGCCCTGGCAGCGGGTGTTCGTGTCGGCATTATAACCCTTATCGGGATGCGCCTGCGCCGCGTTGTCCCGGCCAAAGTCGTTGAGCCCCTGATAAAAGCCACCAAGGCGGGGCTGGAGTTAAATGTTAACAAGCTGGAGGGCCATTACCTGGCCGGAGGCAACGTAGACAGGGTTGTAAATGCTCTTATCGCCGCCCAGAGGGCAGATATCGAGCTTGGCTTCGAGAGGGCTGCGGCTATAGACCTGGCCGGGAGAAATGTCCTGCAGGCGGTTCAAATGAGTGTTAATCCCAAAGTTATCGAAACCCCCGTGGTTGCCGCAGTGGCTAAAGACGGCATCGAGGTCAAGGCCAAGGCCCGGGTAACGGTAAGAGCCAATATTGACCGCCTGGTGGGGGGAGCGGGTGAAGAAACGATCATCGCCCGGGTTGGAGAGGGGATCGTTACCACGATCGGTTCTGCCCGGACACATAAAGAGGTTTTGGAGAACCCTGATGCCATCTCCCATACTGTTCTCAACAAGGGCCTTGATGCCGGTACAGCTTTTGAAATTCTCTCTATAGATATCGCCGATGTGGATGTAGGCAAAAATATCGGGGCCCAGCTGCAGACAGATCAGGCCGAAGCTGATAAGCGTATTGCCCAGGCCAAAGCGGAAGAAAGACGTGCCATGGCTGTGGCCAGGGAGCAGGAAATGAAGGCGGCAGTCCAGGAAATGCGCGCCAAGGTAGTGGAAGCGGAAGCAGAAGTTCCGAAGGCCATCGCCTCGGCCTTGCGAGATGGCAAGCTGGGTGTCATGGATTATTACAACCTGCAGAATATTTATGCCGATACCCAGATGCGCGATTCCATCTCCAAAATGGGCAAACCCGAAGGCCAGCCCGGAGACGAAAACCGCAAGTAAAGCTTTTTAAAGCATATAAACTTTTTTTCTGTAGGATAAGTAAAGAGGTGTTTGCTTATGGAGCTTTTGATTATCTTTATTGTGATGATGGTTATCTCTTCTATTCTCAGGTCTTTCCGCAGTACGGGCCGGACTTTTACCCCGCCTGCTCCGCAACCGGAAATACCCGTGCCATCCGAACTTTTTAACCTTCCGGAAGTAAGCGTGGAAGAAGCATCACCCGTTGAAAAGGATGTCCTGGAGTGGCCGGAATATGGGCAAAAAGTACCGGGCAGGGAGGCGTCTAAACAGGAGAAATATGATCACGCCTTTGATTTAGAGGAGGCCCGGCGGCAGGCTTCCCTGCCCAAAAAATCGGTGCCGGCCAGTGCTTGCGCTTTCCGGGAAGAAGAGCATAACATGGGGAAACATTTCCACGAGCTGTTAAGCGGGGAAAGTCTGCCCCTGGGAATTATCGCGATGGAGATCTTTTCAGCGCCTCGTGCCAGGAGGCCTTTTAGTATGAAAATGAGGTAGCGCAAGTTGGTTCGCTACCGGGTTTGCACCGCCACGACCTTACGGGTCACAAAAATAGATGAAAATAACCGGGTTTAGATCCCCTATTGTTCCATAGACGCTGCTGTTTTGCTGTTGGCGGAGTGACTTGTGCAGCGAGGAAACAAGTTCACTACGAAATGAGAGCTGGAGACGACCCAGCTGACAGGATGGGGGGTGCCAGTGATGACGAATAAGGTATGGGGACACACCTCTTTCAGAGGAATGTCCCCAATGGAATGTCCCCAATGGAATGTCCCCATGGTATACATATTTACGTCCACGGCACTTCAGGTTACAATAATGGATGAAAATGCCGGGTTTGTTTCGGGAGGTCGTCGAAAGCTCGAGGTGAGTAGTAGAACTTGGGCGAGAACCCGGAACTACGCTAACAGCAAAACGCTGCGAGAAATAAACCAGGCTGCCTTACATGGGCAGCTTCATTTTTTGCATAACCCTGTTTTTAAAGCATAAATTTTAATATGTAGAGAAGGGAAAAATAGCAAGGAGGCGTTACTTTTTGAGGGGCAAGGAGTTCGGGGAAGAAAGAAAAAAATGGCGTGAAAACGTAGCAGAATTTTTTGAATTGCCCAAAGAACTGCTTTGTAATTTGCCCCGGGCGACAATAATAGGAAATGTACAGCTTTATCTGGAAAATTATGGGGGTATTATTGAATATAATGATGAGATCCTGCGTTTAAAAATCAGGGGCGGTGAAATTGTGGTTAAGGGCAAAAACCTAACCATTAAAAACTTTTTTAGTGAGGAAATATTTGTAGAGGGGCAGATTAAATCTATTGAGTACCTGTAGTTCCCGGGGAAGGTGGTTGGACCTTGGCAATACTGGACTGGTGGGTGCTCTGGCCGGGATATTTGCTTATTTCCCTAAAAGGACCGGGGCTGGCGAGATTATTAAACTTAACGGCAAGGCAAGGAATTAAATTCTGGGACCTTAACTACCGGGAAAACTTAGTAACGGTAAAAATCAGGCCTCGTGACTTAAAGCGGTTGCGCCCTCTTTTAAAAAAAACGGGTTGCAGAGTTAAAATCCATCATAAAATAGGTGCACCTTTTATCATGCTGCGGGGAAAGCGCAGGAAAGGGCTGGTGCTGGGAATAGTTCTTTTTTGTTTTACCCTGTATTTTCTTTCCCTGTTTATTTGGAATATTAATATTGAAGGTAATACCGGTGTCAGCACAGAGGAAATTTCGGCTGTTTTGGAGAACTATGGCGTTAAGGAAGGTATAATGAAAAAAGACCTCGACTTATCCGAACTGGAAAGAAAACTTCTTCTGGAAATAGAGGATCTGCAATGGGTGGGGGTAAGTACAAAGGGTGTTTACCTGAATGTTCAGGTGGTGGAACGGCTCAGGGAGCCCCCCTTGGATGGTGATGTCACAGGCCTGGTTGCCGCTAAAGACGGGCTTGTTACGGATATTCTGGTTCTGGCAGGAGAGGCTCTTGTAAAAACGGGAGATACTGTGCAAAAGGGGCAGGAGCTCATTTCCGGAAAAATAAAGGTATTAGAGGATCTGAACGGGGAACAGGTGGAAAAGATTATGGAGGTAAGACCCAGGGGAATGGTTGAAGCCCTGGTATGGTACGAGAGTTATGCCGAAGCCCCGTTATACCTGGTGCATAAAAGAAAGACAGGTAATTTTGCACGTTTTTTTTCCCTGGTTATAAAGGACCATGAGTATTATCTCTGGGGCCCGCATACTTCTCCTTATCGCAATTATGAGCTGGAAAAAATTAAACGAACTTATGCCTGGAGGAATCTACGTTTACCTGTCGAATTATATAGTATTAGTTACTGGGAATTTGAGGTAGAAATTGGGGCTGTTTCCCCCCGGGAAGCCCTGCAGAAAGCGAGAAGCTCGGCCCTGGAGGAGGTGGACTCTCAACTCCCCAGGGGAGCAACCATTAAAAAAAGGTTTGTCAACGATTTTTATTTTTTCGAATTGGGTACAGTCGGCTGCCGGGTAATGGTGGAAACGCTGGAAGATATCGCCGTTCCAAAAGTTCCGTTAGAAGCTGGGAGGGATGTTTTTTCTTGACGGAGGAGTACGATGAATGTAAAGTTTATTTAAAAAACATGGACGAAGTGTTGCCTTTACTGGGAAAATTCGATGAGCACATTTCCCTGGTAGAGGAAAGCTTTTCTGTAAGGGTTATTCCCAGGGGAGACGAGCTTTCCCTCCGGGGCAAGAAGGAAGATGTAGAGAAAGTATCTTCTTTCTTACAGGAGCTTCTTTCTTTAATTAGGGGAGGTCATTCCTTAACTACCGCGGAATTTATCTATGCCATGAAACTGGCCCGTGGAGGACAGAACAGGGAAATAAAGGACCTGTTTAACGATCTTATTCTTGTAACCGACCGGGGGAAAAAGATCCGTCCCAAGACCCTGGGCCAAAAAAAATATGTTGAAGCCCTGCGCCGTTATGATATTGTTATTGGTATAGGCCCTGCCGGGACAGGTAAGACTTACCTGGCCATGGCTGCAGCTGTCTCCGCCTTAAAAAATAAAATTGTCCAGAGGCTGGTTTTAACCAGGCCTGCTGTGGAGGCGGGAGAACATTTGGGCTTTTTGCCGGGGGACCTTCACGACAAGGTTGACCCTTATCTGCGCCCCCTTTATGATGCCCTTTATGACTTAATGGGCGTGGAGAATTTTTTAAAACACAGGGAGAAAGGCATCATTGAAGTTGCCCCGCTGGCCTACATGAGAGGGCGGACGCTCGATGATTCCTTCATTATCCTGGATGAAGCCCAGAATACGACACCGGAACAGATGAAGATGTTCTTGACCCGCATGGGGTTTGGCTCCAGGGCCGTTATAACCGGAGATATAACCCAGGTGGACCTGCCCCGGGGCAAGTTTTCAGGTTTGATTGAAGTTATGGATATATTAAAGGATATTAAGGAGATTGCCTTTATTCATCTTGGCGACCAGGACGTGGTCCGGCATAACCTGGTGCAGAAAATCATCAAGGCCTACGAAAACTACAATAAGGAATAACTTGTAATGGTGAAGGTGTATTAATGGATATATGGGATAAAGGAAAAAGATTTTTAATAGAAACTTCTTTCCTGGCCAGAATTAAAAAGAGCCAGAGGCTTTTTCTGGGGACAGGGCTTTTTATCATTATTTATCTTCTACTCCTTTTCTCCATTCTTCCCCTGGGAGTTTCTGTGGAACTGGGAATGCCCAGCCCCCAAAGAATATTTGCGCACAGGGAAGTTATCGATACCTTTTCCACAAACAAATTGAGGGAAGAAGCGGCAACTGCTGTTCTGGAGGTTTTTGACCACGTTCCCACCATCCTGGAGGAAGGAAAAGCTTCCCTTTCCCGTTTCTTTATGGAAATCAAAAGGGTTAAAGCCCTGGAAAACGACGAGAACGCGGAAAAAATAGCTTTACTGAAAGAAACCCTGGAAGTTAAAGTGCCCGAAGATACTATTGATGCTCTTTTAAATCAGAGCCAGGACGGCCTTAATGAGCTGCAGGCCAGGTTGGAGAGGATTTTTGAAGAGATTATGTCCAAGGGGATTAAACAGGAAGGGCTCCAGATAGCTTTACGGCAGGTTTTTCAGGAGATAAATCTGATGCCCTTTAGCCCGGAAATAAAGCAGGGAATGGAAAAGCTGCTTACTCCCCTGATCCAGCCCAACATGATTTATAATGCCGAAGCCACGGAAGCGAACAGGGAAGCTGCCCGGCAGGCGGTAGAACCGGTAAGGATTTTAAAAAAATCCCTGATCGTCCAGGAAGGGGAAAAAATTACAGAAAAGCATATCGCCCAATTGGAGGCCCTGGGATTACTGGGGCCACGTATTCACCGGGGAGGATATGCCGGGCTTTTTTTTATTCTCCTTATTGTCTTTATCATCGTTATTTTATACCTCTATCTTTTTAACAGGGACATTTATGACAGCTTTACCCATCTCTCCCTGTTGGGTTTAATTATCTTGTTGACACTGGTTTTTGGCCTGGCTACCCGCTTTTTTTCCGGTTATTTAATGCCGGTGGCCATGGGCGGCATTCTTATTACTGTCCTTTTTGAACCCCGGCTGGCGGTACTCGTTAACATTATCCTGGCGCTGCTTCTGGGGTTTGTAATTGACGGGGAATTCTGCTTTATTATTGTTTCATTGCTAAGCGGCCTGGTGGCCATTTATAGTGTTTCACGGCTGCAGAGACGTTCTGATCTCACCAAGGCCGGTTTATACGTTGCCGGAGTCAACATTGCCACGATTATCGCTCTTTTCCTTTTAACCAGGAGTTTCCAGCTGGAATATGAATTTCTGCGTGAATTTAGCATAGCCGTGCTGGCGGGGCTCGGTAACGGGCTTTTTTCGGCAGTTATGGCCATCGGCCTTTTACTCTACCTGGAGAGCGCCTTTGGTTTGACTACAGCCATCACGCTTCTGGAACTGGCTGATCCGGGGCGTCCACTTTTACGCAAGTTGCTTATAGAGACCCCGGGCACTTACCATCACAGTATCGTGGTAGGCAACCTGGCGGAAGCGGCTGCGGAGGCTGTCAGGGCGGATCCGCTTCTTTCGCGCGTGGCAGCATTTTATCATGATATTGGTAAAACCAAACGCCCCTACTTTTTCGTGGAGAACCAGTTTACGGGCGATAACCCTCATAATAAAATTTCTCCCAACCTCAGTGCCCTGATTATCCGCTCCCATGTTAAGGATGGTGTTGAGCTTGCCAGGGGAGAAAAGCTGCCTTTACCTATTGTGGAAATTATCCAGCAGCACCACGGGACAAGTTTAATTTCTTTCTTTTACCGGCAGGCAGTGGATAACGGAAAAGGAATAGTGGTTCCGGAAGAAGAATTTCGCTATGAAGGTCCTTTACCCCAGACCAAGGAAGCTGCCATTATTCTGCTGGCCGATGCCGTGGAAGCGGCGGTACGTTCCTTATCACGCCCGGCGTCCGGAAGAGTTGAAGGAATGGTAAGGCGCATCATAAAAGAAAAGCTCAATGACGGGCAGCTGGACGAGGCACCGTTAACTTTAAAGGATCTGGATAAGATCGGGGATACTTTTGTGCATATATTATCGGGGGTTTTTCACCAGAGAATCGAATATCCGGAAAGGGAATTGAGGGCAGATCTTGAGAGGGGGAAGAAAAATGCCGGTGATGGTAAATAACATGCAGGATAAAATCGAGATTTCGGAAGAACTTTTATCTCTGCTGGAGGAAATTGGTAATTTTCTCCTGCGCCTCGAAGGGCAATCACTGGAATGTGAGGTTAGTATTATTCTGGTAGACAATAGCTACATTCAGGAATTGAACCTTACTTACCGGGGGTATGATAGCCCCACTGATGTTTTATCCTTTAACCTGCAGGATAATATAACGGATGAGGATGAAGATAGAATACTGGGGGATGTGGTCGTCTCCGTGGAAAAGGCGGAGGAGCAGGCAAAAACTTACGGGCACACTTTAAGACAGGAGATTGCATTTTTGTCTGTACATGGTATACTTCATTTACTGGGATATGACCATGAAACAGCCGGGACAGAGCAGGAGATGAATGAGAAGCAGGAACTGGCCTTAAAAAAGTTTAAGCTTAGATAAAAAAGAACCCCCCCGGCCCGCCGGCAACTCAAGCGCCGAAGCAGATTATTGGGAAAGATAAGTTTATGAAAAATAAAAAGTTGATCAAAAGTTTTTCAAATGCTTTACGCGGCATAGTTTATGCTTTCCGCAGCGAGAGGAACCTGCACCTTCATCTTATCAGCACTGCAGTGGCCCTTGCAGCTTCTTTCTATTTTAAAGTGGAAAGGTTCGAGCTTCTTTTTGTTATTACGGCTATTTTTCTGGTATTTATTACGGAAATGGTCAATACCGCAGTAGAGGCAACCGTTGACCTGAAAACAAAAGAATTTCACCCGCTGGCACTTATAGCGAAAAATGTGGCGGCGGGGGCGGTTTTAGGTGCTGCTCTGTTTGCCCTGGTGGTTGCTTATGTCGTCTTTGCGGACAGGCTTAAGAATCTCTAAGTAAGTCTTATTTTTAAGAGGGGGAATCTTTTAAAATGAAACTGGGTTCTAGCCATGCTGTTGTCGATAACAAAGTGCTGGTCCTGGTTACGGTGGTCCTTATTTTAAATACGGTGCTTGTAGGGTTGAATTTTAATATACTTTACATGCAATTTACGGATAATAAAGAAGGCCTTATCTCGAAACAGGTTATGGCCCAGGATTTGTTGGAATATAGCAGGCGCCTGTCCCAGGATTTAGGGGTTCAAAACCGCACTTCCGTAAAGGAAGCGCTGGCCACCTTTAGCTACGAAATCGACCTGGCCAAAGATAGTGATGAACTGGCCCGTTTGATATTTACTCATGGCCGCCAGCTCCAGGAAACCATATTGAGGGAGTGGGATGCCCTTTTACGGGAGAAAATTTTAATCGTAATTAACCAGGATAAAAATTTACAGAAAAAAACAGGGAAAATACAGTTTACCCTGAAAATCACCAATGCTGACGGGGTGGTTGCCGATCCGCCCGTTCTTAACGATGATACATTAAAGGAAATTCTTAATCTTTACCTGGAAGGCGGCATGGCCCAGGAACGGGTTTTCCGCATCGAAGTGGAGGAAAGCCGCAGCCGCATGCTTGTCCCTTACAATCCCCTGGATTATATTCAGGCTCTTACCGAGGAACTGGACTCTTTAAGGGTCAGTATGCATGAAATGCGGGTTGCCGCCGGACTTGCGGAGATGGCCGGCCCCGGAGTGGCGATCAAGCTTTACGATGCCCCGGACGGTTACAGTGCCAGCGATATTATCCATGATTCGGATGTCCGGGATGTGGTTAACGAGCTCTTCGCTGCGGGGGCAAAAGGGGTATCGGTTGGCGGGCAGCGCCTTATAGCCACTTCCCCGATTCGTTGTGTGGGACCTGTCATCAGGGTTAACCAAAAAGAGATCTCCGCCAATCCGGTGGTGATCGAAGCGGTAGGAGATCCGGAGGTCCTGGCCAGCGGCCTGGATATAATACGGTTTTCCCTGGAATTTCACCGTAATTTCCGCATTGAAATAGAAAAGAAAGATAATGTTGTCCTTCCTTATTTCAGGAACTGAGGGCAGGAGGACTTTTCCATGGATGATGGTGAACTTATCAGGCTGGCAAGGGAAGTGCTTTCCTTTGCTTACGCTCCATACTCCGGTTACAGGGTGGGAGCAGCTCTTTTAACCGCAGAGGGGCGGGTATTTCAAGGGGTAAATGTGGAAAACGCCTCTTATGGGCTGACTATTTGTGCAGAAAGAGCGGCACTGGCAGCAGCTCTTGCTGCCGGTTACCGCTCTTTTTCCGTAATTGCCGTTGCTTCTGAAGGTGAGAGCGAACCTTTGCCCTGCGGTGCCTGCCGCCAGGTTCTCAGGGAGTTTGGGGGGCTGAGGGTTATAGTTGCCGGGAAAAAGGAAAAGATCCTTTCCTTTACACTGGAGGATCTTTTGCCTTATCCTTTTACGAGTCGAAGGTCAAAAGTCAAAAGTCGAATGTCAAAAGAGAACTGGGAACCCTAGACCTTGGACCTTAGACTGAACAGTTACGAAAGATAAATATATAGCAGTGAAATAATAAAGACTATAAAGATGATAATTACCGTGGTGACCAGTCCCGTGTATACTACCAGGAACATACCGGCAAAGAGTACCAGAAAAAAGATGATATTTAGGATCAGCGCCTTATTGCCTCTAGCCTTAAGTTCTTCTTTCTGTTTTTCTTCCATTTCGGCACTCCTTTAGCAAAGAATAATTGAGAGCATATATATATATTAAAATAATGTTGTATGGAAGTAAAGAGGTAAGTCAATGTTTGTATCAGGATTTGTTTCTATCGTCGGCCGCCCTAACGTGGGGAAATCTACTTTGATTAATTCTTTGCTGGGCTGGAAGTTGCTTATTGTTTCTGACAAACCCCAGACGACCAGAAATCGTATCCAGGCAATCCTTACCACGGAGAATGCCCAGGTTATTTTTTTAGATACCCCGGGTATTCACAAGCCCAAGCATAAACTGGGGAATTATATGGTCAAAATCGCCCTGGAAGCTTTAAAAGAAGTAGAATTGATTCTCTTCATGGTAGAAGCTACCTCCCCGCCCGGCCCGGGAGACAATTATATCGCCGCTTTATTGCGCGAAATTGATACTCCCGTCTTTTTAGTCGTTAATAAAACAGATCTGGCCCCGGCACAATTTGAGCAGGAATGGCTTCCCCTGTACCTGCAACGGGGTGAGTTCAAAAAACATTTTCTTGTGTCCGCCCTGCGGGGAAAGAATTTAAACCCCCTCTTGCAGGAAATTATCGGGATTTTACCGCCCGGACCCCTTTACTATCCCCCGGAAATGTCTGTTGATCGCCCGGAACAGTTCCTGGTAGGGGAAATGATCAGGGAAAAGATCTTTTTGCGGACCAGGGATGAGGTGCCCCATTCCGTAGCGGTGGAGGTAGCCAGTATGGATTTGCGGGAGGACAGGGATTTACTGGATATCAGGGCTGTAATCTACGTGGAGAAAGAATCTCAAAAAGGTATAATTATTGGTAAAAACGGCAGTATGTTAAAGCAAATCGGCACGGAAGCGCGCCTGGAACTGGAGAAAATCCTGGGAAACCCGGTGTTTCTCGATCTATGGGTAAAGGTTAAAAAAGACTGGCGCCGCAAGGAAAACAATCTTCGGCAGTTTGGCTACGAATAGTATGAGGAATAGCGCAGCGTTTGCTGAGGCGGAGCTCCGAGTTCCGCTCTGAAAGCTCTACGTTTCAGCTCAGGCCTTCAATGGCCTCCCCGGGAGAGTTCGCATCCTACTCACCTCCCGGCTGCCGGCTTCCATGCCGGCAGGGCCATCTCCAACCTTCGCTTCAACGTGAGCTTTTAGCTT
>JAGVAS010000027.1 GCA_020060185.1 Desulfovibrio sp. | reverse complement strand
TCATAAAAACATCAAACAATTCTCAAAATGCTCGAGATTAACGAAGGAGATGTATAACCAGGTTAGTTCTCGCTGGGGTGAGCTAGATCTTGAAGGCGAGCCGCCTATAATTGATTTTTTTGAAGAATAAATATTTAAAAGTTAAAAGCATAACTTATGAGGTGATAAAAATGGCCAAAGATTTAAAAAACTTTTTGGAGAAAGTAAAATCTGAAACTCCGGAGAGCTATGTGGAGATAGTACGTACTATTGATCCACAACAATATGAAGTTACAGCGATTCTAGAACATCTAACTTTGAAAAAGAGGTTTCCAGTAGTGAAATTTACCAATCCTAAAAACTTAAGAGGAGAAGACGCAGGAATACCTATAGTGTCCAATGTTTTTGCCGAAAGGGAAAGGTGTGCTCTGGCTTTAGATTGGCCTATCGAACAATCTGATCTTCCGCTTAGCTTGGAATACGCGCGTTTAGAGCGTGAAAAGATAACGCCGCAAGTTATAGATAAAAATGAGGCACCAGTCAAAGAAGTAATTTTACAGGGAAGTAAAGCGGATCCATCTCTATTACCTGGGGTACGTCACTATGAAATGGACCTTAGTCCTGTTTTTACTATGGTTCTGGTAATGAGAGATCCAGATACCGGTATTTATGATATTTCTTTTGCTAAAACGTTTTATAAAGGTTCCTCAAGGCTTGGTGTATCTATTCATACACCACATCTAGAACGCATTTTGGATAAGTACGAAAAACGTGGCCAGCCTGCTCCCATTGTCAATGTTCTCGGTCACCACCCGGCCTTTTACCTGGGTTCTTTAGCTCTTACTCCCTATGATGCGGATGATTATGCCAGTATTGGTTCGTTCTTACGTGAACCTCTTCGTTTAGTAGAATCGGAAACGTGGGGAAAAAACTTTATGGTTCCGGCCGATGCAGAGATCTTAATTGAGGGTGAGATTATACCTGGGGCCAGAGAAATTGTCGATCCTTTTGGTGAAGTAACTAAACATTATCAGGCCCAATGCATCCGTCAAGCAATGAATGTAACGTGTATTACTAAACGTAATGATGCTATCATGCAGGATATCTTTTCCGGACATGAGGAGCACTGGAACCTGGGTGCTATTCCCAAGGAAGGAAGCGTTTTCAATGCTGTGCAGGACAGATTGGGTAATGTGACTGCAGTACATATGCCTCACTCGGGCGTGGGACGGCTGGCCTGTTATGTTGCTATTGATAAAAAGCGTGAGGGAGACGGCAAACTAGCCGGTTTAACAGCGCTTCTAGAATCATGGACATTTCAAGTCGTTGTAGTAGTAGACAAAGATGTTGATGTCTTCAATGAGAAAGAGGTTATTTGGTCTTTACTCACCATGGTAGATCCTAAACGCGATATTACAATAATTAATAACGTTCATACCGTATTCACTACAGCTCTCGGACACAATAAGATTATTATTGATGCAACTAAGCCTTTGGATAAAGCTTTTCCTGAACGTTTAAAGGTCCCAGAAAGTGCTATGCAAAGAATCAAATTAGAAGAGTGGCTAAGTTAAAGAAATTCAAAAAGGGGAGTGTGGCTGTTTATGGAAAGAATTTTTTGGGTAATTTGCCCGAAGTGCGGCGGACGTTTTTGTTGTGATTTTGAATTACGACATTCTAATCTTAAGTTAATCTGTCCATTCTGTCAGTTAAATTTTTTTGATTCTGAGAGCAAGGAGATTGATGAACGTACTTAAAGAGAAAAAGACTAGAGACTAGTTGCTTTTTTAAAAGAACGGAAGCCACTTTGTATATTTAACAATAAGAAGTATGTTTATTTTTTAAACGATTAGATTCTATAAAAAATTTTAGAAATTAAATTTGATTTTAAGTTAAAAAGGAGTAAAAAACAGTGCGGGCTCATTCATGTGATGTTTTATGCCTGGGGGGAGGCGGGGCGGGTGTAACGGCTGCGATAACAGCGGCTGACTGTGGAGCAGATGTAATCCTGGTTTCCAAGGAACCACTAGGGTACGGGGATACGCGCATTTCTATGGGCATGATGGTTTTTCCTGGTGTGGTTTATGGTGACAGTATTGAAAGATTTTACCATGATCTTCTCGAAGGCGGGGAATACCTCAATAATGTAGATCTGGCGCGTCTTATGGCGGAAAAGGCCCCGGATGCCCTGTATATACTGGAACGTTATGGCCATCTTTTCACGCGGGACAAAGAGGGGAAAATCAGTGACAGAGTAGTTTACTCTACCGGTGGTCATTCCCTGCCGCGCACTCTAAGTTGCCCCCCGGGAGGAGGTATTGCTATTGGAAATTCTTTACGGGCCGGAGCGGCAAGATCAAGTATCAGGATCTTTGAAGAAGTATTTGCCTGTAGTCTGCTATATGATGGTAAGCGTGTAACGGGAGCGGTTTGTTACGATTTACCCCGGGGTGAAGTAATTCTATTTCGTGCTGCTGCTGTAATTATAGCTACCGGTGGCGCAGGATGGCTTTATTACCCGCATACTGACTGTACCGCGGGAACTACTGGAGATGGTTTTGCTCTTGCATGGGAAGTCGGGGCAGAATTGATCGATATGGAACAAGTTCAGTTTATTCCTTTCGGGCTAACTCATCCTCTTTCCATGTGCGGCGTGTTCGTTGGAGAGCCGAGTCTTGCCGCACCAGCCGGAGTATTACGTAACAGCCGGGGAAAGATTATCCTCGAAGAACTTGGCGGTATGACCCGCGCCCAGGTAACAAGGGCTATAGCGGAGGAACTGAATAGAGGGGGAGGAACTGTGTATGGCGGGCTCCTCCTGGATCTCAGGCCTAATCTTGCTCTGCCAGAAGGGAGACGACTATGGGAGGCCAGAAGAAAAAGAGGTCAACTGGAGGCGATACGCCTGGCTTACGGTGAAGCTGCCTATCGCTGGGAAGAACCGTGGGATATAGCTCCTACGGCACATTATTTTATGGGCGGAATAAAAGTCGATATTTCGGGAAAGAGCAGTATTCCTGGATTATATGCAGCAGGGCAGGCTTTAGGAGGCCTTCATGGTGCCAATCGCCTGGGATCTGTTTCGCTGGCAGAGCTTTTCGTCTTCGGTTTTGTGGCGGGAGAAACAGCGGCAAGGGAATGTAAAGATTATAATCTGCCGGACATATCTGCAGAAAGCGAGGAGGCTATTTATACTATTTCTAGGCTTCGAGGGCAAAGGGGTTCTTTTTTACCCCTTAAATTGCAGCGGCGACTGCAAAAGACCATGTGGGAAAATGTCGGTATTGTACGGGAAGAACAGGGCTTAGGCACTGCCCTTAAAGAAATAAGAGAGATTGAAGAAGCTTCCGGTGATATGATGATATCACCCCAGTTACAGTATAACAAGGATCTTTTACATGCCCTGGAATTAAAACAAATGTTAATAGTTGCCAGGTTAGTTACGGAGGCTGCCTTATTACGCCAGGAGACAAGAGGCGCACATTTTCGCCTGGATTTTCCTCAAAAAGACGAGGAAAACTGGAGGCGGAATGTTGTTTTATATAAAAAGGGAAACAGTTTGCAGGTTCGCACCGAGGGGGCGACAAAATGACCTTTAAGGAAGTGTCAATTGAAGTTTTCCGCTATGATCCACTAAATGACAAGTCACCTTACTGGCGTGTATATACCATACCTTTTGAAGAAAAGAATACCGTTTTGGGGGCTTTACTTTACATTCAGGAGGAACTTGATCCCTCTCTGGCCTTTCGTTTTACATGTCGATACAAGCGCTGCGGTCTTTGTGCCTTGGAGGTAAATGGAAAACCGCGCATGGCCTGCCATACCTATTTAAAGGATGGCATGCGTATTGGTCCACTTTCGAACCTTCCCCTGGTTAAGGACCTGGTTGTAGATCGCCAAAGCCTTTTTGAAGATTTGCAAAAACACTTCCTTTATTTTGATGTGAAAGATTTTGAAGAAAAAACGGTTACGGCAGTACCTATTATCGAATCCCCACAGGGAGCAAAGCTACGTGGTTGTATGGAATGTCTTTCCTGCCTGGCTACTTGTCCGGAGTATCTCTTTGGTAATAAAAATTTCGCTGGCCCCTTTATTTTTGTTAAACTTGCCCAGCTACATTTTGATCCTCGTGATAACAAAGATCTCAGGAAACAGGCCTTTGCCCTGGGAATTACCCGTTGTCGGGACTGCAGACGGAAATGCTACTGTGTCAATGGTATAAACATTTACCAAGAAGCCATATCGAATTTATTACAACAAGATCACTTGTTATAAACAAGAAAGGCTGAATTTACATTACAGGTTAACTTTCATTTTTTCTTCCTGTTTCCAACTTTCTTTTTCATCTACATTGATAATGGCGTTTTTTTCAATGGATTCCAGAACATCCAGAAC
>JAGVAS010000170.1 GCA_020060185.1 Desulfovibrio sp. | reverse complement strand
TGGAGATGGCCCTGCCGGCATGGAGGCCGGCAGCCGGGAGGTGAGTAGGATGCGAACTCTCCCGGGAAGGTCATCGTAGACATCAAGCTGAAACGTAGAGCTTTCAGAGCGGAACTCGGAGCTCCGCCTCAGCAAAAGCTGCTCCATTCATATTATAGGAGGGAAAATTATTGTTTAAATCCAATGAAGAGACAAAAGCAGCCAACGAAGAGATGAAAGCAACCAACGAAGAGACAAAAGCAGCAAGTGAAGAGGCAAAAGCAGCCAATGAAAGGATGAAAGCAACCAACGAAGAGAAAAAAGCAGCCAGGAAAAGGCTAAAAGTTGTTTATGATATGGCGATTATATTGGCCCTTGCAGTATTGGTGACAATTGTTTCGATCCGCTATGTAAACCCACACAGTGAGATAGTAGCTACCGTAAACGGTGAAAATATTACAAAGGATGAACTTTACCAGGCCATGTTGACCGAAGGCGGGAGACAGGTTTTAGACCGTCTAATAACTAATCGCCTGATCCTGCAGGAAGGTGAAAGACTGGGCATAACAGTAACCGAGGAAGAAATTGATGCCGAGATTCAAAATATTATAAAAACTAATTTTTATGGAATGGCTGAATCTTTTTATCAGGCTTTAGAACAGTACGGCCTTACGGAGAAAGCTTTGAAGAATGATTTGAAAACAGAAATAGTTCTCCGTAAAATTGTCCAGGAACAAATTAATATTATTGATGAGGAGGCCAGAGAATACTTTACGACAAACCAGGAATATTTCAACATTCCTGAACAGGTTGAGGCGCGCCATATCTTGGTTGACACCAGGGAAGAAGCAGAAGAGGTAATCGGGCTTTTAAATAATGGTAACGATTTTGCTGAACTGGCTAAGGAATATTCTAAAGACCCAGTGTCTGCTGAGCAGGGGGGTAATTTAGGATTTTTCCAGAGGGGAGAAATGGTGCCTGAATTTGAAGAGGTTGCCTTTAACCTGGCCATAAATCAACCCAGTGACCCGGTGGAAACAACCTATGGTTTCCATATTATAGAAGTGCTCGACCGTAAGGCTTCTCAAGAGGTTACTTTTGAAGAGGTTGAGGAAAAAGTAAAGGAAGCGATGACCGAGGAACTGATTATGGAGCGAATGAACGAACAGGCTAATTTACTCCGGGAGCAGGCAAGTATTGAATACAAGCTGGAGTAAATCAATGATACTATTCAAGGTGCTAAAATTATACTATAATAGAAATATGGTAATTATTCGTATGAGTCGAAGGTGAAAGTCAAATGTCAAAAGAGAAGAGAACTGGGAACCTTAGACTTTGGACTTTGGACCTTAGACTGAACAGTTACGAAATATGCAAATTGAGAAAATGTGGAAGGTTTTATAAAGGAGGCGAGCATATGGTGCGCATGAGTGATCTGCGTGATAGAGATGTTATCAACGTCAATGACGGCAAAAGGCTGGGAGTTATCAGCGATATTGATCTAGATTTAGAAAACGGAAAAATCAAGGCTATCATTTTACCAGGGCCGGGAGGCTTTATGGGTGTAATCGGCAGGAAGAACGATCTGGTCATACCCTGGGATAAAGTAAAGAAAATCGGTGTGGATACCATACTGGTAGATTATCCGGTTGAATCCGATAGTGCCTGAAACCTGGACATGATTCCTTACGCCGGAAAAAGAATTAAAGAGGGTGAAGCTAAGGAAACAAGGAGTATTCCGGGAGCAGAAAGGGTGGTTCCTTGACGACAGACGTTTTCCCTTTTAAGGAAATCAGGAAGAGGGATGGGAGAATAGTACCGTTCGATGCCGAAAAGATCACCCAGGCCATTTTTAAAGCAGCCAGGGCTGTAGGAGGGGAGAATTATTCACTGGCTGGTGAGTTGACCAAAGAGGTTATTATTTACCTTAGCGGGCAAAAGTTATCCGGTTTAATTCCTGCGGTTGAAGAAATTCAGGATGCAGTGGAAAAAGTTCTTATTGAAAAAGGACATGCCCGGACGGCAAAGGCTTACATTTTGTACCGGGCGAAGAGGACCCGAATCAGGGAAGCCAAGTCGGAGTTAATGGATGTAGTTAAAGAAATTTTAATGGAGGGAAACCGAAAGGAAGAAGAAGGCAACTTTTCGCCTGCTGAAAAAATGCACCGGATTGCACTGGCCGCCAGTCAAAAATATTACCTGGATAATTTACTCCCGCCGGAGATAGCTAATGCTCATCAGGGGGGAAGTTTTCATATACACAGCCTGGGTTATTATAGTAAAACTCTTGATTCCCTGCAAATAGATTTACAGCCTTTGCTGAAAAATGAGTTTGCCTCGGAAAAATCACCTCCCGGGGATCTTTTATCAGCTCTTTTAAGGGTGGCTGCAATCGTACAGAAAAACCAGAACGATATGTATGGTGAACAGGCTCTGCCCTTTTTTGATAGCGTTGTAGGAGAATTAACCCGAAGCTTTAAAAATAAACCGGGTAACAGGGAACTTTCCAGGGGCTTAAGAGAGTTTCTTTCATATTTAGAAGCACTTCCCTGTTCTATGGGTGGAAATATTATGCAGTGCAGCCTGCAATTGGGCCTGGATACTACCGGAGAAGGAAGAGATATAACCGGGGTTTTACTGGAGGAGATCAGGAAACGGCAGTGGCCCAAATTGATTTTTATACTTAAAAAAGGAGTCAACTTTCAGAAGGGAGATCCTAATTACGATTTATACAAAATAGCCCTTAAGTCAGCGATACGAAACGG
The DNA here is from genome assembly GCA_020060185.1 of Desulfovibrio sp. GTDB lineage: Bacteria > Bacillota > Dethiobacteria > DTU022 > UBA8154 > UBA9862. The sequence continues at coordinate 8,087 of JAGVAS010000170.1, read as the reverse complement.
TAATCCTTCTTTTGCTTTTCTCGATACTTTATATAACATCCCCTTCGGGAAGGATGTTTGTTATTTTAGTAATGGAATGAGAATAGCTGAAAACAGGCATAGTATCCCGGGAGGAAAAAAAAGAGGCAACATAGCTTCTTTAACACTAAACCTGCCGCGCTTGGCGCTGGTCTCCCTGGAACAGGAACTGTTTTTTGTGGAACTTGATCGGCTGTTGAGGCTGGGAGTACGCCAGTTATTGCACCGTTTCGAAGTGCTGACCTCCCTTAAGTGTAAAGATCTTCCCTTTTTAATGGGCGAAAAGCTTTACTTGGGAAGTGAAAACCTGTCAACAGGGGACAGTATTAAAGAGTCCCTTAAAAATGGCCTTATTACCATAGGTTTCACCGGTTTACCGGAAGCTGCCCGGGTTTTAACCGAAGGACAGCAGGAAAAGGAACAGGGTTACGGGCTGGCCGTAAAAATTGCTGAACACATGTCCAGACGTATTAAGTCATTTGCCGGGGAATATGACCTTAATATTGAACTTTGTGGTCCATTAAGCAACGGTAAATTGCAGGATCTTGTTGCTAAAGACCGGCAGGAGTTTGGTTTTGTCAGGGGAGTCACGGATAAAGATTTTTACAGTTCATGTTTTGTTCTTTTTCAGGAAGACGAGGGTTTGAAAAAAAAGATTGCTCTGGAAGGAGAGATACATAAATACTGCTCTGCCGGCTATTCGTCCAAGATGGTATTACTTCCCGGAATGGACGTAGAAGGAGTGGAGGAGATAATGTCTAAATTAGCCGATGCCGGGATCGGTTATCTCAGCATAGCACCTCTAATGAAGGAGTAATCAGATGAATGAAATCCCGAGTTTAACCGAGAAAGACGGAATAACCTGTTTTTTATTTCCACGGTGGGAAAAAGCAGGTCTGGTTGGACATGGTTTCTCCACCCGTCTTGGCGGGATAAGTAAGGGACCTTTTGCCTACCTTAACCTGGGGCTAAAAGGAGGAGACAGCCCCGAAATTGTCAGCAAAAACCGGCACAGGTTTCTGGGGATCTGGGGAAAGCATGAAAGAGATCTTTTTTGCGGTGAGCAGGTTCACGGTAAAGAGGTTTTCCTGGTTGATAGGGAATTTTTGAAGAAAGGTAGTAGGGAAATTCCGGCAACAGATGCACTGATTACAAAAGAACCGCAGGTCTTGCTGGGTGCCTTTTCCGCAGACTGTCTTTTAGCTTTTTTCCTGGACCCCAAGGTTCCGGCAATTGGGATAGCTCATGCCGGGTGGCGGGGCACCTTAATGGGTATACTGGCTGGTGTAGTGGAGGCTATGAAAAAAAATTTTAAGAGTAAGCCGGATTCCCTGGAGGTTTTAATGACTCCTGCCATAGGGCCCTGCTGTTACGAAGTTGGAAAAGAGGTTTTGGATTTTTGTGCCGTTTCCCCTTGGAGCAGCGATACTGTTTTCTATCCCGGAATAAGACCTGGACATCCTTTCCTGGATCTGCAAAAAACCAACAACAATATCCTTTGTAAAACTGGAGTTAAGCCTGCTAATATCGTTACAAACGGGTTTTGCACACATTGCCGCCAGGATCTTTTTTATTCCTACCGGGGTGCTAAAGGGGGAGCAACGGGAAGTCATATGGGTATAATTTTTCTAAGGTGAACGTTATGAATCAAAAGAAGCCAAAGCCTGAGCATTTAAAAGTGATTGAAGGTATGGGAAAGGCTTCTAAACGTACAGCGGAGCCGAGGAAAAAACCTGTCTACTTTTTATTGCTGTTTCTGGCCCTTTTTTTGCTGGCTCAGATCTTATTTGGCTGGGTTTGGGGGAATGTTAACCAGGATGCTATCAATACAGTATTGGCCGGTGAAGGCTTTGTAGATGTTTCTTTTTCTGCGGCGGGGGTAATCACCTATTCAGAAAAAGTCGTCCTTGCTCCTCGTTCCGGTTTTGTATATTATCAAGTTGCAGAAGGTGAAAGAGTGCCTGTCGGTAAAGAGCTGGCCAGGATTACAGAGTTTCCTTTGGAGGAAGAAATTAAAGAGGAAAATGAGGAACCGGGATTTACGGAGTATTTTCAGAGAATTAAAGACTGGTTCCTGGGAGAAAAAAATGAAGATTTCTCCTGTTTCTTTCCTGCCAACGAAGAGGTGAAAGTAGTCGCACCACTGCCCGGACTGGTTGACTTCGGGATGGATGGGTTTGAAAAATTCGGCCCGGATTCGTATTTCCCCTACCTTACACCGGAGGAATTTGAGGAAAAAGCACCGGATGAACAGATTCTATGTTCAGGAGAAAAGGTTCTACGTTCCACACCCCTGTTGAAGCTTATCAATAATTATTACTGGTATTTCAGTACTGTTTTACCTCTCGAACACGGACGATTAGTGGCGGAAAGCTTACAGGACAAATTGTTTTTTTCCTTTGCCCCGGATATACCCGTATGGGGCCGGAAGGTGGAGTCCAGGGAGAGGGATGACGGGCGGCTGGAGATAACCTGGTGTATTGATCGCGAACTACCGGGTCTTTATGATCACCGCTGGGACAGCGCGGAGATTGTTTATAAAAATTTAGAGGGTGTCCTTATTCCCAAAAGCGCCCTTTTGGAAATAGACGATAAAAAAGGTGTTTATATTATAGAAAAAGGGTTGGTAACTTTTCGGGAAATAGTAATCCTGACGGAAAGGGAAAACGACTTTCTGGTTAAAAACCTGGAACTTTATGAGAGAGTAATTACGAGGCCGGACAGTGTAAAAGAGGGACAGCGTTTTTACTGGTGAGAGGAGGTAATTGAGGGATGCCTGCTGCTTCCATGATCAAGAGGAACCTGGAAAAGATAAAAGAACGCTTGCAGAAAGCTGCTTCAAAAAGAGGGGTTTCTCCCGGAGAAATTACTCTCGTGGCCGTAACAAAAACAGTACCGGTTGATGTAATCGGTGCGGCATATGAACTGGGAATCAATAATTTCGGAGAAAACCGGGTACAGGAGGCTCTGGCCAAGATTAAGTTTTTGCCGCCGGGTATTCGCTGGCATTTTATCGGCCACCTGCAGACCAATAAGGTCAGGATTGTTCTCCCTGTTTTTGATCTTATCCATTCCCTGGACAGTATTAAGCTGGCCGGGGTTATACAGAAGGAAGGGGAAAAGAACGATAAAAAAGTTAACGTTCTCCTCCAGGTGAACATCGGTGCAGAGGAAAGCAAGTTCGGCTTTAGACAGGAAGAAGTAAGCGATGCCCTGGAAGAGCTGGCTAATTATCATAATTTGAAAGTGCTTGGTTTAATGGCTGTTGCTCCTTTTTTGCCTGATCCCGAAGAGGTGAGGCCTTATTTCCGCCAGCTTTATCATATGTTTAAAAGTGTTAAAGTTCCGGGAATAGAAATGAAGTATCTTTCCATGGGGATGAGCAATGATTTTGAAGTGGCCGTGGAAGAGGGTGCAAATGTGGTTCGTTTGGGAAGCGCCCTTTTCGGGGAGCGAAGTTAAACTTGGAGGGGGTGATTTGGTGAACTTCTGGGAAAGGGTTTTACATGCTCTCGGTCTAATGGAAGAGGATGAGGGTGAGCTGCCGGGCCGTAATATTACCAGGAGAATTTCTAAAAAGGGGAAAGTTTTGGAATTTCCTTCCCAGGAAGCAAGTTACCGGCTTGTTTTAAGCAATCCGGCAAGTTTTGCAGAGGTTGAGGAAATTGGCAGCCACTTAAAAAACAAAAGGCCTGTTGTTGTCAACCTTGAAGAAATGGAAACAGCGGAAGCCAAAAGAACCATTGATTTTTTAAGCGGGGTAATATTCGCTTTAAACGGCAGCTCTCAAAAAATCAATCACAGTATCTTTGTTTTTGTGCCTCACGGAGTAACTTTGAATTCTCTTCATCATAAGGAGTTGAGTGAACGGGATTTTCTCCTCCTCAGGGATACTGACAGGTACCCTAAGGATTAGACAGCTTTTCTACAGCTATGATTTTAGTTATTTCTACTGTTTTTACGCCGTCTTTTGTCGCTATTCGCAGCTGTCCCGGGATGGTGCCTGTTTTCTGGACAGGCCCTGAAACTGTCCGCTGGCCTTTAGCTGCCCAAACTGTTACCCGCACTTCCAGGCCGTACTGCATTGATTGGCTCAAGATTCGTTCAAAAACCTGGTACTGCTGCTCATCCAGGGATGGAAGGCAGTGTTTCTGCTGTGGTTCTAGGAGGTTTTTCAAATCTTCACGATGTTCCGGCAGCATCATACGGCTGCAGGCAAACTGGTTGTATAGCTTCTTTTTCATGGTTATACCTCCGGCTTATATATTTTCCATACAAACCTGTGTTCTATATTGTATAATTTCCGGCTGTTAAATGGCAAGCTTTTTTAAGAGAACTAAATCCACAGGGTTGACCATAGCTGGAAGAATGTATAAACTAAAATTACTCAAAAAAAGACTTCTGTGAAAAAATAAGAGGGGTGAGCACGATTCTTATAAGAAATATTGTTAGTGCTTTCTTTGAAATTGTTTACTTTTTAATCTTTATACGCATCATATTCAGTTTTTTCCCCATTAATCCGTACGGTAGTCCGCAAATTTACAATATCGTTCAGTTTATCCGCCAGCTTACAGAGCCTTTCCTGGCTCCTTTCCGCAGCCTGGTTCCTCCTCTCCGAGTTGGCGGTGGGGGGTACATGGATCTTTCTCCAATCCTGGCCATTATTGTCTTAAGTTTAGTGCGCCGCCTCCTGTTGGGGTTGCTATGACTTTTATTCTTCTAAGCGTGTGATCAAATGCTGAGAGATAAGCCTTCCTTTAATTATCCACTGCCTACGGAAAAAAAATGGGCTGCCTATTTCTGGTCTTTGCTGGAGAAGGCAGCGGAGCTTAATACTGAGCAATGGACTCACTTTGCCGATCCCCGGCAGCAGCAGATAGCCAGGGACTTGTTGCGCCGTTTTCCTGGTGTTAATTGCTCTTTTTTCGGAGGATACCCCGAGGCAGAGAGGGTCAGAATATGTGCCCGCCCCCTTTCCCTCCCGGGTGGAGGGGAAAGGGAAACAATTAGCTGCCTGGTCATAAAAGGTGATTTTCCCGGGGGAGTTTTAACTCACAGGGACTTTTTGGGAGCGTTGCTTGGCCTCGGTATTAAACGGGAAATGGTTGGAGATATCATTTACCGGGGAAGGGAAAAGGCCTTTATTTTTCTGGTAAAGGACCTGGCAGGCTTTGTAAAAATAAATCTACAAAAGGCGGGGCGTTATACCCTGGAAGTCCAGGAAGTGGAACTCGATGTAATGGCGGCGGAGTTTGAACCTAGGCGTGTTAAAGAAATAAGGGGGACGGTAGCTTCCATGAGGCTTGACGCCGTTGCCGGGTTGGGTTTCGGCTTATCCCGCTCCAAAATTGCTCCCCTGATAAAAGGTGAGCAGGTCAAGGTAAACTACCAGTTAGTAAACCAGCCCTCCAGGCCGGTAAAAGAGGGTGATGTTATTTCCCTGGCGGGGAGGGGAAGGCTCGAGGTGGTTGAAAAAATGGGGGAAAGCCGAAAGGGGAGAACACACGTGTTGCTGTTTAGAATAATTTAATCCGGGGGCCAGGAAATGGAAACTCTTAACCGTTTTTTTCCCATTGTTAGTTTAGGGCATGTTTTGCAACTTATCTTCCAGCCACGAATGTTACAAGCTGGCTTCGAGCATATTTGAGGTTGCTATTTCTGCAATAAACTGGTTTCTTTTTTCGTTATCCTTTTCCAATCTGGAAACGAAATTCGTATATCCCTGGTAATTTTTGCCGATGTCCTCAAGTACGAAAAAATTTTTTATACAAAGAAGGAAATTGCAGCACAAGGTAGAACAATATTTGTAGTAGCACAAAATTATAAAAAGTAGTACTAAATCTCAACAATTTTAATCTCAATCTTAGTTTTAATCTTAAACCTTACTTAACATTAACCATTAATGCTATTTTTTACCGTGCTCGTGTTACATTTTTCAATTTTATAACACGCAGACAGCTAATTTTCGGGGGAGTATGCTGTAAATGGGCCAATACCTGATAAAGCGTTTTTTATACCTCATCCCCATAATGCTTGGGGTGTCCATTATTACCTTCGCCTTAATCAACCTTGCCCCCGGCGATCCGGCGGAGCTGCTCCTGCGGGCCGGCGAGATGGAGCCGACCAGGGAAGCCGTGGAGGCCCTGCGGGAAGAACTGGGTTTAAACGACCCCATAGGCAATATGGGCGCTGGCTCAGGGACGTATGTCGTCTTGACCTGGGTAAATCTTTTCGTACGGGACGTCCTGTAACCGAAGAGATTTTTGACCGTTTTCCAGCTACTTTGGAGTTGACCTTTGCGGCGCTGGCTTTCATGGTTTTAGTTGCCCTGCCGGCGGGAATTTTATCTGCCCTCTACCGCCATGCCTTGCTTGATCATTTGAGCCGCCTTTGGGCACTTTTAGGCGCCTCGCTGCCCGGTTTCTGGCTGGGGTTGATACTCATCTACCTTTTTGCCGTGGAACTGGGGCTTTTGCCGGTAATGGGCCGGGGAGGCTTGCGCCACCTGGTGCTGCCGGCGGTAACCCTGGGGTTTGGCCTGGCTGCCGTCTATGCCCGGATTTTACGCGCCAGTATGCTGGACGTGCTGGGGCAGGAGTACATCAGAGTAGCCCGGGCCAAGGGGTTGAAAGAAAAGTGGGTCATCGGGCGCCACGTCTTGAAGAACGCTCTTTTGCCCGTGGTGACCCTTTTGGCATGAGTTTCGGTCACCTTTTGGGCGGGGCGGTGATTGTGGAGACCATCTTTGCCTGGCCGGGCGTAGGAAAGTTCGCCGTAGATTCCATCTTCAACCGGGACTATCCGGTGATCCAGGGATATGCTCTTTTCATGGCCGTGGTTTTTGTCCTGGCTAACTTGTTGGTGGATCTCTCTTACGTTTCCCTTGACCCGCGCATCCGTCTGGAAAGGGGAGATAACAGGTGAGCATCTCGAAAAATTCCGGTATTGGGGTTGCTGATTATCCTGCTGCCGGAAAGTTAAAACACCAGAGCGAAACCGGCACATATGGGCCATTGACCACCGCACTGGAAAGACTTCTGCAGGATAAACTGGCTCTTTTAGGATTCGGGATCATCCTGGTTGTGGTAATTATTACCGTTTTCGCACCTTATTTTGCACCCAATGATCCCGTTAAAGTGGATTTGATGCAACGGCTGGTTCCCCCTCAAGCGCAATACCCGCTGGGTACCGACCACCTGGGGCGCTGCCTGTTGTCGCGGTTGCTTTACGGTACCAGGGCTTCCCTTACTACTGCGGCGCTGGTCCTAGCTGCGATCATGCTCATCAGTATCCCCTTTGGTACCCTGGCAGGCTACTGCGGAGGGCGGGTTGATAACATTCTTATGCGGATTGTTGATGTTCTCCTGGCGTTTCCAGGCCTGATTCTGGCCCTGGTTATTTCCGGGATGTTGGGACCGGGTTTACTTAACGTGATGCTGGCCCTGGTCGCTGTCTGGTGGGTGGGGTACGCCCGGGTCATCCGGGGGATGGTCCTTTCGGTAAAAGAAAAAGAGTTCGTGCTGGCAGCCCGGGCCTGCGGCACGTCCGGGCTCGGTATTATCATTCGACATATTTTGCCAAATGTGCTGTCTCCAGTTATCGTCCTGGCAACGTTAGATATGGGCAAGTTAATTATTGCTATCTCCGGCCTTTCTTTCCTAGGGCTCGGCTCCCAGCCGCCGGCGCCGGAATGGGGGGCCATGCTCAACGACGGCCATTCTTATATGCAGGTGGCCCCGCAGCTGATGATCTACCCTGGTCTTTGCATCATGATGGTGGTGCTGGCCTTCAACCTCCTGGGTGACGGGCTCAGGGACGCCTTGGACCCAAGAGGGATTGTAAGGCTTTAAAAAGGTGTTTTTGTGGTATTTTTTTCCATATCCTATCTCCTGTAGGGTGTAGAGGAGGCCTTGTATGTCTTTTGTTCCTGTTTTGAAGGTGCATAATTTATCCACTCATTTTCAGACGCAGCATGGTGTAATTAAGGCCGTAGATGGAGTTCACTTTATGGTGGCAGCAGGAAAAACCCTGGGGCTGGTGGGAGAAAGCGGCTGCGGCAAGAGTGTTAC
>JAGVAS010000007.1 GCA_020060185.1 Desulfovibrio sp. | reverse complement strand
TTTATGTAAAGGGACTATTTTGGATGGCGCCGCTTTTGAAATAACAATAGAAGAGCTTCAGGGTAAATGTGATTCCTGTTCTCTTCTTTTTAAACCCAGTCCTCCTTTCTTTCTTTGCCCTTCTTGCGGGAAAGGGTGTTCTTCATTTACGAAAGGCAGGCAGGTATATATTGACTTCTACGAGGGGGAATAGCTAATGAAAATATATCTGGCCAGGGAACTGCAGGAGGCCAATAAAAATAATGCTGAAGATAACCGTAATCTTTTATACCAAAACAGGGTCTTGATGATAAATATAATTGGTTCACCGGGTTCGGGAAAAACTGCCCTTCTAGAGCACACACTAAAGGCCCTGGCCAACAAGTACCGCATTGGGGTTATCGAGGGAGATCTTTATACCGCTGAAGATGCAAAAAGGCTGGAACAATGGGCTTACCAGGTTTTACAAATTAATACCGAAGGTTCCTGCCACCTGGAGGCCAATTATATTGGCCACCTGCTAAGCCAACAAAGGCCATCATTATTGTCTGCCGATATTATATTCATAGAAAATGTTGGAAATCTTGTTTGCCCGGCTGAATTTGATCTGGGGGAAGATGCAAGGGTTTCCCTGCTCAGTGTTACAGAGGGGAATGATAAACCCAGGAAATATCCCCTTGCTTTTAAGGTTTCAGATGCTACCCTTATCACGAAAACCGACCTCCTTCCCTACTGTGATTTCAACCTTGATTTAATACTGAGTGACATGCAAAAGATAAATGATTCTGCGGAGGTAATTCCTGTAACAGTAAAAACTGGGGAGGGTCTTGAAAAGTGGTATCAATGGCTGGAGAAACAGTTGGATATAAAAAAGAAAAGACATGTTTGCAGCTGAAATTAAATGGAATAGTGCAGGGGATCGGTTTTAGGCCCTATATTTTCAGCCTTGCCCAAAAATTTGGTCTTAAAGGCTGGGTCAGGAACGAGAGCGGGGGAGTGTTACTGGAAATAGAAGGAGAAGAGGAAAAAATAAGCTCATTTTGCCGGCAGCTTATCTGTAACCCACCTTCTTTAGCTAAAATTGATAAAGTAGAGCAAAGGACCATTCCCCTGCGTAATTTCCAGAGCTTCGAGATTGCCAGTAGCCAGGCGCAGCAGGAAAGGCATGCTCTTATCCCGCCTGACATAGCTGTTTGCCAGAAATGCCTGGGAGAGATATTAGATCCAAATGATAGGCATTACCTTTATCCTTTTACCAACTGCACTCATTGTGGTCCCCGTTTTACTATTGTCGAAGATATCCCCTATGATCGTTGCAAGACATCGATGCGCAATTTCCCTCCTTGCCCTGAGTGCCGTCAAGAATATGACGACCCTGGAGACCGGCGTTTTCATGCTCAGCCTGTTGCCTGTCCCTGTTGCGGCCCTCAACTGGAAATTAGAGATGCAAAGGGTATTGTTGTCTCTGGAGGAAGTAACTGGCTGGAATTTTTTTGGGAAAAGATGAACCAGGGTAATATTTTTGCTGTTAAAGGACTGGGCGGTTTTCACCTTGCCTGTATTGTGCAAAGCAGTACTGTTCAGACTTTAAGAAACAGGAAAAAAAGGCCATTTAAACCCTTTGCCGTTATGTGCAGGGAGCTTAAGACAGTAGAGAATTACTGCCATTTAAAAAAAGAAGAAGCAGAACTTTTGTCTTCTCCTTCCTCTCCAGTCGTGTTGCTGGAACAAAAGAAAGGTATATTTTTGCCAGAGAATATCAGCCCGGGGTTAAATACACTCGGGGTCATGTTGCCATATACGCCGCTTCATTACCTGCTGTTACAGGGGCCTTTTGATATTATGATTTTAACCAGTGCCAACCCGACAGATTTGCCGATTCTAAAGGATAACGATGAAGCGCAGGAACAGTTAAAAGATATTGTTGACTTTTTTCTAGTGCACAACAGGGAGATTGTGCAAAGATGCGATGATTCAGTGGTAAGGATTATAGGAGGGGAGTTACAAATCCAGCGCCGTTCACGCGGTTTTGTCCCGCAGCCCGTAGAATTGGGTTTCCAAGCTGAAACAACAGTTCTCGGAGCTGGAGCGGAAATGAAAAATACCTTTTGTCTTTTAAAAGACAACAAGGCTTTTTTAAGCCAGCACCTGGGTGAAATGGGTACTTTGGAAAGCGATGAGTTTTTCAGGGAAAGCCTGGGGCATTTTCTCCGTTTTTTTGATCTGCATCCGCAAATTATTGGATACGATCTGCATCCAGGTTATTATATTTCATCTACGGCTAAGGCTCTTCCCGTGCAAAATAAATACGCTGTCCAGCACCACCACGGTCATTTTGCTTCCTGCCTGGCAGAAAATCGTTTTGGGGAAGAAGCAATAGGAATAATACTGGATGGAACGGGATACGGGATCGATGGCGCTATCTGGGGTTTCGAGATCATCACAGGAGATTTTGTTAATTTTAAGAGAGAATATCACCAGCGCTATACACCCCTGCTTGGAGGGGAATCCAGCATTAAATGGCCCTGGCGTATGTGTCTAAGCTACCTGGTTAGCAGCATGGGTGAAGAGGGCTTGTCAGTTGCCCGGGATTTATTTGCCCCCATGTTTGAACGGGAATTAACTATCCTGGAAAAAGGAATTGATTCGCTTCCTTATTCCCTGCTTACATCCAGTTGTGGGCGTTTATTTGACGCCGTGGCTGCATTGCTGGGGATATGTTATGAAAACACTTATGAGGGACAGGCTGCTATCCAGTTGGGAGAGCTGCTGGATAATAAAGATATTGCTCTTCCCCTCGATCCCTACCCTTTTTTATTGAAAGAAACGGAAATTGATTTTTCCCCTATGTTTCCCGTTATGACCGGGGACATGAAGAAAGGTGCCAGCGTGTCGTTGATCGCACGAAGGTTTCATGATACGATTGTTAAGGCCATTATAACAGCGGTTAAAGAAGTTTCTGAAAGAACCGGTTTAAATGTAGCGGCCTTATCGGGAGGAACATGGCATAACCCTTATCTTTTGAGAAAAGTTGTTAACATCCTGTCTCAAGACAAGATTAAAATATTGCTTCACCGCAGCGTACCTCCGAATGACGGGGGGCTATCTTTAGGACAGGCAGCGGTAGCTTACTGGAGGTGGAAAGCAAATGTGCCTGGGAATACCCATGAAGGTAATTGAAATAGAAAAGAATTTCAGGGCTTATGCAGAAACCATGGGCGTTAAGAGGCCCATCAGTATAAAGTTGGTCCCAGAGGCAAAACCTGGGGATTTTGTCCTCGTTCATGCCGGTTTTGCCATGGAAAAAATAGACCCGGTGGAAGCACGCAAGAGAATTGAACTTTTCGAAAAAATGCTTAATCTGGAGGGTTTGGATTAATGAAACAGGATAGTTTTGGGCACCCTGTTGAAAAATATAATCTTCTGGCCGAACATCTTCTTGCTAAAGTGCTTGAGTTAGGGCAAAAGATAGCCGAAAAAAAAGGGAAAAAAACTAAGATCATGGAAGTGTGCGGAACACATACGGTCGCCTTTTCACGTTCAGGGATTGCCCAACTATTATCGGATGTCCTTGATTTAAGAAGCGGCCCCGGTTGTCCTGTTTGCGTAACCCACCAGCAGGATCTGGATTATATGATTTCCCTGTCAAGGATAAAGGACGTAATTATAGTCACCTTTGGTGATCTTTTAAGAGTGCCCGGTTCCTTTACTTCTTTAGAGAAAGAAAAAGCAAAAGGTGCTAATGTCCACATTTGTTACTCTCCACTGGAAGCAATAGACCTGGCCGCTAAAAATACTCAAAAAGAAATCGTGTTGCTGGGTATAGGCTTTGAAACAACAGCACCAACCATAGCGGCAGCCCTTTCACAAGCCCTGGAAAAAGGTCTTCAAAATTTTAGTATTTACAGCACTTTAAAACTTGTTCCCCCTGCTTTAGAAGCCTTATTGCAAGAGAAGAAATTTGATCTGGATGGCCTGGTATTACCCGGGCATGTTTCTACCGTGCTGGGCAGTGATGCTTTCGATTTTATTGCCCAAGAGTATGCACTTCCGTGTGTAGTGACCGGATTTGAACCGCTTGACCTTCTTATTGGCCTGTACTATTTGTTAACTAGTCTCATTGAAGAGAAAGCAGAACTAACCAACACTTATACCCATATTGTGAAAGAAAAGGGTAACCAGGCAGCAAAAGAAATAATTAACCTTTATTTTGAAGAAGGAGATACCCTGTGGAGAGGTTTTGCTTCAATTCCAGGAAGCGGTTTAAAACTGAGAACGAAATATAATGATTTTGAGGCACGATACAGGTTTAAAAAAGTGGAAATACCTGAAACAGGAGTGTTTTCAGGATGTAGTTGTGGTGATATTATTACAGGCAAGTTAACACCTTTTGATTGCGTTCATTTCAATAATGGCTGTACTCCTTTAACTCCTGTCGGCCCATGTATGGTTTCCTCAGAAGGAGCGTGCAGTGCTTATTACCAGTATAGACAACAAATATAACTATAAATACTTCAACAATAACGCAGTTAGGGTAGAGGAGGGATTAGTAAATGAATGAACAAGAAAAAGATGTTATATTATTGAGCCATGGTGACGGTGGCCTCCTTACTCACCAGCTTATCCAGGGAACGTTTTTTCCTGGCTTTAAGAACGAATGGCTTGAAGAGGAAGGAGATTCCGCAGTTTTAAATTTCTGCCATGAGCGCCTGGCTTTTTCTACCGACTCCTTTGTTGTGTCTCCGCTTTTTTTTCCTGGCGGTGATATTGGAAAACTGGCCATTTGCGGAACGGTTAATGACCTTGTGGTAAGCGGGGCCAGGCCCTTGTGGCTTTCTGCGGCCTTTATTATACCAGAAGGAATGGCTATAGAAAGATTATCAGATGTTGTTCGATCAATGTCAGAAATAGCCGGAGATTTAAAACTTCCTATTGTCACCGGAGATACTAAAGTTGTAAGCAGCAATGATCCTGAAAACCTTTTTATTAATACAACGGGAATAGGGGTTATCTATCCGGAAACCAATTTCAACGTTAAAAACGTAGAGCCTTCGGATATAGTGATTATTACAGGAAGTATAGGAGACCATGGTGCGGCTATTCTTGCGGCCAGGCTTGGCCTGGAGTTAGAAGAATCTCCTCAAAGCGATTGTGCGCCGCTGGACTTCATATCTACTCTTTTAAGGCCGTATTTTCCTTATATCAAAGTAATGCGTGATCCTACAAGAGGCGGCCTGGCTACTACCCTGAAAGAACTAGCTATTTCAGGGGACGTTGATTTCTGGTTGGAAGAAAACAGTATTAATGTCAAGCCGAAAGTAAAAGCGGTTTCTGATATTTTGGGAATAGATCCTTATTATCTTGCTTCAGAAGGAAGGGCTTTACTGGTAGTAAAAAATGGTAAAGAGGAAGAAATAATAAAAGAGCTAAAAAAACATCCCCTAGGGAAAGATGCTTCCATAATAGGATACGCACGTGCCGGGAAAGGAAACCTTTTTCTCCGGACCAAATTAGGGGGAACAAGGCCTTTGCAGATGTTAGCAGGGACCCCCCTTCCCAGAATATGTTAATCTACTGGATTCTATTGATTATTCCCGGTATGGTGTTATGCTGCAGGATTTCCCAACATGGGCTGTACCACAGGAATATGCCTGGTTAGACATAATCAAACAGAAATAGAAGAGGTTTAAAAGAAATGATAAAATTTAAACTAAATATCTGGCAAAAGTTTTTTTTAGGCTTTGTTATTGTTATTCTAATTATAATTCTTATTACCGGATATATGGCTATCAGGCTTTTTTATACAGAAGTTGAACAAAAGGCCGAGGTTACCATAAACAAAGATCTTAATGCTTTATGCAGGATGTTCTACCGGAGAGTGGATCACAATTTTTTTTATCTTAATTTTATTGCCAACAACTATAAATTGCATGAGATGATTGATACTAATGACCCAGCTTTACGGGACTTGTTAATAGAATTGAAAGAAAACAAGGGATTGAGTTTTGTAAGTATCATTGGAGAGTCCGGAAAGATTATTGCCAGTGCAAACAATAAATTTCCTGCTGGCAACAGTATTAATAACTATTTTATTAACAGGTCCCTGAAAGGAGAGCTTCAAAAAGGGGTAATCGTATTAGATGAAGATTTTTTAGCCCTGGAAGGACTGGTGGAGCAAGCCCGCATTCAGATTGTCCATACTCCTGAAGCCAGGCAGTACAACGGAATAAGTGAAGAAAAAAGGGGGCTGGCAATAGCAGGCTCAGTTCCTATTTATAACGATGAAAATGAAATTATTGCATCCCTTTTTGGCGGAGAGCTTTTAAATCGAGATTTTAATTTTGTAGATGAAATTACAGAGTTACTAAAAGTAAAAACAACTATCTTTTTAGATGATTTACGTATCGCCACTTCAGTTCGGTTGAAAAATGGTGAGAGAGCCATAGGTACAAGAGTTTCTGAGGAAGTTGCCGGTGTTGTTTTGGACCAGGGTAAACGTTACCTGGGGAAAGCATTTATCATTGATGAATGGTATTTAACCGCATACGATCCCATTTTTGATAATCAGGGTGACGTGGTGGGTATGTTATATGTCGGTATACCTGAAGCTCCTTTTTTACAAACAAAACAAGATACCGTCAGTATTTTTCTATTGATTGCAATTTTTAGCGTTCTCCTGGCAGTAATTATTGCATTTTTTCTGGCTCAAACGATTAAAAAACCCCTGCAGAAACTTATCAGCACCATGCAGAGGGTGGAGTCAGGTGATTTAACTCAGAGATACCTGGCAAACGATCATAATAAAAATAACTACAACAATATAAAATTAACTCCAAAATCACCTTCTTTTTTACTGGAAGGTGGAACAAAAATAAAAGAATTTGCAGGGGATGAAATTC
>JAGVAS010000017.1 GCA_020060185.1 Desulfovibrio sp. | reverse complement strand
TGCTTCCCGGCCTTCCCCTTGACGGTGGCCGGCTTCTCAGAGCTTCTTTAAGCACACGAGTGGGTTTATTTAAAGCAACTGAAATCGCTGCTTCCTGCGGTAAGTGCCTGGGAGTTTTTTTTACGATATTTGGAATTTTGTTATCCTATTACGATTTCATGAGCCTTTCACTTTCCTTAATGGGTATCTTTTTATACTATGCCGCAGGACGTGAACAACAGTCAGCAGTGTATGTTTTTCTACGGTACCTACTGCGCAAGGAAAAAATGTTAAAAAAATTCAGGGTTCTTAAAAGCGAGCAACTGGTAGCGATGGAAAGCACAACAGTACTGGAGGTATTAAAACGCTTTAAACCTACAAGGTATCACCAGGTTATTGTTCTTAACCAGACTTGTCGCGTTCTGGAATTGTTATCGGAAAGCCAGATACTTGAAGCAGCCCTACAAAAGGGAATGGATGTACCGTTAAGAGGCTTGATAAGAAAATAAATCATTTTAAACTGGAACTTTTTGGGTTATAATAAGAGTAACCCGTCTAAGAAAGGGTTGAGACTTGTTGACGGAAATCGATATAAGCAGCCTGTTAGAAAAAGTGCGTAAACCTGCCAGATACCTTGGCAGGGAAATAAACGCTGTCTATAAAAAACTAGAGGATGTAAAAGTACACCTGGTTCTGGCTTTTCCTGATTTATATGAGGTAGGGATGTCTCACCTGGGTTTAAAAATCCTTTATGCTCTTGTAAACAAAAAGCCAGAGTTCTATGCGGAGCGGGTTTTTGCCCCTGCCAGGGATATGGAAGATGTTCTAAGAAAGGAGAAAAAACCCCTTTTTAGTCTTGAGAGCCGTACTCCTCTTAAGAGTTTTGATTTGATCGGTTTTACTCTTCAGTATGAGCTGAGTTATACTACTATTTTGAATATGCTTGATCTTGGCGGAATACCTTTGCACAGTGATAAAAGAAAAGGAGGGGATCCTTTTGTCATTGGAGGTGGACCGGGAGTTTTGAATCCCGAGCCCCTGGCTCCCTTCTTTGACTTTTTTGTTATTGGTGACGGGGAAGAGATTTTGCCGGAGATACTCCAGGAATTTGCACACTGGAAAGATAACCATAATAGGGGAGAGAGGAAAACTTTTCTTAAAAAAATTGCCCGTATTCCCGGTATCTATGTTCCTTCTTTTTATGAACCCCTTTATTTCCAGGGAAAATTTTACGAGATGAAGATCCTGGAGAAAGATGCCCCTTTGAAAATTGAGAGAAGAACGGTTCCGGATCTGGAGAATGCTTTTTATCCCGAATCTTTTGTGGTTCCCTATGTGGATGTAGTACATGATCGAGCGGTTTTGGAACTTTTCAGAGGTTGTTCTAAAGGATGCCGTTTTTGCCAGGCAGGGTACATTTACAGGCCGGTTCGGGAGCGCACGGTGTCAAGATTAAAGGAACTGGCGGGTAGTATTATTGGCAGTACGGGCTTTGAAGAACTTTCTCTTTCTTCCCTTAGCAGCAGCGATTACTCCTGTATAGAAGGGCTTCTAGAGGAATTGGAACAAAAGTTTGGGAAAAATTATGTAAAATTATCCCTGCCTTCGTTAAGGGCCGACGCTTTTGCTCTCCGGCTGGCCGATAGGGTTAACAAAAGCGGGGGTGTAACTTTTGCCCCTGAAGCAGGCTCTCAGCGCTTAAGAAATGTTATTAACAAAAAGGTTACCGAGGAGGAAATCCTGGAAGCGGCGGCCCAGGCAGTTTCTTCGGGAAGAAGCCATATTAAACTATATTTTATGATTGGCCTTCCCACAGAAACAGAGGAAGACCTTGAGGAGTTAACAAGATTGGTACAAAAAATAGTTAATCTTTGCCATACGGCTGGAGGTAGAAAATATGCTTTTAAGGTAACCGTAAGTGCCTCCACTTTTGTTCCCAAGGCGCATACTCCTTTTCAATGGGAACCCCAGCTGGAACTCCCGGAAATAAGACTACGCCAGGAGTTTTTACGTAAACATCTTCGAAAGTTAAAAGGGGTAGACTTTACATGGCATGAGGCGAAAATGAGTTTTTTGGAGGCGGTTTTTGCCCGGGGGGACAGGCGCTTAGCATCAGTTTTAGAAAGGGCTTATGCCATGGGTAGCAGGCTTGATGCCTGGAGCGACAGTTTCAATTTTTCCCTTTGGGAAAAGGCTTTTGACGGTGAAGGAATTGAACCGCAAAAATATGCCCAGTACAAACCGGGTTTGGACGAACATCTTCCCTGGGATCACATCAATACAGGCTTATCCAGAGAATTTTTGCTAAGGGAATATCAAAGGGCTCTAAAAGAGGAAATTACAGGCGATTGCCGTGAAAGAGGCTGTGTGGGATGCGGCCTGGAAAACTGTCCTTTCAGGCAGGTGAAAAAAGGTGTACCATTATAGATTATGCTTTTCCAAAGAGGGGGATATAAAGTTTCTTTCCCATTTGGATTTAATACGTACCTTTATTCGTGCCCTAAGACGCGCCGGTGTTCCGGTAGCATATAGTCAGGGTTTTAACCCACAGCCGAAGCTTACATTCGCTCCTCTGGCTGTAGGTATGGAGGGGAAAAATGAATACCTGGATCTTTATTTAAGTGAACCCTGGGAGGAACAAAAATTAAAAAAATCTTTTAATGAACAGTTCCCCCCCGGGCTAAAAATTAAAAAAATAAAAACAGTCGAAATTAGCCAGCCCCCCATTTCTTCAGTGGTTAGCGCCGCTCTTTATGTTGCAGATTTGCCTGCTGTTCCTCCTGACCTGCCGCAGGCCCTTACAGGCATTCTCCAAGCGGACACACTTATAAAAGTGCGGCAGGATAAGAAAAACGTTAAAAAAGTAGATATAAGACCTTTTATTTATGACCTGAAAGTAAAAGACGTTGAGGGGAAGGGCGCATTGCTAATGCTTCTTGCTACCGGTAGTAAGGGGGGAGTGCGACCGCAGGAAGTACTGGAATTGTTACCCCTGGACGAGGATTCCAAAATAAAGGTTTTTCGGCAGGACCTTTTCATATTCGAAGGGGGCACTTTGAAAAATCCGGAAGGTATTTGCTCCGTATACTACCTGTGAAAATATTTTTAAGGGAAGCAAACACGGATTCATACTATCTAATAATAAAGAGGTATTTTTATGGAACAAAAAATAATTATCAACTACGATCCTAAACAAACAAGGGTTGCCTTGCTGGAAGATGGAAAAGTTGTGGAAATATATTTTGAACGGCCGCTGCACCAGCGCCTGATCGGCAATATTTATAAGGGTGCGGTGGAAAATGTTCTTCCAGGTATGCAGGCTGCCTTTGTAAATATTGGGGAGGAAAAAAATGCTTTTTTTTATGTAGACGAGATACTCCAACCCAGAGGCGAGGAAACAAACGGGGGGAAAATGCCAATACAGCGCCTCTTGCATGTGAAAGAAGAAGTTATGGTTCAGGTTATGAAAGAATCTTTTGGCAGCAAGGGAGCCCGCCTTACAGGCCATATTACCCTGCCTGGACGTTACCTGGTTCTCATGCCCGGTTTAAATTATGTGGGTGTATCCAGACGTATTGAATCCCAGGAAGAAAGGGAAAGGCTTAGAAGGGAAATGGAGAATTTGCGCCCGCCTAATGCAGGTGTAATTATCAGGACAGCTGCCGAAGGTGCAGATACAGAGAGCCTGAAAAATGACCTGCAATTTCTCTTGCGTCTCTGGGGAAACATTAACAATTCATTTAAAAAAGTAAAGGCACCTGCCTTGCTTTACCGTGATCTAGCGCTTATTTACCGTATCGTTCGAGATCTTTTTAATGATCATGTTGAGCAGTTAATTATCGATAACGAAGAGGAATATTACAAGATTCTGGAAATTTTGGATTACCTCTCTCCACATCTTAAAGGCAGAGTAATTTATTATGATAAAAGGGAGCCTATTTTTGATTACTTCCAGATCGAAGAGGAAATCGAACATTCTTTAAACCGCATGGTTTGGTTAAATTGCGGAGGTTATCTGGTATTTGATGAAACGGAGGCTCTTACGGCAATTGACGTTAATACCGGAAAATATACGGGAAAGAGCAATCTGGAGGAAACCATTTTAAAAACGAACCTGGAGGCCGTAGAAGAAATCGCCCGGCAAATACGTTTAAGAGATATTGGCGGCATTATTATCATCGATTTTATAGACATGAGTTCACAGGAAAACCGGCAGCGGGTTTTAGAAAAGTTCAAGCAGGAAATGAATAAGGATCGTACCAAAAGCCAGGTTCTCGGAATAACTTCTCTTGGGTTGGTAGAAGTGTCCAGGAAAAAGGTTAAGCAGGGTCTCTCGGCGGTAATGCAACAGCCCTGTGCTTACTGTCATGGAAAAGGGAAAACCCTCTCACCGGAAGCAGTTAGCAGTAAGGTGGAGAGGGAGCTAAAGAAAATCTTACTCCGTGAAGATGTAGAAGCAATTCTTGTAGAAATGAACAGCGAAGTTGCTGCTTTACTTATCGGTAGCGGGGGAACATATTTAAAAAAACTGGAATCAACCACGGGGAAAAATATTTTCATTCGCGGTTCAGACAACCTTCATGTGGAAAAATATAATATTTTAATGTCGGGGCCCCTGCACGAGGTGGCAAGGCACGCTTTACCAGTTGAAGAAGGGGGCATTTACCGTGTAGTAGTGGAAGAACCCCATTCCACTAATCCTGATCATGGAATTGCCAGGCTTCACGGATACATTCTGGATATTGAAGGAGGAGGGGAACTGGTAGGAGAGGAAGTGCAGGTAGTTATAAAGGAAACAACCCGTACTTTTGCCAGGGCGGTAATATGGAAAAGAGATTTAGAGGAAAATGAACATGGATATT
>JAGVAS010000189.1 GCA_020060185.1 Desulfovibrio sp. | reverse complement strand
TGCGATATCTTATGCCTGGGTGGTGGGGGGGCAGGTATTACAGCGGCGATAACAGCCGCGGAACAGGGGGCTGATGTAATTTTAGTCTCCAAGGAGCCTTTGGGATACGGGGATACTCGTATTTCAATGGGGCTTATGTCTTGTCCCGGAGTCGTTGAGGGTGACGATTGGCAGTACTTCTACAAGGATCTTATAAAAGGGGGCGAAAACTTAAACGATCCCGAACTTGTACATATCATGGCAGAATGGGCCCCGTATGGTCTGAAATTATTGGAAAGTTATGGTCATCTTTTTGAAAGGAACAAAGATGGGAAATTTGGTAAAGAGGTTATCTTTCTATTAGGTGGGCATTCTTTGCCGCGTACTATTGGATGTCCCCCGGGCGGGGGAATTAGTATGGGGAATTCCTTAAGAGCCGGAGCTGCAAGGGCTGGTATCCGAGTGTTTGAGGAGGTTATTGCCTGTAACCTGTTATTCAATGGCAAACGTGTAACAGGAGCAGTATGTTTTGACCTCTGCCGGGGCGAGGTATTATTATTCCAGTCCGGGGCAGTAGTCTTGGCTACTGGTGGTGCCGGATGGCTTTATTACCCGCACACTGACTGTAACGCAGGGGTAACCGGTGATGGCTATGCTCTGGCTTATGAGGTGGGGGCTGAATTGATAGATATGGAACAGGTTCAGTTTATGCCTTTTGCTCTTACTTATCCCGCTTCCATGTGTGGTGTATATGTCGGTGAACCTAGTCTTGCGGCACCGGCAGGCATCCTTCGTAACAGTAAGGGTAAAATCATCCTGGAAAGCCTAGGAACAATGACTCGTGCCCAAGTAACTAATGCCATGGCAGTTGAACTCTCTAATGGTGGAGGCACTGAGCATGGCGGCCTGCTTCTTGATCTAAGTCCCAACCTATCTTTGGCGGAAGGGAAACGCATGTGGAAAGTTAGAAAAGAAAGGGGTCAGCTGGAAGTAGTGCGCTTTGCTTATGGTGAAGATGCCTACCACTGGGAAAAACCCTGGGATGTAGCTCCCACGGCTCATTATTTTATGGGTGGGATAAAGGTTAATACAACAGGGCAAAGCAGTGTCCCAGGTTTATATGCAGCAGGGCAGGTTTTGGGCGGTATTCATGGAGCTAATCGCTTAGGGTCTGTTTCTCTGGCAGAGCTTTTTGTTTTTGGATATCTGGCTGGCGAAGCAGCAGCAAGAGAATGTAAAAGACAGGAATTTGATTTTTCCGGAGATGAGGAAGTTGCGGCGAGTATTACCGGGCTTAGAGGCCGAAAAGGATCGTTTAATCCAATTAGATTACAGCGGCGTTTGCAAAAAACAATGTGGGAAAACGTAGGTATCGCCCGGGAAGAAAGAGGCTTGCGTGCAGCCCTAAGAGAGATAGAAGAGATAGAAGAGGCCTCCAAGGATTTACAAATAACACCCCAAATATCTTATAACAAGGATATATTACACACTATAGAGCTAAAACATATGTTGAAGGTTGCCAGGATGATTACAGAGTCCGCTTTAATGCGCCAGGAAACGAGGGGTGCACACCTTCGCCTTGATTTTAGAGAAAAAGATGAAGAAAACTGGCGTCGAAATATAATTATATCAAAAAATAAAAACAAAATGCAGTTCCGTACAGAGGTGGTGAAAACTGATGTCCAGTAAAGTGTCCCTGGAAATTTTCCGCTATGATCCGCAAAAAGACGATTCCCCTTCCTGGCGTATCTATACTATACCTTATGAAGAAAAAAATACTGTTCTCGGTGCCTTAATCTATATTCAGGAAAATATCGATCCCTCCCTTGCTTTCCGTTATGGTTGCAGATATAAGAGATGTGGGCTTTGTGCCTTAGAGATAGATGGAAAACCCCGTATGGCATGTCATACCTACTTGCGAGAGGGAATGCGCATTGGCCCTTTATCAAAGCTTCCTGTAATAAGGGATTTGGTAGTTGATCGCAAGAGTTTTTTTGATGATTTGAAAAAGTACGGCCTTTATATTGAAAAAAAAGAGGCAGATGTGGAAACAGCAGTTGAACCTGAACGTGGGGCAAGATTACGCAGCTGTGCAGAGTGCCTTTCCTGTCTTTCGACCTGTTCAAGGTATGATTTTGGCAGTAGAAACTTTGGCGGCCCTTTTTTATTTGTAAAACTTGCCCAGTTACAATTTGATCCCCGAAATAGTAAAGATCGTTTTCAACAGGCCCATACTCTTGGGATTATGCATTGCCGGGATTGTAAAAATAAATGTTTCTGCCCTAATGGACTTAATATTTATGGGGATGCGATTTGCAGTTTGTTAGAAAAATAAATAAAAATTAGTTATCATTCTCACAAGATTTTCGTTTGACAAGAAAGTGATCGCAGATTAACGAGGCCATATATTTAGAAATTTCTTCTGGAGTGTTTGTCCCTGTTGGATTAAACCAGTGAATGACCCAGTTGCACATTCCTAAAATGGCAAAGACTGTATAACGGACGTCTAATTCCGGAAATTCATTTTTTTTAATTCCTTCTTCCAGGATATTTCTTAGAATTTGTTCGTATTGATCTCGTTTTTCCAAATAACCTTGTATTTCCCCTAAAGGTATATTTTCCCTTTCCTGCATAAATATAACGAGTGAATTATTATTTTCCATGATGTGCCTCAGATGATTTTCAATTACTCCTCGTAATTTTTCCCGGGGAGATAACTGTTTGTTAACAACATTTAGAGCACCATTTAATAATGAATCAATTCCTCGATGTAATATTGTAAGAAAGATTTGCTCTTTGCTTTCAAAG
>JAGVAS010000087.1 GCA_020060185.1 Desulfovibrio sp. | reverse complement strand
AGGTAATCGCCGAGGTCAACGTCGTCTTACCATGATCCACATGCCCAATCGTCCCTACATTCACATGAGGCTTGGTCCTCTCAAACTTCTTCTTGGCCACTTTCATGCAACCCCCTTAATTTAATTAAAAATGATTTGATATTCAGGTACCAGAATTCAGTAGTCAGAATTCAGAATGCCCCGAGAATATGCTTCCAGCAATTTACTAACCGTTTGCAAAAGAAATTTGGTTTCGGAAATATCACCGTATCCAAGATCCTTCATACTTCAGAAACGCCCCGGATAGACGATAAACCGCAAGCACGAATAAGTGCACCTTCTGCCATACCAGCAAGTCTTCAAATGTTTTAGCCGGTTCTCTCACTCTGACTCCTGACTCCTGACTCCTGATTAGTTACAAAAGTTAAACATAAGTCCTGCTTACAATTTTTTCAGCTATATTAGCCGGGAGCTCGTTATAATGAGAGAACTCCATGGAGTAAGTCCCCCGGCCCTGGGTATGGGAACGAAGATCCGTAGCATAACCAAACATTTCAGAGAGAGGCACATAACATCTGATCACCTGGCTGCCTCCTTTAGGTTCAATTCCTTCCACTTTGCCCCGCCTGGAGTTAATGTCTCCAATAACCTCACCTATATATTCCTCCGGCACCATAATTTCCACCTTCATAATGGGTTCCAGGAGTACAGGTTTGGCCAGGGACATGCATTTCTTAAAGGCCTGGGAAGCAGCAATCTTAAAAGCAAGTTCCGAGGAATCGACCTGGTGGAAAGAGCCATCCAGTAAAGAAACTTTTACATCCACAACCGAGTAACCGGCCAGAACGCCACTGGTAAGAGCTTCTTTAACACCATTTTCCACAGCAGGGATAAATTCCTTGGGTATGGTCCCTCCCACGACCTTGTTTTCAAAGGCAAAACCACTACCCCTCTCCAGAGGCTCAATCTCTATTAAGACATGGCCATATTGTCCCCGGCCTCCCGTCTGGCGTATGAACTTTCCTTCAGACCGGGCACTGGCTAAAATAGTTTCCTTATAAGCTACCTGCGGCCGTCCCACGTTGGCTCCCACCTTAAACTCCCGCAGGAGGCGATCGATGATGATCTCCAGGTGCAGCTCTCCCATTCCGGATATGATTGTCTGGCCCGTTTCTTCATCGGACGCAGCCTGGAAGGTGGGATCTTCCTCCGCAAGTTTTTGCAGGGAAAGAGACATCTTCTCCTGGTCAGCCTTAGTTTTGGGCTCAATAGCCACAGATATAACCGGTTCGGGAAACTTGATATTTTCAAGGACGATGGGGTCGCTTTCACTGCAAAGGGTGTCTCCCGTGGTTGTCTTCTTTAAACCTACGGCAGCCACGATATCGCCGGCAGAGACATTTTCGAGTTCTTCCCTGTGATTGGCATGCATCCTCAGGATACGGCCCACGCGTTCCTTTACGCCCTTGCGGGAGTTATAAACATAGGAACCGGTGGAAAGTGTCCCGGAATAGACACGGAAAAAAGTCAGCTTGCCGACATAGGGGTCACTCATAATCTTAAAAGCCAGAGCGGCAAAAGGTTCTTTTTCATCTGCATGGCGAACGATAATCTCCTCGTTATGCGGCCTGTTGCCCTTTATCGGGGGAATATCCAGGGGAGAAGGCAGGTAGCGAACAACGGCATCAAGCAGCGGTTGTACTCCCTTGTTACGATACGAGGTGCCGCAGAGCACAGGAACGAAGTTATTTTTGATCGTGGCCTGGCGGAGGGCTTTATAAATTTCCTCCTCGGTCACCTTCTGGCCTTCAAGGTATTTTTCCATGATACCTTCATCAACTTCGGCCAGTGTTTCAATTATTCTCTCCCTGTAGTGCTCCGCCAGTTCCCGCATCTCCTCCGGTACATCCATTTCATCGCTGCGTGTCCCCAAGTCATCCAAGTAGAAGATCGACTTAAAGCGTATCAAATCCACCACGCCCTTGAATCCTTCCTCCACACCGATAGGCAACTGAACAGGGATAACAGCGGCTTTAAGTTTGGCACGCATCATGCGCAGGACGTTAAAAAAGTCAGCGCCGGAAATATCCATTTTGTTTACATAAGCTATGCGGGGAACACCGTACTTATCTGCCTGGCGCCAGACAGTTTCTGACTGAGGCTCTACTCCTTCTTTGGCACAAAAAATGCCAATGGCGCCATCCAGCACCCTCAAGGAGCGTTCTACCTCTACAGTAAAGTCCACGTGTCCTGGTGTATCTATAATATTAATACGTGCCCCTTTCCATAAACAGGTAGTAGCAGCTGAGGTAATGGTAATGCCTCTTTCCTGTTCCTGCACCATCCAGTCCATGGTAGCCGCTCCATCGTGCACCTCGCCAATCTTGTGCACCTTACCCGTATAGAAAAGGATACGTTCGGTGGTTGTGGTTTTTCCCGCATCAATATGTGCGATAATACCTATATTCCTTGTTTGAGTTAAATCCATAAAAATACTCTCCTTCAAAGTACCTGGCGTACTGACGAAAACACTTTACCAGCGGTAATGGGCAAAGGCCTTATTACTTTCGGCCATTTTATGAGTATCTTCTTTTTTCTTGATAGTAGTACCGGTATTATTGGCCGAATCTATCAGCTCAGCAGCAAGCCTCTGGGCCATCGTTTTTTCTCCCCGGGCCCGGGCATTTTTAACCAGCCATCTTATCGCCAGGATAAGCTTGCGGTGACTGTTAACCTCCACCGGTACCTGGTAGGTGGCACCACCCACACGCCGTGGTTTGACTTCCAAAACCGGCGAGGCGTTACGCACAGCGGTTTCAAATACCTCCAGCGGTTCCCTTCCTGTTTTCTCCCTGATAATATCCATGGCTCCGTAAAAGTTTGACTGGGCTACACCTTTTTTCCCGTCATACATGAGCTTATTAATAAATTTGCTGACAAGTACATTATTATAAATGGGGTCAGACAGTACTTCTCTTTTGGTAACAGGGCCTTTTCTCGGCAAAACTCACCCCTCCTTTTTTATTCAGTCTAAGGTCCAAAGTCCAAGGTCAAAAGTCATCTAAAAAGACCTTCGACTTTTGACTTTCGACATTTGACTTTATTCAGTCCCGACATTTGACATTTGACTTTTGACCAAATCATGCTTTAGGCCTCTTTGTTCCATATTTGGAACGTCCTTTTTTTCTATTGCTTACACCGGCGGCATCAAGTGCCCCCCTGATGAGGTGATATCTTACTCCGGGCAGGTCCTTGACACGGCCACCCCTGACCAGAACCACGGAGTGCTCCTGCAGGTTATGCCCGATTCCCGGTATATATGCTGTAATTTCAGTACCGTTGGTCAATCTAACACGGGCAATTTTACGCAGGGCCGAGTTAGGTTTTTTAGGAGTTGTCGTAGAAACCCTGGTGCAAACCCCTCTTTTTTGTGGAGAACTTTCCAGCGCCGGCGCAGTCGATTTCCTGATAATTTGTGTCCTGTTTCTTCGTACCAGCTGATTTAACGTAGGCACCAACAACACCTCCCTTCCTTCCTTGAGAAGGCTATTTTTCTATGATCGCGCACATAGCCGCTCCTACCCTGATGTTGCAGGCTTTACCCAGTTCAGCCATAGTGTCGGCATAATAAACCCGCACACCTTTTTCCTTACAGGACTGGGCCACCGGAAAAATAACTTTTTCCTCGGCATCCCTGGCGATATACACAGCCAAGGCCGAGCCATTTTCCACCATTTTGGCAGTTTGCCGCATTCCCACAACAATTTTTCTGGCTTTTTTAATCTCGTCAAGTGCCATTACAGACTCCCTCCTCCTTTTACAATCATCGAAGGTTTTGTCTAAAAAGAAGCACACTTAGCTATTTTAGCACCGCCAGAAACAATTGTCAATTATATTTTAGCCCGGATCGGTGACATCCCCATACTTTAACAGCGGTTCCTCCGGTGCGGCAGCCACCTTGTATTTTTCTCCGTTATCGGCAGCTTCATCTTGCTCCGCTGCTGCAGGGATAGCAGCACCGGCAAGGGTTCCCTGGGGTTCCGCATAAAAAATCTTACCCTCAAAATCCCTTATGGGTACAATCCTTATATTTCTATAACGGGACATTCCCGTACCGGCAGGAATCAGTTTGCCGATGATAACGTTTTCTTTTAACCCCAGGAGCGGGTCAACTTTTCCTTTAATGGAAGCATCCGTTAAAACCCTGGTAGTCTCCTGGAAGGAGGCTGCAGAGAGGAAAGAGTCCGTAGCAAGAGAGGCCTTGGTTATGCCGAGCAGGACCGGCCTGGCAACAGCTGGTTTGCCTCCATTCTCCACAATTTTCCGGTTAACTTCTTCTACGGTAAAACTATCCTCCAGGCTCCCGGGCAACAGCTCTGTATCTCCGGGGTCCTCGATTTTAACTTTTTTCAGCATCTGGCGGATAATAACCTCAATGTGCTTATCGTTTATATCCACGCCCTGGAGCCGGTACACCCTCTGCACCTCCTGGATAAGATAGAGCTGCACACCCCTGATTCCTTTAACCTTCAGGTAGTCATGAGGGTTAATAGAGCCCTCGGTCAGCTCCTCGCCGGCTTCGATCATTTCATTTTCTTTAACTTTCAAGCGGGCGCCGTAAGGCACCTGGTAGGTTTTTACTTCACCATGGGGGGAATAAATCCTGATTTCCCGCTTGTTGCGCGTCTCTCTTAGCTCTACCCTGCCGGAAATCTCGCTGATCAGCGATTGCCCCCTGGGTTTTCGGGCTTCAAAAAGCTCCTCTACCCTCGGTAAACCCTGGGTAATGTCGTCGCCAGCCACACCCCCGGTATGGAAAGTCCTCATCGTAAGCTGGGTCCCCGGTTCTCCGATAGATTGAGCCGCAATTATACCTACTGCTTCTCCCACATCCACCAGTTGGCCTGTAGCCAGGTTGCGGCCGTAACACTTGATACAAACTCCAAAACGGGACTTGCAGGTAATTACAGAGCGAATATTAACTTGTTTTATGCCCGCATTTACGATTTTGACGGCTAGATCCTCATCAATGAGCTCATCAGCCCGGGCCAGAATTTCCCCGGTTTCCGGGTGGAAGATGTCCTCCAGGGCAAAGCGGCCCACGATACGTTCCGTAAGATCCTCAATGACATCATCACCGTCTTTAAGCTCATCCACAGTAACACCCTGCATTGTTCCACAGTCTTTATCCCTGACAATAACATCCTGGACCACATCTACCAGGCGGCGGGTCAAATAACCCGAATCTGCAGTTTTTAAAGCAGTATCGGCCAACCCTTTACGCGCCCCGTGTGTTGAGATAAAGTATTCGAGCACGGTAAGCCCCTCACGGAAATTGGCCTTGATGGGTAAATCGAGAATTCTTCCCGTGGGGTCGGCCATAAGGCCGCGAATACCGGCCAGCTGTGTAATCTGGGATTCGTTACCGCGGGCTCCTGACTGGGACATCATATAAATGGGGTTAAACCTGTCGAACCCCTGCATAAGGGCGTTAGAGATTAAATCCTTGGCCTTGTGCCAGATTTCGATGATACGGTCATAGCGCTCTTCAGCGGTAATAAAGCCCCGGCGGTATTGCTTTTCTATTTCTTCTACCTGTTGATCAGCCTTTTGAAGAGTATCCTTCTTGGCCTCCGGGACAACAATATCATCTATACCTATGGTTATCCCTGCTTTGGTAGCATATTTAAAACCCAGTTTCTTAATCTGATCGAGTATTTCTGTAGTTCTTGTACTGCCGTACTTACGGTAACAAAGAGAGATAAGATAAACCATATAATTTTTCTTAATAGCGTTATTAAAGGAAAGCCCCCCTAAATTTTCCCGTATTTTACTGATGGTATGGTCTTCAATTAGATACAGGTGATCTTTTTGTAAAGGTGTTTCTATGTCGGCATTATTGATATAGGGAAAATCGTCCGGGAAAATTTCATTAAAAACCAGTTTGCCGGGAGTAGTGATTAAAAATTTTCTTTTCCCCTTATCGTTGGCCAGCTGTAAATTGGGTTTTTTAAAACCGGAAACGTCCACAAGAATACGGGCCTGCAATTCGATATGGCCGTGATTATAGGCCATAACCGCCTCGTAAGGATTTGCAAAAAATTTCCCTTCGCCGGCAGCACCTTCCTTTTCGATAGTCAGATAATAAATTCCCAGAACCATGTCCTGTGTAGGTGTAACCACGGGACGTCCATCCTTGGGATTTAAAAGGTTCCGGGCTGAAAGCATCAAAATACGCGCTTCAGCCTGCGCCTCAGCGGAGAGGGGAACGTGAACCGCCATCTGGTCACCGTCAAAGTCAGCGTTATAGGCAGTACATACCAGGGGGTGAATTTGGATTGCCCTCCCCTCAACAAGAACGGGCTCAAAAGCCTGAATGCCGAGACGGTGCAGTGTAGGGGCCCTGTTTAAAAGAACGGGATGATCCTTGATAACTTCTTCCAGGACGTCCCAGACTTCGGGACGAACCTTTTCCGCCATTCTTTTGGCGCTCTTGATATTATGGGCAAAACCCTCTTTTACAAGTTTGCGCATAACAAAGGGCTTGAACAACTCCAGAGCCATCTCCTTGGGAAGCCCGCACTGGTAAAGTTTGAGTTCCGGGCCCACCACAATAACGGAACGCCCCGAGTAATCCACTCTTTTGCCCAGGAGATTCTGGCGGAACCGCCCCTGTTTCCCTTTGAGCATATCGCTTAGAGATTTTAAAGGCCTGTTGCCGGGCCCGGTCACGGGCCGTCCTCTCCGGCCGTTATCAATAAGGGCATCAACCGCCTCCTGGAGCATGCGTTTTTCGTTCCGGACAATAATATCAGGGGCTCCCAGGTCCAGCAGCCTCTTTAAACGGTTATTCCGGTTAATGACACGGCGATAAAGATCGTTCAAATCGGAGGTGGCAAAGCGTCCTCCATCCAGTTGAACCATGGGTCTTAAGTCAGGGGGGATTACAGGAATAACCTCCATAATCATCCATGCAGGCAAATTTCCGGATTTACGGAAAGCCTCCACCACTTCCAGCCGCCTGATAGCACGGACCTTTTTCTGCCCACTGCTCGTTTTTACTTCTGTACGGAGTTCTCTGGACAGCTCTTCCAGATCAATCTCTTCCAGCAATTTTTTAATAGCTTCAGCGCCCATCTCGGCCTTAAATCCCTTGCCGGCAGAAAAAAGGGCACCATACTTTTCCCGGTATTCCCTGTATTCAGCTTCCGTAAGAAGCTGTTTCTTACTGAGATAAGTTTCACCGGGATCGATCACAACGTATGCCGCAAAATAGAGAATTTTTTCCAGGGCGCGGGGAGACATATCCAGAAGCAGCCCCATGCGGCTGGGAATACCTTTAAAGTACCAGATATGGGAAACCGGAGCCGCCAGTTCAATATGCCCCATTCTTTCCCGGCGCACCTTGGCCCTGGTTACTTCTACGCCACAGCGATCACAAACAATTCCCTTGTAACGGACACGCTTGTATTTGCCACAGTGACATTCCCAGTCTTTCTGGGGGCCAAAAATCTTCTCGCAAAAAAGACCCTCCCTTTCGGGTTTAAGGGTGCGATAGTTAATGGTTTCCGGTTTTTTTACTTCTCCGCGAGACCATGCTCTGATTTGTTCCGGAGAAGCAAGGCTTATCTGTAAAGCATCAAAATTATTGACATCCAACAAGGACTATTTCCCCCTTCCGAAATGTTTGTTGGTGTCTTAAAATAATTCCTCTTCCTCTTCAACACCAAACCGCCTGTTTACTTTGGAACGTTTTACCTTCCTGCTTTCAACTTCCAGGAGCTCATCCTCTTCCGGTTCTTCCAGATCGCTGTTAATTCCCTTGCCGTAGAGGTCATAATCTTCTGCTTCCAGGGACACCTTTTCCAGATCCTCCTCTTCCAGCAGGGATACTCCTTCTTCTTCCAGTTCTTCTTCTGTTGGTTCCACTTCCTCCTCCTCTTCCTCAAGCCCATCCATGTTTACATCAAGGAGGTAATCATTTTCTTCTTCATCTTCACGAATAGATACTTCCCCGGCATCTTCACTTAAAACCTTTACGCTTAGACCCAGACTCTGCAGTTCCTTAACCAGAACCTTAAAAGATTCGGGAACACCGGGTTCGGGAATATTATCCCCTTTTACAATGGCCTCGTAAGTCTTGACACGGCCTACCACATCATCAGACTTCACCGTGAGTATCTCCTGTAAAGTATAAGAAGCACCGTAAGCCTCCAGAGCCCAGACTTCCATTTCCCCGAACCTCTGCCCGCCAAACTGGGCTTTTCCGCCCAGGGGCTGCTGGGTAACAAGGGAGTATGGACCGGTGGAACGGGCATGGATTTTATCGTCTACCAGGTGAGCAAGTTTTAACATATAAATATAACCGACAGTAATTTCATTATCAAAAGGCTCACCGGTACGCCCGTCCCTTAAAACCGTTTTTCCGTTGAGCGGTAAACCGGCCTCCTCAAAACCCTCAAAAATATCTCCCTCATGTGCCCCGTCAAAAACCGGTGAGGCAATATGGATGCCCAGGACTTTAGCCACCCAGCCAAGATGGGTCTCCAGTACCTGTCCGACGTTCATCCGTGAAGGCACTCCCAGCGGGTTAAGGATAATCTCCACTGGAAAACCATCGGGGAGAAAGGGCATATCTTCTTCAGGAAGGATACGGGCGACGACGCCTTTATTGCCATGCCGGCCGGCCATTTTATCTCCTTCGGAAATTTTCCTTTTCTGAGCTATAAAGACCCTTACCAGCTGGTTTACACCGGGGGAGAGCTCATCACCGGACTCCCGGGAAAAAACCTTTACATCCACCACCATGCCGTACTCTCCATGCGGCACTCTCAAGGAGGTATCACGCACTTCGCGGGCCTTTTCACCAAAGATGGCCCTGAGGAGTCTCTCTTCGGCGGTAAGTTCCGTTTCTC
Organism: Desulfovibrio sp.; assembly: GCA_020060185.1. GTDB lineage: Bacteria > Bacillota > Dethiobacteria > DTU022 > UBA8154 > UBA9862. The sequence continues at coordinate 7,052 of JAGVAS010000087.1, read as the reverse complement.
CCTTGGGAGTAACTTTACCGACCAGGATATCACCGGCTCGCACTTCGGCACCAATCCTGATGATTCCCCGCTCGTCCAGGTCTCTCAAGGCATCTTCGCCGACGTTAGGTATATCCCTGGTTATTTCCTCGGGTCCCAGTTTGGTATCTCTGGCTTCCGCTTCGTATTCTTCAATATGAATAGAGGAAAAAACATCATCCTTTACAAGCTTTTCGCTTATCAGGATGGCATCTTCATAGTTGTAGCCTTCCCAGGGCATAAAAGCCACCAGGATATTTCGGCCCAGGGCCATTTCACCGTGGTCGGTACAGGGGCCATCGGCAATAACTTCGTCCTTGGAAACAAACTGTCCCTTTCGGACAATCGGTTTTTGGTTCATACAGGTACCCTGGTTAGAACGCTTGAACTTCTGCAGCTTGTAAATATCACAACCTTTAAAGGAATAAAGTTTGGCTTTATCCACAAAAATCTCCCTGGTTCGCCCATCGATAATCCTGTTGGGTCCGTCAGGGTCATCCTCACGCCTGATAATGATTTCCGTACTGGAAACATAAACGACCTCGCCGGCGTTCTCGGTCATAACCATGACACCGGAATCACGGGCGGATTTATACTCCATACCTGTACCTATGAGAGGAGCTTCGGTCTGTATTAAGGGAACGGCCTGGCGCTGCATATTGGAGCCCATCAGAGCCCTGTTGGCATCATCGTTTTCCAGAAAAGGTATTAGAGCGGTAGCCACACTGACCAGCTGCTTGGGTGAAACATCCATATAATCTACTTCGGAAGGAGGCACCAAAACGGTATCCTTACGGAAGCGGCAGGTTACCCGGTTTGCCAGGAAATGTCCTTCTTCATCCAGAGGGGCATTAGCCTGTGCAACTATATATTCATCCTCGTCATCGGCGGTAAGATAAACTACTTCGCTGGTAACAATGAGCTTTTCTTTATCTACGTGACGATAAGGGGTTTCAATAAAACCGAATTCGTTGATACGCGCATAGGTGCTCAAGGAGCCGATCAGCCCGATATTGGGACCTTCGGGAGTCTCAATGGGACACATTCTGCCGTAGTGAGAGTGGTGCACGTCACGCACTTCAAAACCGGCCCGTTCACGGCTTAAGCCTCCCGGTCCCAGGGCGCTGAGGCGGCGTTTATGAGTTAACTCCGCCAGCGGGTTGGTCTGATCCATAAACTGTGAAAGCTGGCTGCTGCCAAAAAACTCTTTAATAGCAGCAATTACCGGCCTGATATTAATGAGTGCCTGGGGAGTTACCGCTTCTACATCCTGGATAGTCATTCTCTCACGAACAACCCTTTCCATACGGGAAAGGCCGATACGAAACTGGTTTTGCAGAAGTTCTCCCACGCTACGCAGGCGCCTGTTTCCCAGGTGGTCAATATCGTCGATATTTCCCAGCCCATCCATCAGGTTTAAAAAGTATCCGATGGTAGCCACAATATCATCTTTGCTCATGTGCTTAACCTGCAACGGGACATCGCCGTTACTTATAACTGTACAGGCTTTACCATCCTGGTTAAATACCTTCACCCTGTAAATACGGCGTTCCTGTATCTGTTTATAAAGCGTCCCGTCAATCACTGTTCCCCTGGCAGCCAGAACCTCACCGCTGTCGGGATCAACAAGGTCTTCCGCCAGGGCATTATAAATCAACCGTCCTCTTAAGGATAGTTTCTTATTGATTTTATAACGGCCAACCTTGGCAAAATCGTAGCGTTTGGGATCAAAAAAGAGTGATTCAAAAAGATTGCGGGCATTTTCCACATTAAGAGGTTCTCCGGGTCTCAAGCGTTTATATATTTCCAGTAAACCGTCCTCCCGGGAATCCGTATGATCTTTTTCCAGGGTATTAAGGATACGGTTATCCCCATCATAAAGTTCCATAATTTCGTTAACGGTACCGTATCCCACGGCGCGCAGCAAAGCGGTTACAGGAATTTTCCGGGTACGATCAACCTTAACCCAGAGGACATCGTTGATATCTCCTTCAAATTCCAACCAGGCCCCCCTGTTGGGAATGATGGTTCCGGTAAATAGATGTTTGCCGTTTAAAACCTGGCTGTTGAAATAAACTCCCGGAGAACGTACCAGCTGGCTGACAATAACCCGTTCCGCTCCGTTGATAATAAAGGTTCCATTGTGAGTCATAAGGGGGAAATCACCCATGAAGACCTCCTGTTCCTTAACCTCACCGGTCTCACGGTTAACAAGCCTGATACGTACTTTTAGAGGAACAGCATAAGTAGCATCTCTTTCTTTGCATTCCTCTATGGAATATTTTGATTCCCCCAGAGAATAATCAATAAATTCAAGTACTAAATTTTGTGTAAAATCTTTAATAGGAGAAATGTCTTGAAAAACTTCACGTAACCCCTCCTCCAAAAACCAGCGGTAAGAGCTTTTTTGAATTTCAACCAAATCAGGAAGGTCTAGAATTTCATTGATGCGGGAATAGCTTCTTCTTTTCCTCTTTCCCGCTTCAACCTCCTTAAACATAAAAAAATCACTCCCCCGGTTTAATTTTCTTAACAGGGAAACAAATTTTTGCGGAAAAATTATATATACAGTGACCTTAAAAGAAGGGTGGCCAAAATAGAAAAAATGAATGCCGCATTTAACTAGTTTTAACCATTAAACATGGAATTATACATACAATAGTTGCGGCATTATTAACGTTTAAAAAAATCTTATTCAGAACCTTAATCTGGGCAATAAATTACCCGCCCTGTTTAAGCATTTTTTAATAATATCATAGAAAATTACTCTAGTCAAGAACAATTTTTATTAAGGTGAAAAAAATGGCGCAAGGCTGTTTTGCTTAAAATGCCTTACGCCACCTGTACCGAACCAGAAGGTGCCTTTCCCAAAAAAAATCTTAATTTGTTACTTAATATTTACGGTCGCGCCTGCTTCTTCAAGTTTCTTCTTAATATCTTCAGCTTCTTCCTTACTGATTTTTTCTTTTACCGGGTTGGGAGCTTCGTCAACGAGGGCCTTGGCTTCTTTTAAGCCCAGGGCCGTAATTTCGCGGACAACCTTAATAACCTGAATTTTCTTTTCACCTGCTGAAGTCAGGATAACATCAAATTCAGTCTGCTCCTCCTGTGGAACTTCCTCTGCCGCAGCCGGTGCTCCGGGGGCCGCGACGGCAACCGGTGCAGCTGCACTGACACCAAATTCCACTTCAAAAGCCTTAATCAGCTCCGCCAGTTCTAAAACCGTCATTCCTTTAACAATTTCCAGAACTTCCTGTACCTTTGACATCGTTTTTCCTCCTTATGGTTTTTAAGTTTAGGCGCTCTCCTTTTTTTCTCTGACAGCATCAAGAACATAAGCCAGGTTGCGCAAATTTCCCTGTAAAACGTTAAGAAATCCAACCAGAGGTGCCTGGAAGCTGCCGAGTGTTCCGGCCAGGAGAACATTCCTGGAAGGAAGCTCTGACAGGCGCCGCAGTTCACTTTCGTCCAAGACATTCTTTTCCAGAGCCCCGCCCTTGATAGACAGCCGGTCATTTTCCTTGGCGAATTTAACCAGCAATTTAATAGGGGTAACAGGGTCATCATAACCATAAGCGATAGCTGTCGGCCCCTGTAAGTACTGTTCCAGGTTATCAAGGCCTGCCTTCCTGGCAGCCAGGAGGGTAAGGGTATTTTTAACTACCTTATATTTAACCCCTTCCTCATTCAACATGCGGCGCAAATTGCTGATCTGTGCCACCGTTAATCCCCTGTAGTCAGTTATAACGATAACTTTGGAATTGTCCAGATCTTTTTTGATCTCCAACACTTTTTCCTCTTTTACTTCGCGGTTACCCAAAACAGATTTCACCTCCTGTAAAATAAATAGACCTCCCGCAGAATCGAGGGAGGCTTTTCGACAAAGAAAAGCTTAAAATCCCGGTTTACCTCGGCAGGCGGCACCGGCCATTAAGCAAAGGCACCTGCTTTCTGCGGTAATAGATACTTCAAGTGTAACTGTTCAGTCCAAGGTCCAAAGTCCAAGGTTTAAGGTTCCCAGTTCTATTTTGACATTTGACTTTTGACCTTCGACTCATGCCTGAATAATTACCTTAAAGTTATAATTTACAAGCTTTTTATGAGGCCTTGCCCAGAGTTGCAGCCCTCTGGGGATTGATTTTAATCCCCGGCCCCATTGTTGTGCTCACGGTAATGCTACGGAGATACTGTCCCTTGGCAGCAGCGGGTTTGGCTTTAATAAGTGCTTCTACAACAGAGTAAAAGTTTTCCAGCAGTTTCTCCTGGGCAAATGAAGCTTTCCCGATGGGAGCATGAATATTTCCGGCCTTATCAGTACGATATTCGACTTTACCTGCCTTAATTTCAGAGATGGCCCGGCTTACATCAAAAGTTACCGTACCGGTTTTAGGGTTGGGCATTAAACCCCTGGGACCTAAAATACGACCCAGTTTACCCACTACACCCATAATATCAGGCGTTGCTACAGCTACATCAAAATCCAGCCATCCGCCCTGGATCTTTTCCGCAAGGTCCTCGGCACCAACAACATCAGCTCCGGCTTCTTCCGCCTCTTTGGCCTTTTCCCCTTTGGCGAAAACAATAACCTTTACCTCTTTACCTGTACCGTTGGGTAAAACAATCGCACCTCTGACCTGCTGATCGGCATGTTTGGGGTTAACCCCCAGCTTGACAGACAACTCTACGGTTTCGTCGAAAGAAGCAGCAGCAATTTCTTTAAGCAGATTAAAGGCCTCGGCAGGATCATAGTACTGGTTGCGATCCACTTTATTTCTTGCTTCAAGATACTTTTTCCCATGTTTCGGCATTTATTTTTTACCTCCTTGTGGTTCAGGCGAAATAAAATCTCTCCCACAAAATAGAACCCTTTTTATACCTGTATGCTTTTAGACTCTTATTTTACACCCTTATTCTTTTATTCTTTCTTACCCTTTATGCTCTCTTATCCTTCCACCACAACACCCATGCTGCGAGCCGTACCCTCGATAATCTTTACTGCCGCCTCCAGGTCAGTGGCATTAAGATCTTCGAGCTTCTGCCGGGCTATTTCCCTGACTTTATTCCGGGAAATAGTCGCCACCTTAACTTTATTAGGCTGTCCCGAGCCCTTTTCAATATTCAGGGCTTTTTTAAGAAGCACCGCGGCCGGGGGTGTCTTGGTAACAAAGGTGAAGGAACGATCTTCAAAAACCGTTATTTCCACAGGAATGATTAACCCTGCATCTCCTGCCGTTTTTTCGTTAAATTCCTTGCAAAAAGCCATGATGTTAACGCCATGCTGCCCCAAAGCAGGGCCTACCGGAGGAGCAGGAGTTGCCTTGCCGGCTGGAATTTGTAATTTTACTAAACTAATAATCTTTTTAGCTTTAGCCATAAATACACCTCCCCTCTTGAAAAACAAACTAACCGCCACGACCCTGCGGGTCACAAAAGCGGATGAAAATGGCCGGGTTTAGATCCCGCCATTGTTCCACAGAAGCAGCGTTTTGCTGTTGGCGGAGTGACTTGTGCAGCGAGGAAACAAGTTCACTGCGAAACGAGAGCTGGAGACGACCCAGCTGACGGGATGTCGGCTGCCGGTGATGACCATGGACGGGAATTCCACCGGGGAGGTCGTCGGAAGCTCGAGATGAGTAGTAGAACTTGCCGAGCGAACCCGGAACTACGCCACCAGCAAACGCTGCGCTATTTTCATACTAAAGTTTTTCCACCTGATCGAAGTTAAGCTCGACAGGAGTTTCTCGACCAAACATGGAAACACTTACTTTTAATTTTCCTCTTTCCGGATGGATCTCTTCAATAGTTCCTATAAAATTATTAAAGGGACCACTGGTAACCCGTACTTGTTCCTTGGCAATAAAATCATGTTTGGGCTTGGCCTCATCCATACCCATCTGCTTGAGGATATGTTGCACTTCCTTTTCACTGAGAGGAACAGGCTTGGAACCCGGACCTACAAAACCGGTCACCCCCGGGGTGTTACGCACCACAAACCAGGAATCATCTTCCATGATCATTTCCACCAGGACGTATCCAGGAAAGACCTTACGCATGGTTGTTTTTTTTTGGCCGTTTTTTATTTCGATTTCTTTTTCCATGGGCACAAGAACTTTGAAGATTTTATCCTGCATCTCCATGGATTCCACCCGCTTATCAAGGTTAGTTTTAACCTTGTTCTCGTAACCTGCGTAAGTATGAATTACATACCAGCCTTTTTCACCCATAAAAGGAGGAAGCTTGAGTTTTGCTTCCCGTCTCCTCCTCGCCTTATATATTATATTATTATCTTATAATAAGCTTTAAGAGAGCAGTAAACCCGGTATCAAGAAACCAGAAAAAAATACCAACAGCCAGAATAACAATAATAACAATACTGGTAAAGACCAGCATTTCACGCCTGGTGGGCCAGTTTACTTTTTTTAGCTCAATCCTGATATCGTGAAGAAAGCGCTGGACTTTTTTCCCATAAGATTCCATTCTTTTCTCTTCTCCTTAAAAGGAATTTACGTTACCCGCTGTTTACTGCTATTTGCCAGCTATTTCGTCTCTTTATGCAGGGTATGGGTAGTGCATTTGGGACAATATTTTTTAAATTCGATGCGATCAGGATTAATCTTTTTATTCTTGGTAGTGGAATAGTTTCTTTCCTTGCAGTCGGTACAAGCCAGGGTTACTTTGACACGCATTGTTAAAAAGCACTCCTTTAACCTCGTTATTACCACGAAATTCAATTTATCACAGATTGTTTACAATGTCAACATAAACAAATCAGGGACTTTTAAGCTGAAAAGTTCAAGGGGACAAACAATTATTATAACCCCTCTCTTAAAAGCTTATACCTTTTGCCCTTTATAAAAAACCGGGGCAGGTGCCCCGGTTCTATCTGAAAAAATACTGCTTCTTCAGTAATTATTTCTGCTTTATTAATCTATTATTCCGTGATAGAGGTGACCACGCCGGCGCCTACGGTGCGCCCGCCTTCCCGGATAGCAAAACGAAGGCCTTCTTCCACCGCTATGGGGGTAATCAGCTCT